>JBGPSI010000125.1:0-14611 GCA_041490045.1 Bradyrhizobium sp.
AACCGCTTCGTCGCCGAGACAAACGCCGATCCCAAACCCTTCGTATGGACCGCCGATCCAAAACGCGTCCTCGCCGCTGTCAAACGCGGGAAACAAGCGTTAGAGTCGCTCCACTAGCAACGCGGCTCGATGCCGCGGCGCGTGATCAGTCAAGGTGCCGCGGGTTTGGCGTTTGCTCCATCAGCGCCGGATTTGTTTTCCTTGGTTGAAGGGTCGTACGGGCGCTGAATATCGCGTTCGAACGTCATTCGAATTCGGGCGAGGTCGTGATTGATCGCGGCGTTCTCCAGCATCTTCGCAGCCAATGAGTGATCGGCGGCGAAGGCGCGCCCCATCAACGCGTTAAAGAGAAGCAGAAGCACGACGGCCTTTTTCATCGCAATATTGTGCACCCCAATTGAGGCATAAATTCACCGGCCGTTCCCGGGGTGAGGCAGGCCGGACGGCGTGGCACCTCGTATGGCCGCGATAGGGCCGCGACACGGGGGTGACGCTACTCGGCTTTTTCCGGCCCGTCATAAGCGATGCCCCTGATCACGGCGGTGCTGCCGAACTTCTTGCGCAGATCGTCGATGGCGCGTTCGGCGTGCGCCGAGCGGCGGTCGAGCATGTCGGTGTCGTCTGCCTGCGACCCCGGCCGCAGCGCGCTGACGCCGGCGCCCATCAGGCGGAACGCGGTGCCGTCGATTTCTTTCGCGAGCATTTCCCGGGTGGTCGCAAAGATCTTCGCCGCCAGCTGCGTCGGCGCGTGAATCGATTGCGAGCGGGTGCGCTGCCGGAAATCGGCGGTCTTCAGTTTCAGCGTGATGGTGGATCCCGCAAGTTCGCTGCTCTTCAGTCGCGAGGATACCTTTTCGCACAGCCGCCACAGGGTCTTTTCCAGCGTGGCGAAATCGCGAATGTCGTTTTCGAATGTGGTCTCGTTGGAAATGGTCTTGGCGCCCCTCTCTGCCTCCACGAGGCGGTCGTCGATGCCGCGCGCCAGCCGCCACAGCCTGCGGCCTTCGCTGCCGAATTGCTTCATCAATTCGGTTTCATCCGCGCGCTGCAGATCGGCGATGATGCGAAAGCCTCGCTGGACCAGCCGTTCCTGGGTCGCAGGTCCGACGCCGAAAATGAAACCGACCGGCTTTTCGGTCAGCATGGCGCGGGCCTCGTCCTGGTCGAGGGTGGCAAAACCGCGCGGCTTGTCGAGGTCGGACGCGATCTTGGCGAGGAATTTGTTGCAGGACAGCCCGACCGAAACGGTGATGCCGATGTCGCGCTCGACCTCGCGGGCGAACCGCGCCAGCACTTTTGCCGGAATCATGCCGTGCACGCGCTGGGTGCCGGCGAGATCGAGAAACGCCTCGTCGATCGACAGCGGCTCCACCAGCGGGGTCAGCGCCTGCATGGCATGGCGCACCTCGCGGCCGACCCGCACATATTTCGCCATGTCCGGCCGGATGACGATGGCGGACGGACACAGCGCCAGGGCTTTGAACATCGGCATTGCCGAGCGGACACCGAAGGTGCGGGCGATGTAGCAGGCGGCCGAGACCACGCCGCGCTTGCCGCCGCCGATGATCACGGGCTTGTCGGCGATGTCGGGATTGTCGCGCTTCTCGACGGTGGCGTAGAACGCGTCGCAGTCGATATGGGCCAGCGTCAGCGCCGCTAGCGCGTGATGCCGCACCAGGCGAGGGGAGCCGCATTCGCCGCATCGGCGGGCCGCGATGTCCAGATCATGGAGACAGTCCCGGCAAAAGCAGGTCGGGCCTCCCATTGCCGGCGCGGTTGAAGTCACGGCACATCGCGCTCCCAGTCGGGATCGTTCAGCGCCTGGTGGGCCGCTGCAATGTTGGTGGGGTGAAGCTGGGAGACCTTCGCGAACGCCTTCACGGTGGCATCGTCGCGCATCACGAAATCGAGCACGGAGGCCAGAAATCGCGGGTCGGCGGCGGCATTGCGCAGAGTCTCCGGGCCGATTCCGCTCTCCGCCAGGAACAAGCCCAGCCGCTCGGGCTCGCCGGCAATGAAGGAAAGCGCCTGAATCGCAACGATTTCAGCCACTTCGCGGGGGTTTTTAACTGGCTTTTTCAACCCGAATATTTGCCTTTCGCTAACTTATGGTCTCTATTTTGAAACCATCATGCCCGAGTCTGCGGAATGTGTTCAAGCAAGTGGAAACCACTCCGCGTAAAGATGGCAGGCGAGCTTAACGGGTTAGAGCGAATCTGGCGCTAGTTTGAATTCACTTTTTGGCACGTCCGGCGGCGGTACCCGGTGCACCGCACTCCGGACCGGCATCTTGGGGATTGGAGGGACGGGATGGCAAAAACCGTCCTGATCGTGGAGGACAACGAGCTCAATATGAAGCTCTTTCGCGATCTGTTGGAAGCGCACGGCTATCAGACCTCGGGCACGTCAAATGGTTTCGAGGCGCTCGATCTCGTGCGCAAGCTCCATCCCGATCTCATTCTGATGGATATCCAGCTTCCGCAGGTTTCGGGTCTCGAAGTCACGCGCTGGATCAAGGACGATCCGGAGCTGCGTTCGATTCCCATCGTCGCGGTTACTGCCTTTGCCATGAAGGGCGACGAAGAACGCATCCGCGAGGGCGGCTGCGAAGCTTATTTGTCAAAGCCGATCTCGGTCGGCAAATTCATTGAAACGGTTCGACGGTTTATCGGGTAGGGGAATTTAGATGTCCGCGCGTGTTCTGGTCGTCGATGACGTCCCCGCCAACGTCAAGCTCTTGGAAGCGCGGCTGTCGGCTGAATATTTCGATGTACTGACCGCCTCCAGCGGCGCCGAGGCGCTGGCGGTCTGCGCGCGCGCCGAATGCGACATCATCCTGCTCGACGTGATGATGCCCGACATGGACGGTTTCGAGGTCTGCCGCCGGCTGAAATCCAATCCGGCCACGCATTACGTTCCGGTCGTCATGGTCACGGCGCTGGACAGCCCGGCCGACCGCGTGCGCGGGCTGGAGGCCGGCGCCGACGATTTTCTCACCAAGCCGGTTTCCGACATCGTGCTGATCGCGCGGGTGCGTTCGCTCACCCGGCTCAAGATGATGACCGACGAGTTGCGCATGCGCGCCATCACCTCGCTCGAGATCGGCGTTCAGGTGCCGGAGCGAAGTGCGGTGGCCGATACCGGGAAGGGCGGTCGCGTTCTCCTGGTCGACGACCGGCCGTCGTCCTATGAACGGCTGGCGCCGGTGCTTTCCACCGAGCACAGCATCGACGTCGAGACCAATCCGGCGGAGGCGCTGTTTCACGCCGCCGACGGCAACTATGATCTCCTGATCGTCTCGCTCGGGCTCGACAATTTCGACGGCTTGCGGCTGTGCAGCCAGGTGCGCTCGCTGGAGCGCACCCGGCATGTCCCCATTCTCGCCATCGCCGACGCCGACAACAATGCGCGGCTGCTGCGCGGGCTCGAGATCGGCGTCAACGATTACCTGCTGCGCCCGGTCGACAAGAACGAATTGCTGGCGCGGGCGCGCACACAGATCCGCAAACGCCGCTACACCGACGATCTGCGCGACAATATGCAGAACTCGATCGAGATGGCGATCACCGACGCGCTGACCGGCCTGCATAACCGCCGTTACATGGAAAGCCATCTCAGTACGCTGGCCGAACAGGCCTCGAGCCGCGGCAAGCCGCTCGCGCTGATGATGCTCGACATCGATTTCTTCAAGGCGATCAACGACAATTTCGGCCACGACGCCGGCGACGACGTGCTGCGCGAATTCGCGGTCAGGATCCGCAAATCGATCCGCGGCATCGATCTCGCCTGCCGCTACGGCGGCGAGGAGTTCGTCATCGTGATGCCGGAAACCGACCTGCACGTCGCGGGCATGGTGGCCGAACGGCTGCGCCGTTCGATCGCGGGCGAGCCGTTCGCCGTCAACAAGGGAACCAAGCGCATCGAGGTCACGATCTCGATCGGCCTGTCGACGCTGGAGCTGAAGGGCGAAGCCGTCGCCGACGTGCTCAAGCGCGCCGATATCGCGCTCTACCGCGCCAAGCATGACGGCCGCAACCGCGTGGTGGCGCAGGCGGCGTGAGCACGATCCGGAAAAGTGGGCACCGGTTTTCCGGAAAAATCATGCTCAAAAAGGAAGATGGACCACGAGTATGATTCAATTCGATTGAATCATGCTCGTGGCGCGCTGCCTCAGCGCGCGCGCCTTGCCGCTTCATACGCCAGCCGTTTGAATTCGAAGGCAAAGGGATGCATGAACGACATCTGTCGCTGCGTCATCATCAGGCCCGCGACATTCGCCTTCGGTGAAATCCACCATTGCGTGCCCGCTATTCCGCCCCAATAGAATTCTCCTGCCGAATCCGGATGATCGAACGGCGAGGGCTTCAGGATCAGCCCGCCGGCGAGCCCATATCCCCTGCCGGGAAGTTCGCCCGTCATAGGAAAGCGCATCCACACACCGTCGGCCAACTGGTTGTCCATCATCAGCGCAATCGTTTCTGGTTTGAGCAGGGTCGGACCGCCCGGAAGCAGGCTTCGGATCAGCGCCACCATGTCGGGCAAGGTTGAGACCAGGCCGCCACCGCCATTGAACCTCGGGACGGGACGCAGATAAGCACCCGGATAGGGCGAGTTATCCGTCCGCGTCAGCCCGGGCTTCATGGGGTCCATCAAGTCGGCGCCGGCGTAGTATGCGGCGAACCGGTCTCGATCCTTCTCCGGCACCACGAAGGCGGTGTCCACCATGCCAAGCGGCCCGAGGATTCGCGCCTGGATGAATTGATCGAACGGCTGGCCGCCGACGATTTCCACCAACCGGGCCGTCACGTCGGTCGCGACCGAATACTCCCACGAGGTTCCCGGATGATAGAGCAGCGGCAGGTCCGCCAGCTGGTCGATCATATCCGACAGCGGGGTCGCGGGGTTGAGCATCTTGCGCTCATTATAGGCTTTGAAAATGGCCGTGCCGGGATCGAAAATTCCGTAGCTCAGTCCCGAACTGTGGCTCAACAAATGACGGATGGTGATCGGCCCCTTGGCCGGCTCCGTCTCGTCCAATGAAGTTGCGCCGGGGCGCAATACCTTTCGGTTCGCAAGCTGCGGAATGAACTTCCCGATCGGATCGTCCAGATGCAAACGGCCTTGCTCGAACAGCAGCAGCGCCGCGCAGGAGGTGATCAGCTTGGTATTGGAGAAGACGCGAAAGATGTGGTCGGTCCGCAATGGCGTCTGTGCTTCCTTGTCGGCCCATCCGACGCAATTCACATCCACCAGATCCCTGCCGACCAGCACCGCCGACGAAACGCCGGGCAGGATGTTGCCGTCAACGAGGCGCTGCATGGCGGCGTGGGCCGGCTTGAAATCGTAGCCGGTGGCGGTCACTTTCATGTCTTGCATTATCATTCCTCTCGCCGCAGCCGGATGACACGGGGCGCTCGCCTCCGCCATCTCACCGGACGGAATTTTGTCTTGTTGGATTGCACTCGGACGGCCGACGCTAACAGCTAAACGCGGCTTCAGGAAGCAGCAGCGCGCTTGCCGACAGGGACCGCCTGCGGCAGGTCCCGGTCGGCTGGGCAATGATCTCGAAGGGTTCGCGCGATCACGCCGCCGAGCGAACGGTGTCGAGGAATTTGCCGACTTCGAGCTTGAGCCGATTGCTCTCGGAGGAGAGCGACTGCGCCGATGACAGCACTTGCGACGACGCCGAGCCGGTCTCGCTGGCCCCGCGGCTTACCTCGCTGATGTTGGTCGCGACCCTGGCCGTTGCGCCAGCCACCTCCTGGGCGTTGCGCGAGATTTCGCTGGTCGCAGCGTTCTGTTGCTCGACCGCGGCGGCAATAGTGGCGCCAATCTCGGAGATCCGCTGGATGGTGCCGCCAATCTTCCTGATGGCCGTCACCGAGGCCTCGGTGGCCGTCTGGATGCCCTGGATGTGCTGGCTGATATCCTCGGTGGCCTTGGCGGTCTGGGCGGCGAGCGCCTTGACCTCCGAGGCGACCACGGCGAAGCCGCGGCCGGCATCGCCGGCGCGCGCGGCTTCGATGGTCGCGTTCAGGGCCAAAAGGTTGGTCTGCTCGGCGATGGAAGTGATGAGCTTGAGCACGTCGCCGATGCGCTCGGCCGTGCGCGAGAGCTCGCTGATATCCGAATCGGTCTGCTTGGCCTGGTGCACGGCTTCCTCGGCGATGGCCGCTGACTCTGTCACCTGACGGCCAATTTCGTTCACGGACGATGTCAATTCTTCGGTCGCCGATGCGACAGACTGCACGTTGGCCGAGGCTGCGTCCGAGGCGGACGCAACGGTGGCCGAAAGCTGCTCGGTCATTTCGGCTGTTCGGGTCAGGCTGCCGGCGGATGCTTCGAGCTCCGTCGAAGCGGAGGAAACCGTGTTGATGATTTCACCGATGGCGGTCTCGAAATCCCGGGCCAGCCTCTGCACCGTCGCCTGTTGCTGCTCTCTGGCCGCGTCGAGATAGACCGAGACCGCAAGATCCATGTCGAGCATCGCGGCGCGGGTCATGGCGCCCTGCAGCGCGGCGCCTTTTTCCCGCGATGCGCCGCCTGCGAACCAGCCTTGCGTGGTTTTCGCCCCGATTTCCCGCAGCAGCCCGCTCACGATCATGCTGTAGCCCGCGATATACCAGCGCGGCTCAAGACCGAGCCGATTGTGCGTCTGACCGATCCGCCTCACCGATTGAACGTAGCTGCTGTCGAAAGAGGCAGCCGAGATCGTCATCCAGTGCTTGATCTGGGCTTCCTTGGCGTGCCGGATGGCCGCCTCACTCGAAAACAATTTCGCAATCTCGGGATATTTCGTGACGTGGGCGTAGAACTGATCGAGAATTGCCGGCAACGCCGCTGCGATCAGCGGCTGCAATTCGCGCAACGATGCGCGCGTCGCCTGGTCGATGCCGATGAAATCGAGACGGGACTGGATTGATTGTTCGTTATGCACCGGCATTTCCCTGGTTGACTGAATGTACAAGGCAAACGGCCCATCAGTGGGCCTGCGCAACTCTTCGCTGGAAAAGATGGACAATTCTAAAATTTTGCGGCGCTCTTCTTAAAACGGCGTCGATTGCCTGCTATGCGCACGCATTGGTCTCGAATTCTTCAATCCGAGATGATCGGCCGATTAAAATGCAATCGGAGTTTTTGTTTTCCGGCCTGGCGCGGCCGAGACTGCTAGCGACCGCGCGTGTGAGAAATGAGCCGCGCGGAAATTCCGCGATCAGGAATTCCGCTTGCCGATTTCGACGTGAGGGTGTTCCGAGGCGTCCGCTTCGCCAACCCCGACGCCGGCATGGCTGAGCAACACGCGCGCGGCTTCTTTCGCCGCGCGCGCCATCGAGGGATCGTCGCGCACCAGGTCCTGCGCGATCGATCCGTCGACCAGCAGCGTGAGCTGGGTCGCAAGGCCTTCCGGATCGGGGACATCGAGCCGCAGCAACAGGTCGCGGAACCAGAGGCGGCGGCTTTCCTTGAATGCGATGGCGATCTTCTTGACGGTCCGGTCCTCCGCCCCGAGTTCGGCCACCGCGTTGACGAACGGGCAGCCGCGAAAGCTCTTGCTGGCGAAACCCCGCTCGAGCCGATCGAACGTTCCCAGGATCTGTTCGACGGGCGGCTTGTCGGACGCGGGAGCCCGCGTGAAGCGCCGCTCGAGATAAGCCCTGATCAATGCGTCCTTCGAGGGGAAGTGGTTGTAGAGCGTGCGCTTGGAGATGCCGATTTCGGCGGCGATGGTATCGACGCCGACGGCGCGGATGCCGCGCAGATAGAACAGGCGGTCGGCGGTTTCCAGAATCCGCTCCTTCATGTCGGTTTTTCCGGACCGGGACATCTGTACACAGACCTGTGTTGTTTGGCCCTTGACAGGAGCAGCCGGCTGCATCTTAATTACACAGACCGGTGTAATCAAGCCCGGCGCGACGGCGGGACGCGGTTTTCGAACCGGCGGCCACGAGGGAGAACAAGAAAAATGCCCCTGCTGCAACTGCTCCGTCCCACGCTCCCCATCCTGATCGGCACGTCGCTGATGCTCTCCTTGAGCATGGGACTGCGCCAGAGCCTCGGCATTTTCCTGCAGCCGCTGACCCATGACGTCGGAATTTCGGTATCGGATTTCACGCTCGCGATCGCAGTACAGAACCTCGCCTGGGGATTCCTGCAGCCGCTCGCCGGCGCCTTCACGGTGCGCTACGGCTTTCGCTCCATCATGATGGCGGGCGCGGCATTCTACATTGCGGGCCTCGCGCTGATGGCGGCCGCGCAGGGTTTTGTCGGTGTCATGATCGGTGCGGGCGTGCTGATCGGAATGTCGCTGGCATGTACCGCGGCGGCCATCGCGATGTCGGTGGCGGCGCGCGCGGTGCCCGCGACCGTGCGGAGCACGGTGCTCGGCATGGTTTCGGCGGCCGGCTCGCTGGGCGCGCTGCTGTCGGCGCCGCTCGGGCAGATCCTGAATGAGGGCTACGGCTGGCGCATCGGCCTGATCGGTTTCGTGATCCTGTCGCTGGCGCTGCTGCCGGCGGCGTGGGTCGCAGGCCGGGTGGACAAAATTCCGCTGCCGCCACGGGCGCATGACGACATCGCCGACACCTCGGCCGCGGTAGCGGTGAAAGTCGCATTCGGCAATGCGTCCTTCGTGGTGATGACATCGGCCTATTTCGTCTGCGGCATGCAGCTCGTCTTCATCACCACGCATCTGCCGTCTTATCTGGCGATCTGCGGCATGGACCCGATGCTGAGCGCGGAGACGCTCGGTGTCATCGGGGGCTTTAACGTGCTCGGCAGCCTGTTCTTCGGCTGGGCCGGCGAGCGCTGGAACAAGCTGGCGCTGCTCGGCGGCATCTACATCGCGAGATCGCTGGTGCTGGCCTGGTATTTCATGCTGCCGCCGTCGGAGGCGACGACGCTGGTGTTCGGCGCGATGATGGGATTTTTGTGGCTCGGCGTCGGGCCGCTGGTGGCGGGCGCGGTCGCCGAGTTGTTCGGGCTGCAATGGCAGGCAATGATCCAGGGGCTCGCCTTCATGAGCCATCAGCTCGGCAGTTTCCTCGGCGCTTACGGAGGAGGATTGATCTACGACCAGCTCGGCTCCTACACCCTGGCGTGGCGGATCGGCGTCGCGGTGGGCCTGGCGGCCGGCATCGTGCAGGTGGCGTTCGCGCTGATCCGGCCAACGCGTCCGCCTCTGGCGGCCACGGCATAGCGGTTTCGAGCGAAGCGGAGACCGGTTCGCGTTAAGAAAACGCGTCAAGACAAAACGTGCGGCAAATAAAAACGGGGCCGTTAAGGCCCCGTCGAAGTCAGTAGCAGTCCCGCGATTTTTACTTGATCTTGGACTCGCGGAATTCGACGTGCTTGCGCGCGACCGGGTCGTACTTCTTCTTGACCAGCTTGTCGGTCATGGTGCGCGAATTCTTCTTGGCGACGTAATAGAAGCCGGTGTCCGCCGAGGAAACGAGCTTGACCTTGATGGTGACCGCTTTGGCCATGTTCAGGACCTCAAATATCAGGGGAATTGGGAGCCGGCCAATCGGCCCGCATTTGCCGGGCAACCTAGCTTCAAACCGCCCAAAGTCAAGGTTTTGCCGACAAAACCCGGCCCGATTCCGTGCGGAATTCATGTTTTTGCGCGTATTCCGATCGCAAAACCGGTGTCCAGTTTTGCGGAATATGCGCTAACCCTCAAAGAACCGGTTTTTCGGCCTCGGCAGTCCCAGATTCTCCCGCAGGGTGCGGCCTTCATACTCGGTCCGGAAAATCCCGCGCTTCTGCAGTTCCGGCACCACCTTGTCGACGAAATCGTCGAGGCCGGCGGGCAGGAACGGGAACATGATGTTGAAACCGTCGCAGCCGAAGCCCAACAGCCATTCCTCCATCTGGTCAGCGATGGTTGCGGGTGTGCCGACGAAAGACAGCCCGCCATAACCGCCGACGCGCTGGGCGAGCTGGCGCACGGTGAGCTTGTCGCGGGCTGCGGCGTCGACCAGCCGCTGCCGGCCGCTCTTGGAAGCATTGGTCTCCGGGATCGGTGGCAACTGCCCGTCGGGATCGAACCCGGAGGCGTCGGTGCCCAACTGAACCGAGAGCGAGGCGATCGCGCTGTCGTAATGCACCTTGCTGTCGAGCAAGGCGCGCTTCTCGCGTGCCTCCTCGACGCTGTCGCCGACCACGACGAAGGCGCCCGGCAGGATCTTGAGATGGTCGCGGTTGCGGCCGAGCTTGTCCATGCGGCCCTTGATGTCGGCATAGAGCTTTTGCCCGTCGGCGAGGCTGCCGCCGCCGGTGAACACGGCCTCCGCCGTCTCCGCCGCGAGCTGCTTGCCGTCTTCCGACGCGCCGGCCTGCACGATCACCGGCCAGCCCTGCACCGGGCGGGCGATGTTGAGCGGCCCGCGCACCGACAGGTATTTACCCTTGTGGTTGAGGACATGCATTTTGGCGGGATCGAAATAAAGGCCCGCTTCGACGTCCCGGACAAAGGCGTCGTCGGCGAAGGAATCCCACAAGCCCGTCACGACATCGTAGAATTCGCGCGCGCGCCGGTAGCGCTCGGCGTGCTCCATGTGGTCGTCGAGCCCGAAATTCAGCGCTGCGTCAGGATTTGAGGTCGTGACGATATTCCAGCCCGCGCGGCCGCCCGAGATGTGATCGAGGGAAGCGAAGCGGCGGGCCACATGATAGGGCTCGTCGAAGGTGGTCGACCCCGTCGCGATCAGCCCGATCCGTTCGGTGGCGCCTGCCAGCGCCGACAATAGCGTGAACGGCTCGAACGAGGTCACGGTGTGGCTGCGCTTGAGGGCAGAGATCGGCATGTTCAGCACGGCCAGATGGTCGGCCATGAAGAAGGCATCGAATTTCCCGGCCTCCAATTTCTGGATCAGCCGCTTGAGATGGCCAAAATTGAAATTGGCGTCTGGCCACGCGCCGGGATAGCGCCACGCCCCGGTATGAATGCTGACCGGCCGCATGAACGCGCCGAGCCTGAGTTGGCGTGGTGCCATCGCCCTGTTCCGCCGTGGTTATTGTTCAGGAATAGATGGGAAGTCCGCAGGGCCGCGCCATCAAGATGGCCAGGAAGATTTTTGCAATTTGCAGGGGGCCGGGAGGATGATTCTCCGTCATTGCGAGCCAACGGGTCGCGCGAACGCGCGCCCGATGACAGGCTCCGCGACGCAATCCAGCTTTTATCGGCGGAGACATGGATTGCTTGGTCGCTAGCGCTCCTCGCAACGACGCTTGCGCTTAGTCGCGCTACGCCCCCAACACGTCCTTCTGCATCTTGCCGCCGTAGAAATGGAAGAACGGCACCGGTGCGTCGTGGCTGAGCGGCCCAGTGGCCAGACGGTTTTCGAGTTCGCCCAGCACATTCCTGGTCATGGGATGCAGGTCGGCGAGCGGCTTCGAGCCGAGCTCGACCCAGACCAGTTCGACCAGTTCGGCATCGGCATGGATCACGCCGTCGACGCGATGGGCGATGGCGGAGGCATCAGCGGTGAAGAAGCGGGTGTCGAAGCGCCGGACACGGCCGGGCGGAGTGATGGCGCGCGCGATCAGGAACAGGCCTGATGGGTCGGGCAGCAGGCCTGCCTCCGTAAACGGCTTCCATGGGCCTTCCAGCGCAGGCGCCGCGCCATTGCTCTTGCGTCCCAGGCAAAGCCCGGTTTCCTCGCAGGCCTCGCGGATCGCGGCAATCGTCAGCGAGCGCGCGCGAGACGCGTTGATTTTCGGGCTGCCTTTGAGGAGATTTTCCTCCAGCGCCTTCGGGATCGGGGCGGCGACGGGAACGCGGTTGTCGGTCTTGTCGACGCGGCCGCCGGGAAAGACGAACTTGCCGGGCATGAACACCACCTTGTCGTGGCGCTTGCCGACCAGGACCTTCGGCGTCGAGACGGTGCGGTCGACCAGGATCAGCGTGGCGGCGTCGACCGGGCGGCGATAGGGGTGATGATCGGCTTCTTTCTCTTCCTTGACCGTCTCGCTTTTTACCGTCTCGTTCATTTCGCTCCCGCCAGCCGTTTCGTTTCTTGTTGTCACATCGTCCGGCTATTCTGTCGGATTTAGCTCGTCAAATCCATGCATGCGCAACGCCCATTGTATCGCCACCACGGCGCCCTTCACGGGCTGCAGCAGTGCCAGCGACGCAAATAGCGTCAGCGGCAGGTAGATCGCCAGTTGCAGCGCCACCGGCGGCGAATAATTGGTTTCGATCATCAGCGCCAGCGGCACCACGATGTGGCCGACGATGACGATGACGAGATAGGCGGGAAGGTCGTCGGCGCGGTGTGGCGAGAAATCGAGGCCGCAGGCCGAACAATGGTCGTCGACCTTCAGGAAGGCACGAAACAGCTTGCCTTGGCCGCAGCGCGGGCAGCGACCGCGAAAGCCGCGCTTCAGCGCGGTCCAGACGTCACGCTTTTCGGCCGTACCGGTTTCCCGGGTCCAGACGGCGGGATGGGCGCTCAGGTTTTCCATGACTTGCCTTTCCTCGATTTGCCCGGTTTGGCCTTGCCTGGCTTGCGATCCTTCTTGCGCGGGCTGCGGCCGGGATGCGCTTTAGCCTGCGCTTTGGAAACACCCGGCCGCCTGCGGCCGCGCGGGACGAGATTGCCTTCCGACAACAATTCGAACCGCAGCGCGCCCGCGACTGGCGCTGCTTCTACCAGACGGACGTCGACCACGTCCCCCAACCGGTGCATGGCACCGCTGCGCGAGCCGACCAGCGCGTGGCGCGTCTCGTCATAGTTGAAATATTCCGTGCCGAGCGTGCGGATCGGGATCAGGCCGTCGGCGCCGGTGTCGGTGAGTTTGACGAACAGGCCGGCGCGGGTGACGCCGGAAATGCGGCCCTGAAAGGTCGCCCCGATGCGGTCGGCGAGGAAATGCGCGATCAGGCGGTCGGCGGTTTCGCGCTCCGCCTTCATGGCGCGGCGTTCGGTCAGCGAAATCTGGGCGGCGACCTCGGTCAGCGTTTCCACGGTCTCGGTTTCGGGCAGCGCGCCTTCGCCAAGGCCCAGGCCCCGGATCAGGGCACGGTGCACGATCAGGTCCGCATATCGCCTGATCGGCGAAGTGAAATGCGCGTAACGCCGCAGGTTCAGGCCGAAATGGCCGTAATTCTCGGCGGCGTATTCGGCCTGGGCCTGCGAGCGCAATACCACTTCGTTCACCAGCGGTTCGGAATCGTGTCCCTTGACCTGCGCCAGCACGCGATTGAACAGAGAGGGGCGTAACGCGCCGCTTTTCGCGAACGGCAGATCGAGGGTTTTCAGGAATTCCTGCAGGTTATGAACCTTCTCAAGCGTCGGTTCATCGTGCACGCGATAGATAAGCGGTAGCGACTTCTTTTCAAGCATCTCGGCCGCCGCGACGTTGGCCAGGATCATGAATTCCTCGATCAGTTTATGCGCATCCAGCCGCTCCGGCACGATGACGCGATCCACGGTGCCGTCCGGCTTCAGCAGGATCTTGCGCTCGGGAATGTCGAGGTCGAGCGGATCGCGCTCGTCGCGTGCGCGCTTTACGACCGCATAGGCGTCGTAGAGCGGTTTGAGGATGGGATCGAGCAGGGGACCTGTCGTGTCGTCGGGCCGTCCGTCGATCGCGGCTTGCGCCTGCGCGTAGTTGAGCTTGGCGGCCGAGCGCATCAGGATGCGGTGAAAGCTGTGCGAGCGCTTGCGGCCGTCATTTCCGATCACCATCCGCACCGCCACTGCTCCGCGCGGTTCGCCCGGCACCAGCGAGCAGAGATCGTTGGAGATGCGCTCGGGCAACATCGGGACGACGCGATCGGGGAAATACACCGAATTGCCGCGCGTCAGCGCATCGCGGTCGAGCGCCGAGCCCGGCCGCACATAGAAGGCGACGTCGGCGATCGCGACATCGACGATGTAGCCGCCTTTGTTGTTCGAGTCGGGATCGGGTTGCGCATGCACCGCGTCGTCGTGGTCCTTGGCGTCGGGCGGATCGATCGTCACCAGCGGCACGTCGCGCCAGTCCTCGCGGCCCTTCAGCGCGGCGGGTTTGGCGTCTTCGGCCTCGCGCAACGCGGCGGGCGAGAAGGCTTGCGGAATTTCGTGGGAATGGATCGCGATCAGGCTGACCGCTTTTTCGCTCGCCAAGGAGCCGAGCCGCTCCTTGACCTTGCCGGAGGCAAGGCCAAAACCCCGCGAGCGCACCAGATCGACGCTGACGAGATCGCCGTCCTCGGCGCCGCCGGTGTCGGTTTTCGCGATGTTCAATTCGCGGCCGGCCTGCTTCTTGTCGACCGGGATCAGCCGACCACCGCCGTCCGGAGTTTTGCGGAAAATGCCGAGCACGCGGGTCCTGGCGTGATCGATGACCTTGATGACACGGCCGCGATAGACGGTGCCGTCGCGGTCGCGCTCCTCGAGTTTCTCGATCCGCAGCAGCGCTCGGTCGCCGACGCCCGGCGTCGTTCCCGGTTGCGCCCGCCTTGGAACATGGATGCGGATCTTCGGCGGTTCGCCGCTTTCGACTTCATCCCATTCGGCCGGCGTGGCGAGCAGTTCGCCGTCGGCGTCGCGGCCGGTGACGTCGGCCATGACCGTCGCCGGCAGTGCGGCCGGCTCCTTGATTTTCTTGCCGCGCTTTTCGATGG
>JBGPSI010000126.1:0-14601 GCA_041490045.1 Bradyrhizobium sp.
CGAAAGGTTTTGCAAAACTCGGGCGCACTGCGCCGCGGGAACGCGAAGTCGTGTTTGGGGTAGCCGTCATTGCCTGCGACAAACGCGAAGCGTTTGCGCAAGGGAGCGAAGCGACGAAGCAATCAAGCTTTCTTGCTTGCGGAACGATGGATTGCTTCGCTACGCTCGCAATGACGATCCCTCGACCTGTGCGTCAAAACGGCTTGCTGAGAAACTTCGACCCCTTCAGGCCATATCGCCACGGCAGTTCAACCGCCTTGGTAAGCCCGATCCGCACGCCCGCGACGACCTCTGGCTTCTCCGTGCGCGCATACAGCGCGATCGGCGGGGCATCGAGCGCCAGTCCGTTATGCGCGTTCGTGATGCCGAGCGCCTCCGTGAGTTTTCCCGGGCCCGAGCACAGCGCGCGTTCGTCGTGCAAGTGCCGGCGGCGGCGCATCGCCGCAATGCCGTGGGTCGGCTCAAGCGCCCGGATCAGCACGGCGCTGGCGGAGCCCTCTTTCTCGCAGACGAAATTGACACACCAATGGATGCCATAGGAGCGATAGACATAGGCGAAGCCGGGCGGTCCGAACATCACCTGGTTGCGCGGCGTCGGGCCGCGATACGAATGGGCGGCCGGCTCTGTGTGATGATAGGCCTCGACCTCGACGATGATGCCGCCGACGCCGTTCACCAGCAGCGTCGTCCCGATCAGGTCCGGCGCGACGACATTCACGCTGCGGCCGAAGAAGCCGCGCTTGATCGGTTTGCCCAAATCAGGGGCAGTCGGGCTTGCGGAAGTGCGGCTTTGAGCCATTCCAGATCGGGGGTCTGCAAATCGGGGCTGGGGGGCGAAAAATGCGTCGGAAATGGCAATATGCTAAAGCATGCGGACCAACAAGCCGGGCGGTTGCGATTCCCCTTCAAGCGGATTAGCTAAGCCTCTCAGGGATATGGATATTCCATGGTTGTCGTCGTCGATACAGTCTCCGCCACGCCGCTACGCCCGCGCCACCCGGAAAAGGTGAACCGGCCCGATTCGTTGTCGCCGCCGAAGCCGGACTGGATTCGCGTCCGCGCGCCGACCACGCGCGGCTATGCCGACACCCGCAACATCGTCAAGGAGAACGGCCTCGTCACGGTGTGCGAGGAGGCGGGCTGCCCGAATATCGGCGAGTGCTGGGACAAGAAGCACGCCACCTTCATGATCATGGGCGACACCTGCACCCGCGCCTGCGCGTTCTGCAACGTCAAGACCGGCATGCCCGGCGCGCTCGACGCCTCCGAGCCCGAGCACGTCGCGGAAGCCACCTTCAAGCTCGGGCTCGCTCATCTCGTGGTCACCTCGGTGGATCGCGATGATCTCGCCGACGGCGGCGCCGAACATTTTGCCAAGACCATCCGCGCAATCCGCGCCCGCTGCCCGACTACCACGATCGAGATTCTCACCCCCGACTTCCTGCGCAAGGAAGGCGCGCTGGACGTCGTGGCCGCGGCAAAGCCCGACGTCTTCAACCACAATCTGGAAACGGTGCCCTCGCGTTATCTCAGCGTGCGTCCGGGCGCGCGCTATTTCCATTCGATCCGGCTGTTGCAGCGGGTCAAGGAAATCGATCCCACCATCTTCACCAAGTCCGGCATCATGGTCGGGCTCGGCGAGGAACGTCACGAGGTGCTGCAGGTGATGGACGATCTGCGCTCGGCGGACGTGGATTTCCTGACCATCGGGCAATATCTGCAGCCGACCCGCAAGCATCACGCGGTCATGCGCTATGTGACGCCGGACGAATTCTCCGGCTATGAGAAGGTCGCCTATACCAAGGGCTTCCTGATGGTATCGGCGAGCCCGCTGACTCGCTCGTCGCATCACGCCGGCGACGATTTCGCCAGGCTCAGGGCGGCGCGCGCGGCAAAATCCCGCTGAAGCGTCAGGTCGATGCCGAAATTCAACTCCAGGCGTCTGGTCAAGCACAGCGCACCGCAGATGTTCGATCTGGTCGCCGACGTCGAGCGCTATCCGGAATTCGTGCCGCTGTGCAGCGCGCTGAAGGTGCGCCAGCGCACGCCGAAGCCCGACGGCACCGAGATCGTGATCTGCGAGATGACGGTATCGTTCAAGCTGGTGCGGGAGACTTTTACGACGCGGGTGACGCTGGACCGCGCCAATCTGAAAATCCTGGTCGAATATCTGCAGGGGCCGTTCTCCAATCTCGAGAACCGCTGGACCTTCGAGCCGAAGTCGGACACTTCCTGCGATGTCGGCTTCTATCTCGCTTACGAATTCAGGAGCCGCATGCTGGCGATGCTGATGGGCACGATGTTCGACACCGCGTTCCAGCGCTTTGCGGCGGCGTTCGAGAAGCGCGCGGACATGATCTATGGAAGGCCGGCAATCGCGAACCGGAGCTGATCGAGCTTTACGTCCGCGGCGGCCGTCGCCGCTTGACGGCGCTGCGCCGTGGCGAGCGCGCCACGCGCAGACGCAACCGGCTGGCGGCTTCGCGGCGCGGTTTTGGGGCTGCCTGCGGTCCGCGCGCAAGCTCCATCAGCATCCGCAGCACTTCGACCACGGAGCGGGCGCGCACCGCGCTGCGGCCGATCGCCCCAAAGCGGCATTCGCGATGCAAGATGCGGCCGTCACGGGCGGCGACCGCGAAATGCACCAGACCCACCGGCTTGCCCGGCGTGGCGCCACCGGGACCGGCGATGCCGGTAATGGAGACGGCGAGGTCGACGCCGGCGCGCTCCAGCGCGCCCACGGCCATCGCGGTCGCTGTCTCCTTGCTGACCGCGCCAAAACTCTCCAGCGTCGAGGCCTTGACCCCGAGCATCGCCCGCTTGGCCTCGTTGGAATAGGTGACGAAACCGCGGTCGATGACGTCGGAAGAGCCGGGAATGTCGGTAAGTGCGCCGGCGACGAGGCCCCCGGTGCAGGATTCAGCGGTAGCGATGGTTAGCTTGCGCATCCGGCAAAGATCGAGCAGCGAGCGGGAGAGGGCGCGGGCGTCGCTGCCGCTCATGTCAGTCGCTCCAACCTTTGTCGTCCCAGGGGAGGCGGATGGTGGCGCTCGCAGTCGCGGCGATGCCCTCCTCGCGGCCGGTGAAGCCGAGCCGTTCGCTGGTGGTCGCCTTCACGGCGACGCGCGAGACGTTCACGCCGGTGATCTCGGCGATCCGTGTGCGCATGGTATCGCGGAGCGGCCCGATCTTCGGCCGCTCGCAGATCAGCGTCACTTCCAGATTGGCGATGCGCCCGCCGCGCGCGGTGACGCGATCGACCGCGTATTTCAGGAACTGGTCGGAGGACGCGCCCTTCCATTTGATATCGCTCGGCGGAAAATGCGAACCGATATCCCCGTCCGCCAGCGCGCCGAGGATGGCGTCGACCAGCGCATGCAGGCCGACATCGCCATCGGAATGGGCGAGAAAGCCGCGCGTGTGCGGCACGCGGACGCCGCAGATCATGACGTGGTCGCCGTCGCCGAAGGCGTGGACGTCGTAGCCGGTCCCGGTTCGGATATCGCCGAGAAGGGCAGCGAGGCGGGCTTCCTCGCGGACAAAGTCTTCCGGTGTCGTCAGCTTCATATTCGCAGGATCGCCTTCAAAGGTCGCTACCGTCAATCCCGCCCATTCGGCGAGCGCGGCGTCGTCGGTGAAATCGCTGCGGCCTTCGCGCGCGGCGCGGCGATGCGCATCGAGAATCGCATCGAACCGGAACGCCTGCGGCGTCTGCGCGATGCGCAGCCGCGCGCGCTCCGGGGTAGCCTCGACGTTGCCGCTTGCGTCAATCAGCTTGACGGTATCGTTGACGGCAATCGCCGGGATCGCCGCGCCGGTGCGGCCAGCGGCCTCGATCGCGCGAGAAATCACTGCGGCCGAGACAAATGGCCGCGCCGCGTCGTGGATCAGGACGATATCGGGCTTATGGCCCGCGAGCGCCTCGAGCCCGGCATGCACCGAGGCCTGCCGCGTCGCCCCGCCCCTGGCGGGCGGCTCATGAGACAGGCCGCTGACGGCCTCGTTGAACATGGCGGTGTCGTCGGGATTGAGCACTGGCTGCACGGCAAAGACCTGCGAATGGCGGCAAAACGGTTCCATCGCGCGGAAAATCACGGTCTGCCCACCGATCGAGCGATATTGTTTCGGTTCACCCACGCCGGCCCGAAGGCCGCGTCCGGCGGCGACAAGAATGGCGGCGGTCCGCGCAGATTTCGGCATTGCACTCAATTACTGGCGATTCCGGATTTGATGAGGGAGCGGGGATTGGTCGGCGCACTGCCCATTATCACGCCGGGAACACAAAAACAGAGTGATTCCCAATGGCTGTGGGAAAAGCATATTTTGCTGCAGTGCACTTGCACAAATGCCAGAACTGTCTAAACTGTAGGCATGGAACTTGACTGCACAAGATTTGTGCGCAAAATGCGTCGCGACGGTCGCGATGAGGCGACTGTCAGAGAAACGAGAAGTCCGTGACCGGCTCGGAAATAATTCGCCCTAAGCCGTTGAAAATAGGCGATATTACTATCGCCAATCGGGTCTTTCTCGCGCCGATGTCCGGCATCACCGATGCGCCTTTCCGGCGTCTGACGGCAGCGCTCGGGGCCGGACTCGTCGTTTCCGAAATGACAGCCAGCGACGATCTCGTCAATGGCCGGCCGATGTCGCTGCTGCGATGCGAGGCAACCGGAATAGGCCCCCACGTCGTCCAGCTCGCGGGCTGTGAGACCAGATGGATGGCTGAGGGTGCACGGATCGCCGAAGCCGGGGGTGCCGAAATCATTGATATCAATATGGGCTGTCCCGCCCGCCATGTGACGGGCGGCCAGTCGGGTTCGGCATTGATGCGCGATCTCGATCATGCCCTGAGGTTGATCGAGGCGACGATATCAGCGGTGAAAGTGCCGGTGACATTGAAGATGCGGCTCGGCTGGGACGAGCGCTCGCTCAACGCACCGGAATTGGCGCGCCGCGCGGAGGCCGCGGGCGTGCAGATGATTACGGTGCACGGCCGCACGCGCTGCCAGTTCTACAAGGGCGTCGCCGACTGGAGCGCCGTCTCCGCCGTCAAGGCTGCGATCGGCATTCCGCTCGTCGTCAACGGCGATATCAGATCATTCGAGGACGCGGTGTCCGCGTTTGAGCGGTCCGGCGCCGACGCCGTCATGGTCGGTCGCGGCGCCCAGGGCCAGCCATGGTTGCCCGGCCAGATCGCACGCCAGCTCGAAAGCGGCGTGGTCGAGGCTCCCCCGTCGCTGACCGAGCAGCTCACCCATATCCGTGCGCTTTATGAAGAGATTTGCAGCCACTACGGCCTGCGGATCGGACTTCGCCACGCGCGCAAACATCTCGGCTGGGCGCTCGAGGCCGCTGCGGGATGCGGCCGTGCGCCGGCGACCACGCTCAAGGCCTGGCGCGCGAGGATTCTGACGTCCGAAGATCCAGCCGGTGTGGACAGATCTCTTCAGGATGCGTTTGACGACTTTGCATGGAGCGCTGCTGCATGACTTCAGCCGCAGAACATCGCAGGCCGATCCCGTCCGATGGCGATGCCATCCTCAATGCATTGCCAAATCCGGTATTGCTGGTCGCGCCGGACGGCAGGATTGTCGATGCCAATATGGCCGCCGAATCGTTTTTCGAAATCTCGACGCAATTCCTGCAACGCCAGTCGCTCAAGGAGCTCGTGCCGTTCGGCAGCCCGCTGCTTGCCCTGATCGACCAGGTGCGATCGAGCGGCTCGCCGGTCAACGAGTACAAGGTCGATCTGGGCACGCCGCGAATCGGTGGCGACCGCCAGGTCGACCTGCACGTCGCGCCGCTGACCGAGCGGCCTGGCCATATCGTCGTGATGCTGCAGGAGCGCACCATCGCCGACAAGATGGACCGCCAACTGACGCATCGAAGCGCGGCGCGTTCGGTAATCGCACTGGCCGCGATGCTTGCGCATGAAATCAAGAACCCGCTGTCGGGCATCCGCGGCGCGGCGCAGCTCCTGGAGCAGGCGGCTTCCTCGGAAGACCGCATGCTGACCCGGCTGATCTGCGATGAGGCGGATCGAATCGTCACGCTGGTTGACCGCATGGAAGTGTTCGGCGACGACCGGCCGGTGGCGCGCGGTCCGGTCAACATTCACAGCGTGCTCGATCACGTCAAGCGGCTGGCGCAATCCGGCTTTGCCCGCAACATCCGCTTCGTCGAAGACTACGATCCGTCGCTGCCGCCGGTACTGGCCAATCAGGATCAGCTGATCCAGGTGTTCCTCAACCTCGTGAAGAACGCCGCCGAGGCGGTGGCCGATCTCGGCACCGACGCGGAAATCCAGCTCACCACCGCGTTCCGGCCCGGCGTCCGCCTTTCGGTGCCCGGAAAGAAATCGCGGGTGTCACTGCCGCTCGAATTCTGCGTCAAGGACAACGGTCCCGGCGTGCCCGAGGACCTGTTGCCGAATCTGTTCGATCCGTTCGTCACCACCAAGCCGACCGGCAGCGGGCTCGGTCTCGCACTGGTCGCCAAGATCGTCGGCGATCACGGCGGCATCATCGAATGCGAATCCCAGCCGCGGAAAACCATCTTCCGCGTGCTGCTCCCCATGTTCAACACCGCCAAACATCTCGACCAAAGCAATCGCGACGACGTTTCGGGGACGCCGTTGCCTGCCTCACAGGACGCAAGATGAGGAATAAGAACTATGCCCGCAGGTAGCATACTTGTCGCCGATGATGACACGGCGATCCGCACGGTCTTGAACCAGGCTCTTTCACGCGCCGGATACGAGGTGCGGCTGACAGGGAACGCGGCCACGCTGTGGCGCTGGGTCAGCCAGGGCGAGGGCGATCTGGTCATCACCGACGTGGTGATGCCCGACGAGAACGCGTTCGACCTGTTGCCGCGGATCAAGAAGATGCGGCCGAATCTTCCCGTCATCGTCATGAGCGCGCAGAACACCTTCATGACCGCGATCCGCGCGTCCGAACGCGGTGCCTACGAGTATCTGCCGAAGCCGTTCGACCTCAAGGAACTGATTGCCATCGTCGGCCGCGCGCTGGCGGAGCCGAAGGAGCGGGTCGCCAACCAGGTCGACGAATCCGAGTTCGATTCGATTCCGCTGGTCGGACGGTCGCCGGCGATGCAGGAAATCTACCGGGTGCTGGCGCGCCTGATGCAGACCGACCTCACCGTGATGATCTCCGGCGAGTCCGGCACCGGCAAGGAACTGGTCGCGCGCGCGTTGCACGACTACGGCAAGCGCCGCAACGGTCCCTTCGTCGCCGTCAACATGGCGGCGATCCCCCGCGATCTCATCGAATCGGAACTGTTCGGGCACGAGCGCGGCGCGTTCACCGGCGCCAATACCCGCGCCTCGGGGCGCTTCGAGCAGGCCGAAGGAGGCACGCTGTTCCTCGACGAAATCGGGGACATGCCGATGGAGGCGCAGACCCGCCTGTTGCGCGTGCTGCAGCAGGGCGAATACACCACGGTCGGCGGCCGCACCCCGATCAAGACCGACGTGCGCATCGTCGCCGCCTCGAACAAGGATCTGCGTATCCTGATTCAGCAGGGGCTGTTCCGCGAGGATTTGTTCTTTCGCCTCAACGTGGTGCCGCTGCGCCTGCCGCCGTTGCGCGAGCGCATCGAGGATCTGCCGGACTTGATCCGGCATTTCTTCGCGCTGGCCGAGAAGGACGGATTGCCGCCGAAGAAGCTCGATGCGCTGGCACTGGAACGCATGAAGCAGCACCGCTGGCCGGGCAACGTGCGTGAACTCGAAAATCTCGCGCGGCGGCTGGCCGCGCTCTATCCGCAGGATGTGATCACCGGCTCGGTCATTGACGGCGAACTGGCGCCGCCGGCGGTGTCCTCGGGCGGCAGCGTCCAGCACGGCGTCGATAACCTTGGCGGCGCGGTCGAGGCCTATCTGTCGTCGCACTTCTCGGGGTTCCCCAACGGCGTGCCGCCGCCGGGCCTCTACCACCGGATTCTCAAGGAGATCGAGGTGCCGTTGCTCACCGCAGCGTTGGCGGCGACAAGGGGCAACCAGATCCGCGCCGCCGACCTGCTCGGTCTCAACCGCAACACCCTGCGCAAGAAGATTCGCGATCTGGATATTCAGGTCTACCGCAGCGGTAGCTGAGGGTTCCCAAGCGCCCGAAGGCCCGGATGGCGTGCTGTGGTTGGAAGCGGCGGCATAACGCGCGTGGAAGCAGCGCTATGCGCCGTGGAATTGTCGTAATTTAGCAACATTGTGATATGAATGCATCAGTCCGCTGCCGGCGGACCGTTAGGCCTTCAGCTCATACCCATTGCCGGAATGACCAGCGCAGACACCTCGGCCGCATCCTTCGCCCCGTCGTTTGTCGAATCCAAGGGGCGGTCCCTCTGGAGGTTCGTGGCGCCGTTCGTGGTCGCCGTCGCGCTGCTGTCGGCGCTGCTGACCTTCGTCGTGCTCACGGGTCTGACCCGGATCGAGCCGACCCGTGACGTCGTCATTTCCTTCATGCTGATCAATGCAGCGATCATCCTGCTATTGGTCGGCATCATCATCCGCGAACTCTGGCAGGTGGTGCAGGCCCGCCGGCGGGGCCGGGCGGCCGCGCGGTTGCACGTCCAGATCGTCGGGCTGTTCTCCGTGATTGCGGTGTTGCCGGCCGTATTGGTGGCGATCGTCGCCAATGTGACCATCGACCGGGGCTTCGATCGGCTGTTTTCGGGACCCACCCGCCAGGTGATCCAGAACTCGCTGACCGTCGCGCGGGCATATCTGTACGAGCATGCAGAACTCATTCGTGGCGACATCATCGGAATGGCCAACGATATTTCGCACGCCAGGCCGTTATACGATCAGGATCGCGGCACCTTTCGCGAGCTTCTGACGGCAAGTGCCGCCTCGCGCAACTTGCCGGGCGCGATGCTGATCGACAAGGACAGTAAGATCCTGGAGTCGGCACAGACCGGGATAAGCCAGACCTTTGCCGCGCCGCCACCGGAATTTCTCAAGAACGTCAAGGAAACCGAACCCGAGATCTCGGTATTCCCCGAAGGCAATTACGTCGCCGCGGTGATCCGGCTGCGCGCCTTCAACGACACTTTCCTCTACGTCGCCCGTCTGCTTGATCCGCACGTGGTCGCCCAGGTCAACGAAACGCAGGCCAGTGTCGCCGAATATGCAGAGCTGGAATCGCGCCGGCTCGGCATGCAGGTGTCGCTCGCGCTGATGTTTGCCGTGATCGGACTGACCATCCTGATGGCTTCGGTTCTGATCGGGCTGAACTTTGCCAATTGGCTGGTTACGCCGATTCGCCGGCTGATGAGCGCCGCCAACATCGTCTCCACCGGCGACCTTCATGTGCAGGTCCCGGTGCACAAGTCGGAGGGCGATCTCGCCCAGCTCGGCGAGACCTTCAACAAGATGACGCAGGAATTGCGCACCCAGCGCGACGAACTGGTCAACGCCAGCGACCTGATCGACAGCCGCCGCCGCTTCATCGAGGCGGTGTTGTCGTCGGCGAGCGCAGGCATTATCGGCGTCGATGCCTCGGGCAGCGTCGGCATTCTCAACCGCTCCGCCGAAAAACTGATCGGTCACGCCGAATCGGAGACGCTGGGTCATCCGCTCTCGGACGTACTGCCGGAACTCGACGAGATGATGAAGACGGCGCGCGAGGGCACGCAGCGGCTGGTCCAGGGCCAGATCACGATTCTGCGCGACGGCCACGAGCGCAATCTGTCGGTTCGCGTCAGCGCCGAGCAGACCAGCCAGTCGCGCGACAGCTACATCATCACGCTCGACGACATTACCGATCTGGTTTCCGCGCAACGCACCTCGGCATGGGCCGACGTGGCCCGGCGCATTGCGCACGAAATCAAGAATCCGCTGACGCCGATCCAGCTGTCCGCCGAGCGCATCCGCCGCAAATTCGGCAAGGTCATCACCGAGGACAAGGCCGTTTTCGAGCAATGTACCGACACGATCGTGCGGCAGGTGGACGATATCAGGCGGATGGTCGATGAATTCTCCCGTTTCGCGCGGATGCCCAAGCCCGTGATCGAGGGCGAGGACGTTGCCGATACCGTCCGGCAGGCGGTATTCCTAATGCGGGTCGGGCATCCCGACATCGATATCGAAGCCGAGATCAAGCAGGATCCGTTGCGGGCGCAGTTCGACCGGCGGCTGATTTCGCAGGCGCTGACCAACATCATCAAGAACGCCGCGGAGGCTATCGAAGCGGTCCCGGCGGAGGAGTTGGGGAAGGGGCGTATCGACGTCATCGCCGCGCGCGAGGACGATGACATCCTGATCGACGTCGTCGACAACGGGATCGGCCTGCCGAAGGTAAGCCGCGCGCGACTGCTCGAACCCTACGTCACGACGCGTGAGAAGGGCACCGGCCTCGGCCTGGCGATCGTCGGCCGCGTGCTGGAAGACCATGGCGGCCGGATCGAGCTCCACGATGCCGCCGACATCAGGCCGGGCCAGCGCGGCGCCTGGATGCGGCTGCGCTTTGCGATAACGGGCCATGCGAAGGCCGAAAGCAAGGAGGCCGCGCCCGAAACAAAAGCGCCAGCTTCCGAAACCACCAGCTCCCCTGACGCGACTAATCCAGACGGGACCTCAGGCGCGATCACCAATGAAACAAGAACCGAAGCCGCAACCGGCAACTGACAAGACAGGCGTGACCCATGGCAAGTGATATTCTGATAGTCGATGACGAAGCAGATATTCGCGATCTGGTCGCGGGCATTCTCGACGACGAGGGATTCACCACCCGGACTGCGCGCGACAGCGATTCGGCGCTGGCGGAAATCGCCAACCGCCGCCCGCATCTGGTGTTTCTCGACATCTGGTTGCAGGGCAGCAAGCTCGATGGCCTCCAGTTGCTGGAGCAGATCAAGCGCGAGCACCCGGATCTGCCGGTCGTGATGATTTCCGGGCATGGCAATATCGAAACCGCGGTCGCCGCCATCAAGCGCGGCGCGTACGACTTCATCGAGAAGCCGTTCAAGTCCGACCGGCTGATTCTGGTGGCGACGCGGGCGCTGGAAACCTCGCGCCTGAAGCGTGAGGTGAAGGAACTCAAGCAACTCGCACCGGCGGCGAGCGTTCTGACCGGACGGTCCGCCTGCATGAACCAGCTGCGCCAGACTATCGAGCGGGCCGCCAAGGCCAACAGCCGCATCCTGATCGTCGGTCCCTCCGGTTCGGGCAAGGAACTTGCGGCGCGAACGCTGCATAATCTGTCAACCCGCGCCGAAGGACCCTTCGTCGTCATCAACGCCGCGGCGATCACGCCGGAGCGCATGGAGGTCGAACTGTTCGGCATCGAGCAGTCCAATGGCGAGCAACAGCGCAAGGCCGGCGCGCTGGAAGAAGCCCATGGCGGCACCCTGTTCATCGACGAAATCGGCGACATGCCGCGCGAAACCCAGAACAAGATCCTGCGCGTGCTGGTCGATCAGACCTTCCAGCGCTCAGGCGGCACTGCCAAGGTCAATGTCGACGTGCGCATCGTCTCCTCGACGGCGCGCAACCTGGAAGAGGAGATTGCGGAAGGCCGGTTCCGCGAGGACCTCTATCACCGGCTGTCGGTGGTGCCGATTCGGGTCCCCCCGCTGTCGGAGCGCCGCGAGGACATTCCCGAACTGATCGATTATTTCATGGATCAGATCTCCGCCGCTACCGGGTTACCGAAACGCCAGATCGGCCAGGATGCGATGGCGGTATTACAGTCCCATGTCTGGCCCGGAAACGTCCGCCAGCTTCGCAACAATGTCGAACGCGTCATGATTCTGGCCGGCGGCGGTCCGGAGGTGATCATCACCGCCGATATGTTGCCGCAGGACGTCGGCTCCATGGTGCCGGCGATGCCGACCAGCAATAATGGTGAGCATATTATGGGGTTGCCGCTGCGCGAGGCGCGGGAAGTGTTCGAGCGCGACTACCTGATCGCCCAGATCAGCCGCTTCTCGGGCAATATTTCGCGTACGGCGGAGTTCGTCGGCATGGAGCGCTCCGCGCTGCATCGCAAGCTCAAGGCGCTTGGGGTCGGTTGAGCTGGGATCGCCGACATTTTCATGCGGATTCTTGAGAAATTTGCCTGCTTTGTGGGCTTTTTCAGAGAATTGCGCACGTGTTTCCATGTCAAGCCTGTGAACCGGCTTGCCTAAAAACCGCGCCTGCCTTCTAATCATGCCGCCGCGCCTCCCGGAGGGGGATCTCAGGGGAGTGCGGGCAACTGGGAGACGTTCCGAAAGAGAGCAGCAACCGGTTCAATAAAAAAGAAACCAACAAGAATGCGGGATAAAAACAATGGCGGCAGACCGCGCACAAAACCTACAGGACACCTTCCTTAATCACGTTCGCAAAACCAAGACGCCACTGACGATCTTTCTGGTCAATGGAGTGAAGCTGCAGGGCATTGTCACCTGGTTCGACAATTTCTGTCTGCTGTTGCGGCGCGACGGTCATTCGCAGCTTGTATACAAGCACGCGATCTCGACCATCATGCCCGGCGCTCCGATCCAGTTGTTCGAAGGCGGCGAGGATGCTCCGGCTTGAAAGTGATCTGATTGGAACCCCGAGAGATCGAAGGGGGTGCCGATCGTCCGCGGTCGGCAGGGGGTAATGCCAGCGGGCGGGTGATCGTCATCGGCCCTTATTTGCGAATGCGCCGCGGCGATCCTGAGGCGCAGACGGATCAGCATGTCCTGCGCGATACCGAGGCACGGCTCGAGGAGGCCGTCGGCCTGGCGCGCGCCATTGATCTGACGATCGCGGATGCGCTGATCGCGCCGGTCAGCCAGATCAGGCCCGCGACCTATCTCGGCAAAGGCAAGGTCGAGGAGATCACAGGCCTCATCGCCGGCCACGACATCGAGCTGGTGGTGATGGACTGCGCGCTGTCGCCGATCCAGCAACGCAATCTCGAGAAGGCCTGGAACACCAAGGTGCTCGACCGCACCGGGCTGATCCTCGAGATCTTCGGCCGCCGCGCCAAGACCAAGGAAGGCGCGCTGCAGGTCGAATTGGCGCACCTGAATTATCAGCGCTCGCGCCTGGTGCGGTCATGGACCCATCTGGAGCGCCAGCGCGGCGGCTTCGGTTTCATGGGCGGCCCCGGCGAAACCCAGATCGAGGCCGACCGCCGCCTGATCGGCGAACGCATCACCCGGCTCGAAAACGAAATCAAGAAGGTCCAGGCCACGCGGCGGCTGCATCGCGCCGGCCGGCAGCGCGTGCCGTACCGTGTGGTGGCGCTGGTCGGCTACACCAACGCCGGCAAATCGACGCTGTTCAATCGCCTGACCCGCGCCGACGTACAGGCTGCCGACATGCTGTTTGCGACGCTGGACCCGACCTTGCGCGCGCTGAAACTCCCGCTTGGGGGCAAGGCGATGCTGTCGGACACGGTCGGCTTCATCTCCAATCTGCCGACGCAGCTGGTTGCGGCGTTTCGCGCCACGCTGGAGGAGGTGCTGGAGGCCGACGTCATTCTCCACGTCCGCGACATCTCGCATGAAGACACCGAAGCGCAGCAGCGCGACGTCGACACCGTGCTGCGCCAGCTCGGCATCGATCCCGATGCCGGACAGCGCATTCTCGAAGTCTGGAACAAGATCGATCGCTTCGACGCCGATGGGCGCGAGAACCTGAAGAATATCGCCGCGCGTCGTCCCCCGGAGCGCCCGTGTTTCCTGGTTTCCGCCGAAACCGGCGAGGGCATCGACGCGCTGCTCGCCGCGATCGAGGCGCGGCTGGCGGCCACGCGCACCACGCTGGACCTTTCGATCGACGCCGCCGACGGCGCCGGCATCAGCTGGCTGCATCGCAATTCGGAAGTGCTGAACAAGCAACTCCACGACGGCCGCTTCGACATGACCGTCCGCGTCGACGAAACCAAGCGCGATATCGTCGTCAACCGCTTCGACGCCGTGCCGCACGCGATGTAGCCATCGTCCTAGCGATCGTCGGGAACGTGAAACTTATTCCTTCACCTTCGCCTCGTTCCACAGCGCGTCCATCTCGGCGAGCGACGCGTCTTCCGGTGAACGGCCCTGCGCGGCCAGTGCACGTTCAATGTAGGCGAACCTGCGTTCGAACTTGGCGTTGGTGCCACCCAGCGCGGCCTCCGGATCGGCGCCGACATGGCGCGCCAGATTGACCAGCGCGAACAGGAGATCGCCGGTTTCGGCGGCAAGTTCCTGCGTATCGCCACGGTCGAGCGCGGCCTCGATCTCGTCGGCTTCCTCGCGGATCTTGTGCAGCACCGCGCGTGGATCGTGCCAGTCGAAGCCGACGCTCGAAGCCTTGCGTTGCAGGGCCATGGCGCGTGTCAGCGCGGGTTGCCCGGCTTTCACGCCCGACAGCAGCGATTTGGGCGCGGCTTCTCCGGAGGGGCGCCGCGCGGCGCGTTCGGCCTTTTCCTCGGCCTTGATGCGGTCCCAGGCTTCCGTGACGTGGCCGGGCGTCAGCCGTCCGTCCCTGTCGGCGAAGACATGCGGATGCCGCCGGATCATCTTGCGCGTGATCGCCTCGACCACGTCGCCGAACGCGAATGCGTTCTGCTCCTCGGCCATCCGGGCGTGAAACACCACCTGAAGCAGGAGATCACCGAGTTCCTC
>JBGPSI010000127.1:0-14508 GCA_041490045.1 Bradyrhizobium sp.
GTAGACCGCGTCGAGCGGCCCGGCCGCCTTGATGCCGTCGACCATCACCTTGACGATGCGCTCATAGGCATCCTTTGTCACATGCGCCGACGGGCTGGCGCCGCAGGAGATGGTCGGCACCATCTCCCAGCCTTCCGCTTCCGCCGCCTCGACAAAGCCGGCCAGCCCGACATTGATGTTGCGCATGACCTTGAGCACGTCGGCGCCGAACGCCATTGCCGGCCAGCCGCCGCCATGCACAAAATCGTCATAGGTCGCCTTCGTCGGCGCGAAGGTATTGGTCTCGTGCAGGAAGCCGCCAACGGCGATACGGGTCATCAATTCTGTCTCAGTGAGTTATTCGCGCGGGGCGACGTTAGCCTCGTCATCGCCGGGAGCGCAAGCGACGAAGCAATCCGTCTTCCGCATGGCTTAGACCTATTTCCAGATTGCTCTTCCCGTCATTGCGAGCGAAGCGATTCTCGTTCCGTCATTCCGGGATGGTGCGTTAGCACCAGACCTCAGATGTGCAATTGCACATCGGGGAATCCCGGGATTCCGGGTTCGATGCTTCGCATCGCCCCGGAATGACGGAGAGGCGGTTCAAGTCGCAGATGCGCTCGCCGCAACCGGCCTGAAATTCGCAAAATCCCAGTCCCGCCCGGGGGCGGCGTCGAGCAATTGCCTAGTATAGGCCTGTTGCGGATGGGTGAGGACCTGCGCCGCGGGTCCCTGTTCGACGATGCGGCCATGCTGCATCACGGCAACGTCGTCGCAGATCTGCGCGGCGACGCGCAAATCGTGGGTGATGAACAACAGCGCGATGCCGAGCCGGCGCTGGATCTCGTCGAGCAGTTCCAGCACCTGCGCCTGCACGGAGACGTCGAGCGCCGAGACCGCCTCGTCCGCCACCAGCACGTCGGGATCGAGCGCGAGCGCGCGCGCAATCGCGATGCGCTGGCGCTGGCCGCCGGAAAACTGGTGCGGATAGCGCGAGATCGCATCCGGCGGCAGGTCGACGAGTTCCAACAACTCGCGCGCCTTCGAAAGCGCCTCGCTGCGCGGCATGCCGTAATTGATCGGTCCCTCGGCGATGGTCTCGCCGACCGTGATGCGCGGATTGAGCGACCGATAGGGGTCCTGGAAGATGATCTGGATCTTCTTGCGGTGCGGTTGCAACAGCCGTCGCGACAGTTCGGATATTTCGCGTCCCGCAAGGCGGATGCCGCCGGAGGTCGGGTCGATCAGCCGGACGATGCAGCGGGCGACGGTGGATTTGCCGGAACCGCTTTCGCCGACGATGCCGAGCGTGCGGCCCTTGCGCAAGGTGAGCGTCACGTCCTGGGCGGCGGCGACCTCGCGGACGGCGCCGAAGAACGAGCGCTCGCGATAGACCTTGCCGAGTTCATTGGCCTCCAGCACCACCGGCTCGGTGCTCTCGGCCCGCGGCGTACGCGGCACCAGGCTCGGCACCGCCGAGAGCAGGTTGCGGGTGTATTCCATGGTCGGGTTGCGCAGGATGGTGTCGAGCGTCCCAGTTTCCACCAGCCGGCCCTGGCGCATCACGGCGACGCGATCGGCGATCTCCGCGACCACGCCCATGTCGTGGGTGATGAACAGCACCGCGGTGCCGTGATCGCGCTGCAGATCGCGGATCAAGGTGAGGATCTGCTTTTGCGTGGTGACGTCAAGCGCGGTGGTCGGCTCGTCCGCGATCAGCAGTTTCGGCTCCAGCACCAGCGCCATCGCGATCATGATGCGCTGGCGCTGGCCGCCCGACAGCCGGTGCGGGTAGGAGGCGAAGATGCGTTTCACCTCGGGCAGCCGTACCTGTTCCATCATGTCGAGGATACGCTGGCGCCGGGCGCGGGCATCGAGGTCGGTATGCGCGCGGAGCACCTCGTCGATCTGGCGGCCGACCGGCACCACCGGGTTGAGCGCCGTCATCGGCTCCTGGAAGATCATCGCCATGGTGGTGGCGCGCAACTGACGCAGGCGGCGGTCGCTCGCCGTGAGCAACTCCTCACCGACCAGCTTGACGCTGCCGGCGGTCGGCGCCAGCGAGCCCTTCTGCAGCAGCCCCATCACCGTCAGCGACGTGACGGACTTGCCCGAGCCGCTTTCACCGACCACGCAGAGCGTCTCGCCCTTGCTTACCTGCAAGGAGACGCCGTCGATCACGCGCGGCCCTTGCGGCGTCTTGCCGAGGCTGACGACGAGGTCGTTGATGTCGAGGACGACGTCTGAGACGGGTGCCGCGCTCACTTGCTGCCCTCCCGCTGCTTCATGCGGGGATCGAGCGCGTCGCGCGCGGCGTCGCCGATCAGATTGACGCTGAGGATGGCGATCGAGAGCAACAGGCCCGGCCAGAAGATCAGCGACGGCTTTATCTGAAAATAGGCGCGACCCTCCGCCATGATGTTGCCCCAGGTCGGCGTCTCCGGGTTGATGCCGGCGCCGAGGAACGACAGGATTGCCTCGGTGAGAATGGCGGAGGCGCAGACGTAAGTGCCTTGCACGATCAGGGGCGCGATGGTGTTCGGCATCAGGTGCCGCCACATGATCTTGGGCAGGCTGGAGCCGACCGAGATGGCGGCCTCCACATAGGGCTCCTCGCGCGCCGACAAGACGACCGAGCGCACCAGCCGGGCCACCCGCGGAATCTCGGGAATGGTGATGGCGACCAGCACCGTCAGCGGGCTCGCGCCCGACAGCGAGACCACGGCGATCGCCAAGAGGATGCTCGGAATCGCCATCAGGCCGTCCATCACCCGCATCATCACGGCGTCGACCCATTTGAAGAAGCCAGAAACGAGGCCGATCACGAGCCCGATGCCGATGCTGAACGCCGCGGCACCGAGGCCGATCAGCAGCGAAATGCGCCCGCCAAAGAGAATCCGCGATAGCACGTCGCGGCCGTAGCCGTCGGTGCCGAGCAGAAATTGCGCGCTGGCCGGCCGCAGCCGCTGCGCCGGCGCCAGCAGCAGCGGATCGTGCGGCGACAGCCACGGCGCCAGGATCGCCGAGGCGATGATCAGGGCGAGACAGATGGTAGCGACCGCGATGATCGGCGTCGCCGTGAGAAATCCTAACCCCGGCCGGAACGGCGTGGTGATCGGGATCGACGGTTCGGGAAGGGTTTCGATCGCCATCAGTATCTTATCCTGGGATCAAGCAGCGTGTATGCAATGTCGATCAACAGATTGACCGCGACATAGATGCCGGAGGTCAGGAGGATCATCGCCTGGATCACCGGATAGTCCCGCGCCAGCACCGCATCGACGGTGAGGCGGCCGATGCCGGGCAGGTTGAACACGCTCTCGGTGACGACGACGCCGGAGATCAGAAGCGTGAAGCCGGTGCCGATCACCGTGATGACGGGCACGGCGGCGTTGCGTAGCGCGTGGCGCAGCAGCACGGCGGTCTCGCCGATGCCCTTGGCGCGCGCGGTGCGCACGTAATCCTCGCCCAGCACGTCCAGCATCGCCGTGCGCGTCATGCGCGCGATCAGGGCGACGTAGATGAAGGACAGCGTGATGGTCGGCAGAATGATGCGTTCGAGGAACGGGCCGAGGCCCGCGCTGATGCTTTTAAAACCTTGCACCGGCAGCCAGCGCAGGTCGATGGCGAAAAACTGGATCAGCACATAGCCGATCACGAACACCGGTACCGAGAACCCCACCACCGACAGGCCCATGACGAAACGGTCGATCCAGGTGCCGTGCTTCCATGCCGCGATCACGCCGAGCGGCACCGCGACGGCAATGGAGAGGATGATGGTCGACAGCGCGATCGAGATCGACGGCTCGACGCGCTGGCCGATCATCTTCAGCACCGGGATGTTCGAGATCAAGGACACCCCGAGATCGCCGTGCAGCAGCTTGCCGACCCAGGTGAAGAACTGGATGTACAAGGGCTCGTTCAACCCGAGCGAGGTGCGGATGCGTTCAAGCCGCTCGGGCGTGGCGTTGTCGCCGGCGAGGATCGCGGCGGGATCGCCCGGCGTCAGCCGCAGCAGGAGAAACACGAACAACGCCACCACGCCCATCACGGGAATGGCGGCCAGCACGCGGCGAACGAGGTATCCGAGCATCGTCATCCATTAGAAGATTATGCGGCAACCCATAAGCCAATGTTATCGGCCAAGGTCATCGCGGATTATGTTCCCGCCCGTAGCGATTTGGCGAGCAAATCCTGTGCCATTGGCGGTATTCTAGGCGGATGAGCAGTTTCACTTCAGCGTCGCCAACAGTCCCGCCATCAGCCGGCCGCGTTCGGCGAGGCTATCGATCTCGATGTGTTCGTTGAGCGTGTGCGCGTCGGCGCCGCGGACGCCGAGGCCGTCGAGCGTCGGGATTCCCATCGCGCCGGTAAAATTGCCGTCGGAGCCGCCGCCGGCGCTGCCGTGCGGCAGTTCGACGCCCATTTGTTTGGCAACGCCGCGCGCCTTTTCATACAGCGCCATGGTGCCGGCATCGGGCTCCCACACCGGCCGCGTGACGCCGCGCGTCACCTTGAAGGTAACGTCATTGGCGGTGCCGTTGAGCGCCAGCATTTGCTCGACGCCGCGATCGAGATCGGCCTGGCGCTTGGCCATGCTCAGCGCCTCGCCGGTGGCTGTGGTGGCGACGCAATTGACCCACTGGCCGCCATGCACGATGCCGACGGAAAAGGTGCAGTCTTCCGTTGTCATGCCGTCGATGGCGATGATCTGGCGCGCCATCTCGCGGATCGCGGATCGGCCCGATGAAAGAGTCGCGCCGGCATGGCTCGGCTTGCCGATGGCTTCGAGATTGAAGCGCGCGATGGCGTAGCGCCCGGTGACGACGCCGTTGTTGGGGCGGCCCGGCTCCGGCACCAGCACATATTTGTTGCGTGCGGCTTCGGCCTCGATGAGGTCGCGCACCGACGGCGTGCCGACTTCCTCGTCCGGCGTGAACAGTACCGTGATCGGCAGCGGCGTCGTGAAGGCAGCTCGCGCCAGTTGCCGGATCGCTTCCAGCGTCAGGTAGTTGCCGCCCTTCATGTCGAAGATGCCGGGGCCGTAGCATTTGTTGCCGTCGCGCCGGAACGGCAGCTTCTCCAGCGTGCCGACGGGATGAACGGTGTCGAGATGCCCCGCGATCAGGATTCCCGGCTCGCCTTGTTTGGGATGCGGAAACCGTGCCCGCACGCAGCCGCCGAAACCCTGCCTTCCCGCGATGCGCTCGATCGTCGCACCCATGATCGCCATCTCGCGCGCGGCGATATCGAGCATGCGCTCGACCGCGCTCTTGTCCCAGGTCGGGCTTTCGCATTCCACCCACGAGCGCAGTCCCTGCAGCATGGCTTCGGAGTCAAAGGGAAGGTTGGCAGGGTTCATGTGAATTCTCTCAACTTGCTAACGGATGTTAACGTTTTGGCGTCGCGCGGCTTTACGAGAATGACCGGCGAGGCGTTTGTAAAGTGAAACATCAGCCGATGTCTGCAACTGCATTGGCCGCGCCGCCATGAGCCAAAACGCGATTGACGCGCGGAGCGCTAGGTGCAAGTCTCAAAAAACAAAGGATTTGCAGCATGTTATTGCGCCTAAATAACGCGCCGCATGCATAACAAATCATCGGGTTTTGACCAGATTTACGTCAGGAGACTTCGTATGTTCCACAAGCGGTTCTCGATAGCGTCGAATGTCACAAGGGCGCTTGCGGTCTCTGCCGCGCTGGCGTTGCCGTCGCTGGCGGACGCCAAGACCATCACGGCAGTGATGCATGCCGACCTGCGCACGCCCGGCATGATGACGACCGCCTACATCGTCCGCGATTTCGGTTACATGATCTACGACACGCTGCTGGCCGAGGATTCCAGTTTCAAGATCCAGCCGCAGATGGCTGAATACAAGATCTCCGACGACAAGCTCACCTACACCTTCACGCTGCGCGACGGCCTCAAGTGGCATGACGGCACGCCGGTCACGGCGGAGGATTGCGTGGCCTCGCTGAAGCGCTGGGGCAAGGTCGACGGCATGGGCCAGAAGCTGATGGACTTCACCGCCAGCATCGATGCCACGGACCAAAAGACCATCACGCTGAAACTGAAGGAGCCCTACGGGCTGGTGCTGGAGTCGATCGGCAAGCCGTCCTCGCTGGTGCCGTTCATGATGCCGAAGCGGCTGGCGGAAACGCCGACCGACAAGCCCGTTCCGGAGCTGATCGGATCCGGGCCGTTCAAGTTCGTGGCGAGCGAATTCCAGCCCGGCGTCAAGGCGGTGTTCGAGAAGAACAAGGATTACGTACCGCGCAAGGAACCGCCGAGCTGGACCTCCGGCGGCAAGGTGGTAAAGGTCGACCGCGTCGAATGGATCACGATGGCGGACGCGCAGACAGCGGTGAACGCGCTGCAGTCCGGCGACATCGATTTCATGGAGGCGCCGTCGTTCGACATTCTCCCGGTGCTGGAAGGCAATCCGGATATCAAGACCGACATCCTCAACAAGCTCGGCTTCCAGACGCTCGGGCGGATGAACTTCCTGTTGCCGCCCTTCGACAACGTAAAGGTGCGGCGCGCCGCCTTCATGGCGATGAACCAGAAGGACGTGCTGGACGCGCTGGTCGGCAATCCCAAATATTACAAGGTCTGCGGCGCGGTGTTCATCTGCAACACGCCGCTGGCTTCCGATGTCGGATCGGAATCGCTGGTGAAAGGCAACGGCATGGCGGAAGCCAAGAAGCTGCTCGCCGAATCCGGCTATGACGGCACGCCGATCGCAATCATGGCGCCCGGCGACGTCGTGACGCTGAAGGCGCAGCCGATCGTGGCGGCGCAATTGCTGCGCGAGGCCGGCTTCAAGGTGGACGTGCAGGCCACCGACTGGGGCACCGTAGTCTCGCGCCGCACCAGCCAGAAGCCGGTCAAGGAAGGCGGCTGGAACATGTTCTTCACCAACTGGGTCGCTGCCGACGTGATCAACCCGGTGGCCAACGTGTCGATCGGCGGCAAGGGCACCAAGGGCGGCTGGTTCGGCTGGTCCGAAGACGCCAAGGTCGAAGCGCTGCGCGACGCCTTCGTGCGCGCCTCGACACCGGAAGAGCAGAAGAAGATCGCCGCCGACATCCAGAAGGAAGTCTATGATCAGGTGATCTATATCCCGCTCGGGCAGTATTTTGGGCCGAGCGCGTGGCGCAAGTCGCTGTCCGGCGTGCTCGACGGCCCGGCGACGCCGATCTTCTGGAACATCGACAAGTCGGAATGAGGGGGCGGGCTTCGCTCGCCGCCAACATCGGTCGAAAATCTGCCCGACGGCGTCGCGACACTCGCGGCGCCGTTTTGCGTTTGTGGACGGGCCACGACGCCGTCTTGACACCTGAGTAAGTCTTGGCTTACCGTTAGCCATGGCTTACGGAAATGCATTGGCCGTGCTGGCCGACCCGACCCGGCGACAGGTGTTCGAGCGCCTGCGCGCCGGGCCGCGGCCGGTGAACCTGCTTGCCGCGGGGCTGCCGGTATCGCGGCCGGCGGTGTCGCAGCATCTGAAAGCATTGAAGGAGGCGGGCCTCGTCGAGGAACGCAGCGAAGGCGTGCGCCGGATCTATTCGCTGCGGCGCGAGGGCCTGACGGAATTGCGCGAATGGCTGGACAGTTTCTGGGGCGATGCACTGGAGGCTTTCAAGCTGGAAGCCGAACGATCCCACAAGGCGAAGAAGGGCAAGTGAAAGGAGAAATCGCATGAATGAAAGGGCCGTCATCGCGCCCGTGCGCAAAACCGTCCGCGTCCAGGCGCCGATCGGGCACGCCTTTGAAGTCTTCACCAGCGGTCTGACGCGATGGTGGCCGCACGACCACGGCGTCGGCAAGAAGCCGGTCGCGAAAGTCCTGATGGAGCCGCGCCTCGGCGGCCGCTGGCTCGAGATTTCCGAAGACGGCACGCAGACATCGGTCGCCACCATCACGCTGTGGGAGCCGCCGCATCGGCTGGTGATGGTCTGGCAGGTCAACGCGCAATGGAAGCCCGATGCGGCGATGAAATCCGAGGTCGACGTGCGCTTCACCGCCGACGGTCCGGACGCAACCGAGGTTGAACTCGTGCACCACAAGTTCGAGACCATGGGCGCGGAGGCGGGCGCCTCGATGCGCAAGGATGTCGACGGCGGCTGGCCGGGCCTGATCGAGCGCTTTGTCCGGGAAGCCGAGCGCAAGAATTAAGTCAGAAGACCGCAAGCCCCCCTTAAGTAAAGGAGATCGTCATGTCCGAATTCACCGTTCATACCGTTCCCGGGAGCCCGTTCGCCCGCGCCGTGCTGGCGACGCTGGAAGAGAAGGGCGCGCGCTATCGGCTGGCACCACTCGCGCCAAACGCCAGCAAATCGCCCGAGCACCTCGCCCGCCATCCGTTCGGCCGGGTGCCGGCGTTCGAGCATGACGGTTTTGCCCTCTACGAAACCCAGGCGATCCTGCGCTATCTCGACCGCGTGCTGCCGCAGCCTGCGCTGACGCCGGCCGATCCCAGGCGCGCGGCGCGGATGGACCAGGTCATGAACATCAACGACTGGTATCTGTTTCACGGCGTCGGCAACGTGATCGTGTTCCATCGCGTGATCGCGCCGCAACTGATGGGGCTGAAGCCCGACGAAGCCGCCATCGAGGCGGCGATGCCCAAGGCGCGCACCGTGTTCGCCGAACTGGCGCGGCTTCTGGGCGAGCAGGCGTTCTTCGCCGGCGACGCGCTCTCGCTGGCGGATCTCATGGTCGCGCCGGCCGTCGCCTTCTTCACGGCGACGCCGGAGTGGGCCGAACTCGGCTTGCCGCACGCTAACCTCGCGGCATGGCTGAAGCGGATGGAAGCCCGGCCGAGCCTGCAGGCGACGACGTGGGAGCGCGTATCGGAGATGGCCAAGGCGGCGTGAGAAGGCGGCGTGAGTGGGCGTGCCGCGTCGTCCGGCCCATCAGGCCGGATACGTCGCCACGTGCCGCAGCAACAATTCGTTGACACGATCCGGCGCCTGATCCGCCGCGAAATGGCCGACGCCGGGCAGCACTTCGAAGCAATAGGGCGCGGCGATGAAATCGACCGTGCCTTCGGCGGCCACCCGCCCCACGGTGTCGTCGGCGTCGCCCCAGATATAGAGCGTGGGAATGCGGATCGGGCCGAGGGGCGAGCGGATCGCGCCGCGTGCGCGATACCAGGCGAGTGCCGCTTCCATCGCTGCCTGGTTGCCGAGCACGGCAAGATGCTGCGCGATCGCGGCGGCGGGAACGCCGTTGGCCGCCAGCCGTTCGCGCAGCCATTTGCTGTCGTCGGCGAGCACGACCTCGGCCGCATCGGGTTCGAGGAACGCCGTGTGATGCCTTGAGCGTTGCGCCTGATCGGCATCGGTGGTCAAGAGCGCGCGGTTGAAGGCGTTGGGATGCGGCCGCGACAGCACCGTGAGCGAGGCGATCGCTTGCGGAAACCGGTCGGCCAGCGCCCAGGCGATGCTGCCGCCCCAGTCGTGCCCGGCGAGATGGAAGCGGCGGTCCGCATGACCCGATGCCGCCACGATCGCCATCGCATCGTCCATCAGCCGCTCGATGAGGTAGTTGGCGGTATCGTTGGGATCCGGCCGCGCGCCCGACGAATAACCGCGCTGGCTCGGCGCGACGGCGCGATAGCCCGCCGCGGCCAGCGCTTCCACCTGCGCGTCCCAGCAATGCATCGATTCCGCAAAGCCGTGCAGCAACAACACCAGCGGCGCGCCGGGCTCGCCCGCGACGAGCGCGTCGAAGGTGAGGGCGGGAGAGACCGTGATCTGCGCGAGAGAGGCCATGCGACGATCCTAGATTTGTGCGCGGGGCCGGTCCATTGCTGAATGTGAAATTTTGATGTCAGCGTGGTTCCAATGCATTGCCGGCGCTGGCCGGCGGCCCTTCGTCGTGCGATGTTTGAGGCCGCCAACCGCAACGCCGATCGCGCGAACCGGTCGGCGTTGATCTGCGTGTGGTAGCGGGAGCAGGCCGTGCTTTCACAGGCGCACATTTCCGGGCAAACGCCTGCAGGCGCGACGCTCGATGCGGACGGCGCGGCCTTCCGGCTCTGGGCGCCGGAAGCCGAGGCGGTCTATCTGCACGGCATGTTCGGCGGACAGGTGTTCGACCAGCTAACGGCCGACCGCCTGCTGCGGAAAGACGCGCGGGGCTACTGGACCGGATACCAGGACGGCGCGCGCGACGGCGACCGCTATCGCTTCTGGGTGCAGGGCAAGGGCTCCACCGGCTACAAGCGCGACCCGCGCGCCCGCGAGCTCGATCCCGAGAACTTTCCGGACTGCTTTGGCATTTTGCGCGAGGCCAGCTTTCCCTGGCACGACCAGGATTTCGTCACGCCGGATTTTTCCGACATGGTCGTCTACCAGCTCCATGTCGGGACGTTTGCGATTGCAAGACCCGGCGTCTGCTCGACCTTCCTCGACGTCGCCTTGAGGATTCCCTATCTCGCCGCTCTCGGCATCAATGTGCTGCAGCCGCTGCCGATCGACGAGCAGGAGGCCAATCCGAACATGGGCTATGGTGGCGCCGACCTGTTCTCGCCGGACTTCCCCTATATCGCCCGCGCGGATCTGCCGGCCTGTCTGACAAAACTCAACGCGCTCTACGCGGCGAAGCAGAAGTCGGGCATCACGTTGTCGGACATCCAGTCCGGACCCGGGCAGCTCAAGGCGCTGGTCGACCTCTGCCATGTCTACGGCATCGCCGTGATGTTCGACGTGGTCTACAATCACGCCGGCGGATTTTCGGTCGACGGCCGGTTCGACGACAATTGCCTGTACTACATGGACCGCCGCATCGACCGCGGCGACAACAATGACAGCCTCTATTTCACCGACCAGGACCGCGGCACCGGCGGGCTTGCGTTCGCGCTGTGGAACGAGGATGTCGCAAATTTCCTGCTCGATAATGCGCGCACCTTCCTCGAGGAGTTTCACGCCGACGGTTTTCGCTATGACGAGATCTCGACGCTGATCTCGACCGGGCAGGGCAGCGGCTGGGAATTCTGCCGCGCGCTGACCTCGGCCTTGCGCGGCTTCCGCAACCGCATCCTGCAGAACGCCGAATTCTGGCCCGGCCGTTTTGCCGACATTCCCGCGTCCGCCGCGCCCGTCATCGCGCCGGCGCAAGCGGGCGGCGTGGGCTTTGACGTCGTGCAGCATGACGGCCTCCGCGGCGCGCTGCGCGGCGCGGTTGGCGCTGCGTCATGGGGATCGAACGCGTTGGTGCCGATGTCGGCGATTGCGTCAGCGCTTTACCCGCCCGGCTTCGACCACGGCTGGCGCGCGGTGACCTGCGTCGAGAACCACGACCTCGTGCTGGCCGGACGCGACCCGCGGCTGCCCGCGCTGGCCGATCCCTCCAACGTCAGCTCCTGGTACGCCCGCAGCCGCAGCCGTGTCGCCACCGCGATCCTGTTGACCGCGCCCGGCATTCCCCAACTGTTCATGGGCCAGGAATTTCTGGAAGGTCAGCCGTGGGACGTGCTGCCGGCGGGGCCGAACCTGTTGTCGTGGAACGGCCTCGATGCTTCAGCCGATTCCAGCATGCGCGATCACCTGCAATTCACAATAGACCTGCTCCGCCTCCGCCGCGGTCTGCCCGCGCTGCGCGGCGACAACGTCCGCGCGTTCTTTTGCTCCGACCGTGACCGCGTGATCGCTTATCACCGCTGGCGCGAAGGCAGTGGCGACGACGTCATCGTGGTCGCCACCTTCGCGGAGACGACATGGACCGGCTACGAGATCGGATTTCCATATTCAGGCGTCTGGCAGGAGAGTTTCAACAGCGATGTCTACGACCATTTTGTGAATCCGCAAGTCGTGGGCAATGGCGGCAGCATCGTCGCGGCGGGCAAGGGCCTGCACGGTTTTGCCGCGTCGGCGCCGATCGTGATACCGGCGAATGGGGTGGTGGTGTTTGCGAGGGGGTAGGGCGATCGTGTGCCCGGCGGGTAGCGGCGCGAGCGCGGCGACTCATATGCTTGCAGCCGTTGCAAAGCGACATCGCGATACCGCCGCGCGGCTGTCGTCTGAAAATTCGCGAGCGCCCGTGTAGATTTCGCTCGCAGGCGGATTTTTCGCCACGAATCAGCCTTACGTATTTCTACGGCCGCCTCGTGGGCCAACGGGATGGTCAGGCCCGGCGCGTGTCGTCCACAACTCACCGCGCGCCGGGTCGCAGACGCCTAATGTTTTTATCGGTCACGTCCGGCTCCTGAGTATTGCGTAAGTAGTCCATAGCCAGGGGAGTATTGATTAATGTTACAGTCCACTACCAATGGTAAAACCGTGGCGTTGGTCGATGTCGAACATGACATCGCCAAGGTCCTGACAAAAAGCCCGCCGCTCCGAGATCCGCGTCCAATTGATTTTGCGCCGGCCAAAGTCCGAACGCCATCGCCGCCGATGCCTCCTTATGTCGAGCATCACGCCGAAGTCGATCAGATCGGCAAACTCAGTGCCGAAGCGGTGGTCGCACAATATGAGGACGCTGTTAAAGCCCTCGAGGCGATGGGTACGACGCTCATCGATTGCGTGCAGCGCGCCGAGAAGATGGCGGCTGGATGCAGGGATGCCATCGCCTACGTCCAGGACACCGCACAGAAATACCGCGAGGAGGCTGGTCTGATTTTCGACCGCATCCAGCAGGCAACGGTGATGACAGCCGAAGTCAGGTCGGTCTGCGACGACATGCGAAAGCGGATAGAGAGCCCCGCGCAATCGGCGTGATCCGGCGCACGATGACGTGACTCACGGCGGCGTTGGTGGTCGCGCTGATCATCCACGCCGAGCCATTCGGCTCAGACCGGCGGCATCGTCGGCGCCAATCGTGATTCCGGCGAGTGGGGTGATGGTGTTTGCGAGGGGATTGCCGAGGCCCGGCCACGCGCCCGGCTAGCCGGGAATCATGGCGTCGTCAGGTGGCGGCCGAAGGTACACGCCACTTGATCAGCGCTACCTTGATGGCGTCGTTTACGACCAGGCAGGCGACCATCGCGTAGCCCAGGATCAGGATGGTCTGCCACCAGGGGAGTGGCGCAAGGTCCGGGAGACCGACGAATGTGAGGAGGGTCCCCAGGCTCGCGTCGAGCGTGAGGGCTGCAAGGAGGGTTTTGCTCGGCATCGTCGCCCAGAACCATCGTCGCTCGCGCGCCGACACCACGGAGAATACGGCGAAGTATAACAGCATCAGGAAGCTGAAGGTGTAGAGGGCGCCGACATTGGTCGCGAGGTGAAAACGCGACCAGCCGATCCACAACAGAAGCAGCGCCTCCGCGACCATGGACACTCCCAGCACGACCGAAACCAGGACGAAATTCCCGATATTCCAGGTCTCCGGCTTCCTCGACCACCGCACCTCGTCGGTGGCCAGTGCAATCTTCGCGAAGTCGGTCATGAAGACGAGAAGCAGCATCGCGAAGGCGGAAACGACGAACTTGCCGGTGAGCACGAATGCGATGGCAACATAGGCCGCCTTCAGGATGGTGCGGCTGATCTTGTTGATGACCCAGGTCAGGATCCGCTGATAGATCGTCCGGCCCTGCTCGACCAGCGTCACGATATTGGTCAGTCCCGGTTCGGTCAGGACCACGCTCGCGGCGCCCTTGGCGACGTCAGTCGCGGTGCTGACGGCGATACCCACTTCGGCCTGTCGCAGCGCGGGGGCGTCGTTGACGCCGTCACCGGTCATGCCCGTGACATGTCCGGCCGCTTGCAGGTGCTGGACCACGATGTATTTGTCTTCCGGAAAAACCTCGGCGAAGCCATCCGTGCCTGCCAGGAAGTCGACTGCTTCGTTGCCGGCCTGCGCGCTCGCCGCCTTCAGGTCGGCTACCCTGCGGATGTTGGGCAATCCCACGCCGCTCGCAATTTCGCGTGCAACCGCCAGCGCGTCACCGGTAAGCATCTTCACGGCGACGCCGAGATCGCCCAGCGAGGCGATCAGCTGTTTGGCGTCCGGCCGCGGCGGATCGTACAGGCTCACCAGTCCGACTATCGTGGGCGTGCCGTTCTCCGGGGCCGCGCGCGCAACCGCGAGACTCCGGTAGCCCTTGCGTGCAGCCTCGGCAACCCGGTCTTCCAGCGCCTTGATCGCAACGGGTTCCAGCCCGCAGGCTTCGGCGATGGTTCGAACGGCACCCTTCATCAAACGCAGCCGCTGCCTGTTCTGCTCGACGACGGCTTCAGTCCGCCGAGTTTTCGCATCGAACGGCGCGAACGAGACCGGCGTGACAGCCGGCATCTTGTCGTCAAAGACCTGCCGATCGTGCGCGGCTGCCAGGAAGGCGAGATCGATCGGGTCCTGATTGGCCGCCTGGGAGGCAAGCGCGCCGGCCTGCAACACCTCGGTCTCGGTAGCTTGCCCGAGGGGGATCACATCCGTAACCGTCAGCCGGTTCACGGTGATCGTCCCGGTCTTGTCGACGCAGAGCACGTCCATCGTCGCCGCGTCCTCTGCGGCACTGAGGCGCGTGACCAGCACGCCGCGCCTGGCCAACTCCTTCGATCCGACCGCCATGCTGACGGTGAA
>JBGPSI010000128.1:0-14458 GCA_041490045.1 Bradyrhizobium sp.
GGCACCACGCGGGGGTCGGTGGTGTAGACGCCGTCGACGTCGGTATAGATGTCGCAGCGGTCGGCGTGAATGGCGGCTGCGATCGCCACCGCCGAGGTATCGGAACCGCCGCGCCCGAGCGTGGTGATTCGCCCGGTCTGCGGATTGATGCCCTGGAAGCCGGCGATCACGGCGACTTCCTTGCGTTCCCTGAAACGGCTGATCAGCTCGGTGCCGTCGATCTCCAGAATCCGCGCCGAGGCATGGGCGTCGCTGGTCCGGATCGGGATCTGCCAGCCCTGCCAGGAGCGCGCCTGGATGCCGATCGCCTGCAGCGCGATCGCGAGCAGGCCGGAGGTTACCTGCTCTCCGGAAGCCACCACGGCGTCATATTCGCGGGCGTCATGCATCGGGGATGCCTCGCGGCACCACTCCACCAGCTCATTGGTCTTGCCGGCCATCGCCGAGACCACGACGGCGACATCATGGCCGGCATCGACCTCGCGCTTCACATGCCGCGCGACGTTGCGGATACGGTCGATATTGGCGACGGATGTGCCGCCGAATTTCATCACGAGGCGGCCCATGACGACTGGTGCATTCCCTGAGGTTAAGTATGTGGCCCGCCCGCAAAACTAAGGCGCGCCGGCCAAAAGGCGCGTATACATAGCGGCGTCGTTCGGGGCAAGCAACCGGGTTCCGGGATGTTCCAGGGGCGGTGCAGGACGGGCTAGTTGCGGGTCAGTGGTTGCAGGCAGGTGGCGGCAGGGTAATTGAGGCCAGCGTATGGGGCGTTATATCGATGAAATCCTGCAGCCGGGCGAAAAGGTGCTGTATTCGACCAACGCGCACTGGATGTTCTATCTGCCGGCGATCGCGGCCTGGATTTTGGCACTGGTCCTGCTGATCCTGTCGCGAACGACCATCACCGAAGGCATCGTCCTGTTGTGCCTGTCGGCGTCGGCAATCGTGGCCATTGTCGCGCTGTACTGGACCGTCAAGGCCTGGTTTCACCGCTGGACCACGGAGACCGACGTCACCAATCTGCGGGTTGTCCACAAGACGGGGTTCATCAAGCGCCGTACCTTCGAGATGTCGCTGGACAAGGTCGAGAGCGTCGACGTCAATCAGAGCATCCTCGGCCGCCTGCTCGACTACGGCGATGTGACCATCCTCGGCGTCGGCGAGGGCAAGCAAACCATCTCCACGATTGCCTCGCCACTTGCATTTCGCAATTCCATCACCGCGCGATAGGAGCGGCGCGCACCCCATGGCCATGCAGCAGAATTCACCCGTCAAATCCTCCCCCGCTCCGGGGTCCACGGTCGACCCGGCCGAAATCGCGAAGTTCTCGAAACTGTCGGAGGAATGGTGGGATCCCAAGGGCAAGATGGCGCCGCTGCACAAGATCAATCCGCTGCGGCTGAGCTATATCCGCGACGCCGCCTGCCGCAAGTTCGAGCGTAACGTCAAAAGCCTCAATTGCCTGTCTGGCTTGCGCATCCTCGATATCGGCTGCGGCGCCGGGTTGCTGTGCGAGCCGTTTACGCGGCTCGGTGCCCAGGTGATCGGCGTCGACCCCTCCGCCACCAACATCGCTGCGGCAAAGCTGCACGCCGACAAGGGGCATCTGTCGATCGATTACCGCTGCACCACGGTAGAGCAGATGGACGTGCGCGAACGCTTCGACATCGTGCTGGCGATGGAAGTGGTGGAGCATGTCAGCGATGTCGGCATGTTCCTCAACCGCTGTGCGGCGATGCTCAAGCCCGGCGGCATGATGGTGGTCTCGACGTTGAACCGCAACTGGAAGAGCTTCGCGCTCGCCATCGTCGGCGCCGAATATGTGCTGCGCTGGCTGCCGCGCGGCACCCATCAATGGGACAAGTTCGTCACCCCCGACGAACTCGCGCATTATCTCGAGCAGAACAGGCTCGCCATCACCGAGCAGACCGGCGTGGTCTATAGCCCCTTCGCCGACCGCTGGGGCCTCTCCTCCGACATGGACGTGAACTACATGGTGGTGGCGGAGGGCGCGTAGCCTTTCGCACCGCAAGCGCGGCAAGCGAGCCGGCGCAATCCTGTCATGACGCCGTTCCGGTTGACTGCGCGCGTCGCGCCCGGCACGGTGGCCGCACTTCCCGCCTCCTCAACCAAATCCCCCCGCTCATGCTCAGCATCGCCACGCTCTGGGTCCCCTTCACCATCATTGCGGCGCTCGGGCAGGTCGCGCGCAACGCGATGCAGCGGCAATTGACGGGACCGCTCGGCACCTGGGGTGCCACCAATATCCGCTTCCTGTTCGGCTTTCCGTTCTCGATCGTGTTCTTTGCCGTGGTGATCACGGCCACCGGAGACCATGTGCCATGGCCGGCGGCGGCGTTCTGGCCGTGGCTCCTGCTCGGCGCGCTCTGCCAGATCGTCGGAACCGGCATGATGCTGCTCGCCATGAACGACCGTTCGTTCGTGGTGACGACGGCCTACCTGAAGACCGAGGCGATCCAGACCGCGATTTTCGGCTTTGTCTTTCTCGGCGATCACCTGACGCTTTTGAAGGTGGTGGCGATCCTGATTGCGACCGCCGGCGTGGTCATTGCCGCGCTGCGTCCCGGCGCGGGCAAGGGTTTTACGGACCTGAAGCCGACGCTGCTCGGCCTCGGCGCCGCCGCGGCGTTCGCGCTGTCGGCGGTCGGCTTTCGCGGCGCCGTCATCACGGTGCCCGGCGTGACGTTCGTGACGGCGGCATCCTGCACGCTGGTGCTGGGACTGTTCGTGCAAACCCTGATACTAACGGTTTATCTGCTGGCGCGTGCGCCCGGCGTGCTCAAGGCGATCCTCGGGCTGTGGAGGCCTTCTGTCTTCGCGGGCTTCATGGGCGCGTTCGCCTCGCAGTTCTGGTTCCTGGCGTTCGCGCTCACCGCCGCCGCCAATGTCCGCACGCTGGCGCTGGTGGAAGTGCTGTTCGCGCAAGCCGTGGCGTATTATTCGTTCAAGCAGCCGCTGTCGGCGCGCGAGCTTTCCGGCATCGCGCTGATTGTGGTCGGCGTGGCGCTATTGGTCGCGGTTTAGCGCTTGAATGCGATCAGCACGGCGCCGGTGGCGATCAGAAAAATTCCAAGCCAGCCGTTGACCGAAGGCCGCTCGCCCAAGAACACCACGCCGAACAGCGCCACCAGCACCACGCTTAATTTGTCGATCGGCGCCACCAGCGTCGCCGGCCCGAGTTTCAGCGCGCGGAAGTAACACAGCCATGAGGCGCCGGTGCCGAGGCCGGACAGCAGGAGGAAGATCCAGCTCCTGGCCGAGATCGGTCCGGGATGGCTGAGCTTGCCGGTGGCAAACAGGATCAGGGCAAGACTGATCAGCACGATGACGGTGCGGATCAGGGTCGCGACATCGGAGTTGATGTCCTCGACGCCGACTTTTGCGAAGATCGCGGTCAGGGCGGCGAACACGGCGGAGAGGACGGCCCAGAATTGCCACGACGATAGCGTCTCCGGGTTCATGGGTGGTCTTTCAACAATTCGCCGTCATTGCGAGGAGCAGAGCGACGAAGCAATCCAGCTTTGTGGCGCTCATGCATTGCCTCGCGGAGTTTATCATCGGGCGGCGTTTCGCGCCGACCCGCTGGCTCGCAATGACGGGAACTACGTGTCAGTTGCGATCGTCAGGCAGCACCGGCAGCGGCGACACCTCGACGCCCTCGTCGATCAGGGCGCGCGCTTCCTCGGGCGAGGCTTCGCCGTAGATCGGGCGGTGCTCGATATCGCCGTAATGCATTTTCCGCGCTTCATTGGGAAAGCGCTCGCCGACATTATCGGCGTTCTTCACGATATGCTCGCGCAATTCCTTGATCTTGGCGCGGAGCTCGCGCTCCTGCGCCATCAATAGCGGGGTCGATGCCGGGGCCGGGACTTCCGTGACAGCAGGCGTGGCTGCGGGCGCCGGTTCGGCGCGGTCGCGCCCCTTCTTGCTGACGATCTGCGGAGCCATGATGGCGCGCTCGACTTTGGCCGACCCGCAAACCGGGCAGTTCACCAGCTTGCGCTTTTCCTGGGTTTCGTAGGCGGCCGAGCTTTGAAACCAGCTTTCAAAAGTGTGCCCTCGCTCGCAGCGCAGGTTGTAGTGGATCATGCCGATCCCCGAACCAGGTGCAGGTGCTCGGGGCCGGCCTTGGGGTCGGCGACGGAGAAGCGCCTTCCGTGCTGCAGCGACGGCACGCTTTTGCGCGCAGCTTCCACCCTCGCGGGATCGATCTTCGCCATGAACACGCCGGGCTCGGTGCCGCCCTCGACGAGCACCTCGCCCCAGGGGGCGATGATCAGCGAATGGCCATAGGTCTCGCGCTTGTTCTCGTGCATGCCGCCTTGCGCGGCGGCGAACACGAAGCAGCCGTTCTCGATGGCGCGGGCACGCAACAGCGTGTGCCAATGCGCCTCGCCGGTCTTTTTGGTGAAGGCGGACGGCACGGTGAGGAACGATGCGCCGCTTTCGGCAAGCGCGCGGTACAGCGCAGGGAAGCGGACGTCGTAGCAGATGGTCAGCCCGATGCGGCCCCAGGGCAGGTCGGAGATCACGGCGGTCTCGCCCGGCTGATAATTGGCGGATTCGCGGTAGCTCTCGCCGCCGGGCAGGTCGATGTCGAACATATGGATCTTGTCGTAACTCGCAATAACGAGGCCGTCCGGGCCGATCAGGAACGACCGGTTGACGGCCCGCTCGGGCGAGGCGCGCAGCGCCAGCGAGCCGACATGGAGATGGATTTTCAGCTCGGTGGCGAGCGCGCGATAGGCCTTCAGCGAAAGATCGTCCTCCTCGGAGGCGAGATGCTCGAACAGCGCCTTGCGGTTCAGCTGCATCATGTTGCTCACCTCGGGGGTGAGCACGTAGTCGGCGCCCTCGGCCGCGGCCTGCCGGACCAGCTTGATTCCCTGCTCGAGGCTCGGCTCGGGCAACAGGCCGGTGCGCATCTGCACCATGGCCGCCGTAAAGCTGAGGTCAGCGCTCATGATTTGACCTTTTCGCCCGCCAGCATCGAATCGAGCTTGCCCTCGCGGTCCAGCGCATACAGCTCGTCGCACCCGCCGACATGGGTCTCACCGATGAAAATCTGCGGAAAGGTCGCACCGGCGCCTGCGCGATTCCACATCTCCTGACGAAGCGTCGGGTGGATCGCGACATCGTGTTCGGTGAAGGCGGCTTTTTTGCGAGTCAGCAGCGATTTGGCGGCGCTGCAATAGCCGCAGCCCGGACGGGTGTAGATTTCGATGGCAGCGGTCATGTCGCGCTCGGTTTAGGGAAGGAATATTACCCGATTATATGGGAGCTTTATGGGTGTCCACAACCCGGGCGAACACCAGCACGTCAACGGACGCCGCCCTGGCGCGCAACAGCGCCCGTGCGCAGGCGTCGACGGTGGCGCCGGTGGTCAGGACATCGTCGACCAGCACCACGCGGCGACCTGCAATGTCCGATCGCCTGTGATCGGCGACCTTGAATGCGCCCTGCACATTGCTGGCGCGCTGCGATCGGGACAGGCCGATCTGCTGCTGGGTCGGCCGCACGCGCCGCAGCGCTTCTGAGGCAACCTTCACGCCGCTCTGCCGCGCGATGATCCGCGCCAATGCACCGGACTGGTTGTAACGGCGGCTCCAGCCGCGCCGCCAGTGCAATGGCACCGGAACCAGCGCGTCGGCCTGGGTGAGCAGTTCGCCGCCGGCCCGCGCCATCCAGCGGCCCATGGCAGGGGCGAGATCCGTGCGATCCTGGTATTTCAGGGCATGCACCAGCGTGCGCGCGACGTCGTCATAGCGCACCGCGGCGCGGGCGCGTTGATAGGCCGGCGGATTGGCGATCGCTTCCATCGACAAAAGTTCGGGGCCAGGGTCATAGACGAAGGGAATGCCGAGCCGGGGGCAATAGGGCTTCGCGATGAACGACAGTTTTGCCCAGCAGGATGCACAGACGCCTTCGCCATCGACCGGCTCGCGGCAGGCGACGCATAGCGACGGCAGCGCGATGTCGAGCGCGAGCCTCGCCGCCTGCCGCCACGCGCCGCGACAGACCCCAAGCGCGCCGCGCAGGTGTCCGGTGAAGGAGCGGGACGGTGATGCCTTGGCGTCCATTGGGCGAGGCTAGCGCCGCCTTGGACGACGCTCAAGCTTGCTGCCACGGTCGGGGCCGTCGGGCTACCGGCCTTACCCTCGCGCGACGCGCTGGCGCGAGCCCGGACGGTAGGCGAGCCGGGTGTGGCCCGGGCAATAGGGCAGGCCTTCGACCGGCGTGTTGCCGCAGAAGCAAAAATCCTCGGCGCCGGGGGTGCTGATCGGCCAGCGGCATCGCTCCTCGCTCAACTCAAGCAAGGAGCAGCAGTGTGCGGTGGCGATCGGCTCGTTATCGGCCGCCAGCGGCTCGGCATACACGGCCTGGAGTATGCGGTATTGCAGCCGTGGCACCGATCCCCGGCGTCGTCCCTTCGGTGCATCCCTGTCCTTCCGCGCCGGGCGCGGAACATCGCCGGCTTTTTCGCGGGTCAGATTGAGGCGGGAGAGTTTGCCGATCACGGCGTTGCGGCTGACCCCGATGTCGCCGGCAATTTCCCGGCAGGTCAGCCCGGCGGCAAAGTGACGCTTCAGGAGTTCCAGGCGTTCCTCGGTCCAGGTGGTTTCCTTGGCGGGCATGTTGATGGTCCCAAGTTTCAGGTCTTGCCGTTGTCGCGGATCGACAGCAGCCCGTCCTTGATGGCCAGCCGGATACCTTCCTCGATCAGCGTCCTTGCGACGCCGGGGACGCTGGTACCGTGGGTGCCCTGTCTCACCAGCTTTTCGAGGTAGGTGATGGTCGAGAGCGCCAGGGTGATCGGAACGCGGTCGGTTTCGGCTTTTTCTGTGGCCATGCCAAAAAGCTAGCCTTTAACGCGTGTACTGAAAAGTATCTTTTTAGACTCTATTAGGGTTCAAAACTGACCGGATTGTCAGCCATGGGGGGATCGGCGTACCAACCCGGCATGGCCCCGAACCCGAATGCAGCGCCGATCCTGTTCGACCGCCCTTTGCTGCGGGTCCGGCAGGAACGCGCCTTGCGCGGCGGGCCGGCGACATTCCTGCTCGACCGCATCGCCGAGGATGCGGCCGAACGGCTGCAGGCGGTGTTGCGGGAATTCAACAACGCCGCCGATATCGGCACCCCCGGCGATCAGCTCCGCGCAGCGCTGGCCGGGCGCGTCGGTCAACTGGCGCGGATCGATCTGCCCGATAGCGAGTCCGAGCCGCTGCCATTGCAGCCGGAACAGCTGGATCTCGCGGTTTCCGCGCTCGCCTTTCAATTCGTCAACGACTTGCCGGGCGTGCTGGCGCAGATCCGCCGCGCGCTTAGGCCTGACGGGTTCCTGCTGGCGGCGATGATCGGCGGCGACACGCTGACGGAACTGCGGCAATCCTTCGCCGCGGCCGAAGCGGAACTCGAGGGCGGGGTCTCGCCGCGCGTGGTGCCGTTCGCCGATCTGCGCGATGTCGGCGCGCTGTTGCAACGCGCGAAATTTGCGCTGCCGGTCACCGACGTCGACCGCATCGTGGTGCGCTACGCCAGCGCGTTCGCGCTGATGGCTGATCTGCGGCACATGGGCGCGACCAACGTCCTGGTCGAGCGGCGGCGGACGCCCAGCCGCCGCGCCACCATGCTGCGGATGGCGCAAATCTACGGCGAACGCTTTGCCGATGCCGACGGCCGCATCCGCGCCACTTTCGACGTGATCTGGCTGTCGGGCTGGGCGCCGCATGAAAGCCAGCAGCAGCCGCTCAAGCCGGGATCGGCGAAGGCCAGTCTGGCGGAAGCGGTGAGGGGGGTGAAGCGGGAGTGACTGTGTCGCGGACGCGGCGCCGCTTCACTCGATCGTCATTGCCGGGCTTGACCCGGCAATCCATCATGCTTCGCATGATTTTTTTGAAGATGGATGCGCGGTCAAGCCCGCGCATGACGACCGAAAATGTAGCGAGGTCTTCACATCAACAAATCGATCAGATGCGGGATCAGCGGGATGTCCGCCGGCGGCATCTTGTAGCCGCGCAGTTTGTTGGCGCGGACCCAGGCGAGTTTTTGCCCCTCGCGCGCGATCGCTTCACCCTCCCAGCGCCGGCAGATGTAGAGCGGCATCAGGAGATGAAAGTCGTCATAGGCGTAACTGGCGAAGGTCAGCGGCGCGAGGCAGGCTTCCTTCACGGTGATGCCGATCTCCTCGTGCAATTCGCGGATCAGCGTCGCTTCCGGCCGCTCGCCGGGCTCGATCTTGCCGCCGGGAAATTCCCACAGGCCGGCGAGCGCCTTGCCTTCCGGCCGTTGCGCGAGCAGGACGCGCTTGTCGGCGTCGACCAGCGCGCAGGCGACGACGAGGGTGACTTTGACAGGAGCCATGGACGAAGCTTCGGGAGGTGATGTCTCGGAGCGAGACTTCCAACGATCGGGTAGCATTCCATTAACCGTATTGGCCTCGCTTTTCCATGGTCCTGATAAGCCAAGCTTAATCGGTTGCCCCTAAAAATCGGCCGGATTTGAACCGGCACAGGCATCACACCCATGCAAAATCTGCTTCGTTTGATCGGCCGTTTCCGCAAGGACCGGCGCGGCAACATCGCCGTGATCTTTGCAATCGCATGTATCCCGCTGATATCGGCGGTCGGCTGTGCCGTCGACTACTCGATGGCGACCCGGATGAAGGCCAAGCTGCAAGCCTCGGCGGACGGCGCCGCCGTTGCCTCGATTTCCCAGAGATCTCTCGGTTATGTCGCGGCCGCGGCCATGACGGGCAGCGGCTCGGTCGGCCCCGGCGTCACCGATGCCAACAACATCTTCGACGGCAACATGAGCAACGCCAGCGGTTACCAGAATCTGGTCCGAACCAGCACGGTGACCAAGACCGGTCTCAAGCTGACGGCCACCATCACCTATACCGCCGACGTTCCAACCACCTTCATGAAGGTCGTCGGATTCCAGAAGCTCTCGCTGTCCGGCAGCTCGAGTGCGTCCGCGTTGCTGCCGGCTTATCTCGACTTTTATCTCGCGCTGGACGTGTCGGGCTCGATGGGCCTGCCGTCGACGGCGGCCGAAGCCCTGCGGATGCAAGCGGTCAACCCGGATAACTACAAGCAGTATTCGACGGGCTGCACCCTGGCCTGCCATTTTGGGCCGCAAAACAGCGCCTGCACTGATAGCGGGACGCAGCAGTACAAGACGAACAACTATTGCATGGGTTATGCGTTTTCGCGCCTTGGTCAGGCCGCGCTCGTTAGCCTCATCAACCAGGCGTCGACCACCAGCCTGCCGAAGCAGAAACCCGGCTTGCCAACTGCGATGCTGACCAACCTGAATGCGAATGTTACTCCCGGCGCGCCGAATTCGCTGGTGACCGGCAACACCAAAAGCCTGCCCTACAGCCTGACAGCGGCTACATCCTGCCCGACCGATGGCACCGACGCCTGCATCCAGTTGCGCCTCGACGCGGTCGGCAACGCCTTGAACGACCCGACCAACGGAATGTTCGCCCTCGCCAGGAAGAAGACGATCGTTACCAATCAATTCCGGATCGGGCTCTATCCCTTCATCACGGATATCGACGCGAATTATTCCCCGCTGACCGCAACCATCTCCGCTGGCAGCGCCATCGACACTGCCGCCCAAAACCTTGCCACGGAGCTCGATACCAATTTGAATGCAAGTCTCGGCTCGGGCGGCACGCATATCGACAATGCGCTCCACAGCATCAACGGCCTCATCACGAGCGTCGGTGACGGCAGTTCCACCACCAACACGCTGCCTTACGTCTTCCTCGTCACCGACGGCGCACAGGACAACCAATACAAGGACGTTCCGAACGGCGGCTGGCACGGCAGCAACCACGCCACCGTGCTGAATGACTCAAGCGTCACCTGGAAGACCATCTGCACGACTCTCAAGAACCGAGGCATCATCGTCTCCGTCCTCAACATTCCCTACCAGACGATCGACCCGGTGAACACGAGCTTCGCCGGTAACGAAGACACTTACGCCAACAACAACATCCCGAACATTGAGCCGAGTCTGCAGGCCTGCGCGTCACCGGCCGATGCGGGGGGCAGCTACTACTACAAGGCGACGTCACCGGCGGAAATCAAGGCTTCGCTGAACGCGATGTTCAACCACTCGCTGCAAACCGCCCACATCACCAATTGAGGCAGCGCGAGCGACGTCAGCCGGTCGTGATCTTCACGACCGGTAGTCGCCGTTGATCGCGACGTATTCCTTGGTGAGGTCGCAGGTCAGCACGCGGTCGCGGCCCTTGCCGAGACCGAGCGCGATCCGGATCTGGACCTTCGGGTTCTTCATCGCTTCCGACACCTGCGCCTCGTCATAGGACGGATCGCGCGCGCCGCTTTTGGCGACGCGGATGCCGTTGAACGAGATCGAGAGCTTGTCGCGGTTGGCGGGCTCGCCCGCCTTGCCGACCGCCATCACCACGCGGCCCCAATTGGCGTCCTCGCCGGCGATCGCGGTCTTCACCAGCGGCGAATTCGCCACCGACATCGCGATCCGGCGCGCCGATTTCTTCGACACCGCGCCCTCGACGATGATCTCGACCAGCTTGCGCGCCCCTTCGCCGTCGCGCGCCACCTGCTCGGACAGGTCGGCGAGCACGGCGTTGAAGGCTTTTACGAATGCCTTCAGGCGCGGATCGCTGGCGCGGCTGATCTTCGGTGCACCTTTGGCCGCGGCAGCGCCGGTGGCGAAAGCGAGCAGCGTATCCGAGGTCGAGGTGTCGCCGTCGATGGTGACGGCGTTGAACGTGTCTTCGACACCGCTCTTGAGCAGCGATTGCAGCGCGCCGGCCGAGACCGGCGCGTCGGTGAACACGAAGGCCAGCATGGTCGCCATGTCCGGTGCGATCATGCCGGCGCCCTTGGCCATGCCGTTGATCGTGACCCTGGCCTTGCCGAGCTTGACGGTCGCGGTTGCGACCTTCGGAAAGGTATCGGTGGTCATGATCGCCTTGGCCGCGTTCATCCAGCCGCCGGGCGCGGCCTGCTCCGCCAGCGTGCCGAGCACGCCATCGAACTTGGTGGCGTCGAGCGGCTCGCCGATCACGCCGGTGGAAGCGAGGAACACCTCATTGGGGCTGCAGCCGAGCGCCTTGGCGGCGATCGAGGCGGTCAGCGCGGTGGCCTGCCGCCCGGGGTTGCCGGTGAAGGCGTTGGCGTTGCCGGAATTCACCACCAGCGCGCGGGCTTGTCCCTTGGCGAGCTTGGCGCGGCACCATTCCACCGGCGCCGATGGGCATTTCGACTGGGTGAAGACGCCGGCGACCGCCGTCCCCTTGTCCAGCACTGCCAGCAGCACGTCGGTGCGTCCCTGGTAGCGGATGCCCGCGGCCGCCGTGGCAAGCCTGACGCCCGCCATCGCGGGCATCTCGGGGACATCGGTCGGGGCGAGCGGGGAGATGGCTGATGACATGGCTTAAATCCGGGGGGAAAAATGATCGTTGGGGCCGGGCAAAGCGCCAAGCGCGTCTTCGCGCAAGAGTCCCGGCCATCTACGTCCCGGCCTCGGAAGGAGGTCTCAAGACGTAGATGGCCGGGACAAGCCCGGCCATGACGTTTGTAAATACTATTGGCCTCGAAGAAGTGACAGCGAATTTTTACTTCTTCGCCGGTGCCATCTTGGAGTCCACGGGCTTCGGCGCATCCGGCTTGGCGTCGGGCTTCGCCGGGTCGGCGGCGGCCTGGTCCATGCGCTCGACCTTGGCGCCTTCGCGCAGCTTCGCGACGTAATCGGCCTGCGCCTTGCGCGTCACATAGGTTTCGATCTGGCCCTTGACCTGGTCGAAATCAGGCGCCTTGCGGTTGCGCTTTTCCTCGACCTTGATGATGTGCCAGCCGAACTGCGACTTCACGGGGTCGGAGATTTTGCCGGGCTCCAGCGAGAACGCCACGGCCGAGAATTCCGGCACCATCTGGTCCTTGGTGAAGAAGCCGAGATCGCCGCCGTCGGATGCGCCGGGATCCTTGGACTTCTTCTTGGCGAGCTCGGCGAAATCGGCGCCCTTCTTGAGCTCGTCCTCGACCGCCTTGGCCTCATCCTCGGTCTCGACCAGGATATGGCGGGCGTGGACTTCCTGCTCGCCCGAGATCTGCTTGGCGGCGTCCTCATAGACCTTCTTCATGGCCTCGTCGGTGGTCGCAGCCTTGCCTTCGCTCGCCAGCAGGCTATCCATCAGAAGCCGGTTGCGCGTGAATGCCATGCGCTTCTTGAAGTCGTCGTTGTTCTCGATCTTCTTGTCCTCGGCGGCCTTGGCGACGATCTTCATGTCGATCAGGAACGACAGGACGTTGTCCTTCTTGGTGGCGGGATCCATCTGGGCGAGGCTCGGACCGAGTTCCTCCTCGGCCAGGGTCACGTCGCTCTGGCGGATCTCCGAGCCGTTAACCTTGGCAAGCACCGGATTGGCGTCTTCGGCCCGTGCCGGGAGGCCCGCCAGCAGGACCATGGCGAGGGCGCCCGTCAGGGCGGCAGAGGCGAGGCCGAGGCGTACGCCGGTTTTCGTTTCCGGAAACGAAGTGGTCATGGAAAATCCTTATGGGGCTTGTTTGGGGCGGCGGGACACTCGCCCAATCGATGGGCCTTGGCAACGCGAAAAGTCTGTCAAAATGATGAATTCCTTGACACCTTCGCGCCGTTGACAACCCTCCTACCCGGCCATATCTCTGCCAAACCCAAGTCGATGGCGATAGCGCTTATTTCGCTTGCGTTTTTGGCCGTTGAGCCTTGGATTGCTGAATTCCCACTCATTTGGCGGCCGCACCCGGATCGGGGCCAGCGCTGCAATGCGTCACGATGAGTTGATAGGCAAACGGGTGGAAAACGTCATGGCAGCTTTGCCGAACCGCGAAAACAGGAATTTGGCATGATCGGCGCGCTCGCCCGGAAGTTTTTCGGCTCCGCCAACGACCGGCGGGTCAAGGGATACCAGTCCCGCGTCGACGCCATCAACGCCCTCGAGCCCGAGATCTCGGCCCTTTCGGACGACGCGCTGAAGGCGCGCACGGCCGAATTCCGCCGGCAGCTCGCCGACGGCAAGACACTCGACGACCTCCTGGTTCCGGCCTTCGCCACCGTGCGCGAGGCGGCCAAGCGCACGCTCGGCCAGCGCCATTTCGACGTCCAGCTGATCGGCGGCATGGTGCTGCATGAGGGCGACATCGCCGAGATGAAGACCGGCGAAGGCAAGACGCTGGTGGCGACGCTTGCGGTCTATCTCAATGCGCTGTCCGGCAAGGGTGTCCATGTCGTCACCGTCAACGACTACCTCGCCCGCCGCGATTCCGAATGGATGGGCCAGATCTACAATTTCCTCGGCCTGACCGTCGGCGTCATCGTCCACGGGCTGGACGATGCCGAGCGCAAGGAATCCTATGCGCGCGACATCACCTACGGCACCAACAACGAATACGGCTTCGATTATCTGCGCGACAACATGAAGTACCGGCTGGAGGACATGGTCCAGCGCGGCCACTTCTACGCCATCGTCGACGAAGTCGACTCGATCCTGATCGACGAGGCGCGCACGCCGCTGATCATCTCCGGTCCGCTCGACGACCGCTCCGACTTCTACAACACCATCGACACCTTCTTCCCCCAGCTCGACAAGTCCGACTACGACGTCGACGAGAAGCAGCGCACGGTGACGCTGACCGAAGCCGGCATGGAGAAGCTCGAGACGCTGCTGCGCGACGCCGGCCAGCTCAAGGGCGAGTCGCTCTACGACGTCGAGAACGTCTCGGTCGTGCACCACGTCAACCAGGCGCTGCGCGCGCACACGCTGTTCACGCGCGACAAGGATTACATCGTCCGTGACGACGAGGTCATCATCATCGACGAGTTCACCGGCCGCATGATGCCGGGCCGGCGCTATTCCGAAGGCCTGCATCAGGCGCTGGAAGCCAAGGAGCACGTCCAGGTCCAGCCGGAAAACCAGACGCTGGCCTCGATCACCTTCCAGAATTATTTCCGGATGTACGAAAAGCTCGCCGGCATGACGGGCACGGCGGCGACCGAAGCCGACGAACTGTTCGACATCTACAAGCTCGAGGTCGTGGAAATCCCGACCAACGTCCAGGTCGCGCGCCTCGACGAGGACGACGAGGTCTACCGCACCCAGGGCGAGAAATATGCCGCGATCCTGGCCGAGATCGAGCGCGCCAATGCGCGGCTGCAGCCGGTGCTGGTCGGCACCGCCTCGATCGAAAAGTCCGAAGTGCTGGCCGACTACCTGAAGAGCCACGGCTACAAGCAGATCGATTTCGGCAATGAAAACGAGATGGAGAAGCTTTACGCGGCAGCGCGCGCCGGCAAGCCCGCGAAACTGTTTGCGGTGCTGAACGCGCGCTTCCACGAACAGGAAGCCTACATCGTTGCGGAAGCGGGCGTGCCCGGCGCGATCACGATCGCGACCAAC
>JBGPSI010000129.1:0-14262 GCA_041490045.1 Bradyrhizobium sp.
GCCTTCAACATCAAGGCGCCGGCGCTACGCAAATTTTACTCGGATTGATGTTACTTCCGTCATTCCGGGTTGACGCTTCGCATCGCCCCGGAATGACGATTAGACGTGCTGGCCGCCGTTGATGTGGATCTCGGCGCCGTTGACGTAGGAACTCGTCTCCGTGCACAGCACATAGATGATCTTCGCCACCTCGTCCGGCGTACCGAGCCGGCGCAGCGGGATCTGCTGCTCGACGATCTTCTCGGTGCCCGGCGACAGGATCGAGGTGTCGATTTCGCCCGGCGCGATCGAATTGACGCGGATGCCGAGCCGGCCGAAATCGGAGGCCATCTCGCGGGTCAGCGAGGCCAGCGCCGCTTTCGAGGTGGCATAGGCCGCGCCCGCGAATGGATGCACGCGCGAGCCCGCGATCGAGGTGACGTTGACCACCGAGCCCTTCGCCGCCGTCAATTCGTCGATCAGCCCGCGCGCCATCATGATCGGCGCGAAGAAATTCACCCGGAACACGTGGCTCCAGGTTTCGATGTCGGTGTCGATCGAGCCGAGCCGGGCGCCGCCTTCGGCCTTGGGCGAGATCGCGGCATTGTTGACCAGCGCATGCAGCGCGCCGCCTTCCAGCCGTGAGCGGATTTCGTCGATCGCGCGCGTGGTGTCGTCGTGGTCGGCGAGGTCGACCTGGACGTGATCCTCAGGCCCGGCGTCCCACGGGCAATCTTCCGGGAATGGATGCCGCGAACAGGTCAGCACCCGCCAGCCTGCTGAGGAAAACCGGATCACGGTCGCATGCCCGATGCCGCGGCTGGCGCCGGTCAGAAGCAGCGTGCGCCGCGGTCCGTTATGGCTCGAAGTCGGCATAGGGTTCTTCATACTTTCAATCAGGGATAAAGCCGCGTCTTGGACCAGGGCTGCCCCGGACTGTCGCGGCGGAATTCGATGCGGTCGTGCAGGCGGAACGGGCGGTCGTGCCAGAATTCGAACCGGGCAGGCTCGATGCGCCAGCCGCTCCAGCCCGGCGGCCGCGGCACCTCGCCGACGATGTGCCTGGCGGCGACCACGGCGATCGCCTGCTCGAAGGCAAAGCGGCTTTCCAATGGCTGCGACTGCTTGCTGGCCCAGGCGCCGATCTGGGCCTGCTTCGGCCGCGTGGCGAAATAGGCGTCGGCCTCGGCCTCGGTGACCGGCGACACGTTGCCGCGGATGCGGACCTGCCGGCGCAGCGACTTCCAGTGAAACAGTAAAGCCGCCTTAGGAGTTGCGGCGAGTTCGCGGCCTTTTTGGCTGGCGATGTGGCTGTAGAAGACAAAACCGTCGGCGTCATAGCCCTTCATCAGCACCATTCGCACGTCGGGCAGGCCGCTGTCGTCCACGGTGGCCAGCGCCATGGCGTTGGGATCGTTGGGTTCGGCCTTCACGGCTTCCGCAAACCACTCGCCGAACAGCGCGAACGGTTCCTCAGCCACGGTGAAATCACCGGATGTTAACGCTGGGGGGTGTTTGATGGAGGTCGTGTCGCTCATTTTGGGAGTTCCGAATTGCGTCCGCCCGCGGTCCAGTATGCGCTGCCGCTCCTGTATAGGCTCGCCCTATATAGGGCATGGGGACGCGCAGGCCTATCGGCGATCGCTCCCGCGGGCGCCGTGTTGACACTGATTCTAATCGCGGTCGGGACTGGCGGCTGCAGCATGTCCCGGCCCGACAACGCCTTCGCCAAGATGGGCGACAACGACGCGACCGGCTCGATCGTCCCGCCTGCCGCCGGCGGGGCGGCGCCGACCGAGAGCGACCTTGCCTTCGCCCGCAATGCCGCTTCCGACGTGCTGACCAAGGGCGACAGGGATTCCAGCCAACCCTGGGAAAATCCCGAGACCGGCGCCCGCGGTTCGGTGACGCCGCTGGCCCAGGCCTATAATGCCGACGGACGCACCTGCCGGGATTTCCTGGCAAGCTATGTCAATGGCCGCAACGAGAGCTGGCTGCAGGGTGCCGCCTGCAAGACCGCCGGCGGCCGCTGGGAGATCCATACATTGAAGCCGTGGAGACAAGGCTGAAGCAAGCGCGCGCCCCGTTGCAAAAATGCCACGAGGACCCCAAATGAAAGCATGGTGGGCGGGCTGCCCTCAGTTTAAGATCAGATTTCCCTTGAAGGAGACGTGACGGATGCGTGACCCCTATGAGGTCTTGGGGGTGCCGCGGGGCGCCAGCGCTGCGGCGATCAAGAGCGCCTATCGCAAGCTTGCCAAGAAGCATCACCCCGACGCCAACAAGAACGATCCGAAATCCGCGGCGCGCTTTTCAGAGCTGAACTCCGCCAATGAGATCATTGGCGATGAGGCCAAGCGCAAGCAGTTCGATCGCGGTGAGATCGACGCCGAAGGCAAGCCCCGCTTCCAGGGCTTTCCGGGCGGCCAGCCCGGCGCGCGCGGCGGCCCGGGCGGCTTCGAGACCCACACCTTCCGTACCGGCGGCGCCGGTCCCGGCGGCTTTGGCGGCGGCGGCGGCTTCGAGGACATCCTCAACAGCATGTTCGGCGGCGCGGCGGCGGGGCGCGGCCCGCGTCCCGGCGGCGGCACCGCCTTCGAATTCGATACCGGCGGCATCGCGCTCGACCTCGACCTTTCCGTCGCCATGACCGTGACGCTGGAAGAATCGGTCAACGGCGTCGAGAAACGCGTCCGGCTGCCGACCGGCAAGGAGCTCAACGTCAAGATTCCCGCCGGCGTCGTTGCCGGCCAGCAGATCCGGCTGAAGGGGCAGGGCGAGACTTCGCCCGGCCATCCGCCCGGCGATCTCCTGATCACCGTGAATATCGCGCCGCACCGGTTCTTCAAGATCGATGGCAGCGACCTGCGCCTCGACCTGCCGATCACGCTGTATGAAGCCGTCCTCGGCGCCAAAGTCCGCGTGCCGACGCTCGGCAGCGCGGTCGAACTGTCGATCCCGAAAAACACCTCGAGCGGCCGGACTTTTCGCTTGAAAGGCAAGGGGTTGCCGAAGCCGCCGGGAACCGCCGGTGACCTCTTCGTCACCACCCGTATCATGCTGCCGGACGGGAACGATGCCGAGCTCGAAGCATTGATGCAGAAGTGGCGCGACGGCCACACCTATAATCCGCGCAGTGAGCTATCCTGACCGTTTCCAACCACCCCAAAAGGTGGCGGAAAGAGGGGAGCGGCCTCGAGCGGGGGACCAGCGCGGTACAAAACCCCGTCGAGGCCGCGTGCGCCGATCGGCGGATCGAACGCGTTACAATTTCGCGTGATCACCCAGTGCGAATTTGAGACCGGTCGATGTTCCAATTCAAGATTTTCAATGTCCGAATTGGGACAAAGGCCTTGACCAAGTCAGCCGCCGGTCTTTTCGGTCTGATCGTAGACCAGCCGCGCCACCTGGGTCAGACGGTCGCGGTCGCTGCCGCCGCTGACCACGTAACCCACTCCATTGTCAGCCCAAAACAGCGCGCCGTCATTGTCCTGCCTGGCATATCTCATTTGCGTGGTCTCGGTGGACGCGCGTGACGTGTAGACCGTAAAGCGTTCGCCCGAGGCGCTCTCATACATCAGGAACGATGCCGGCCCGGTGGGTCCCGGCAGCAGCCGTCCGCCGACCAGCTTCAATCCGGTCGCGTCGAGTACCGGCGCGCGGACGTCCCAGCCGCAGCGCTTGGTCAGCCAGGCTTGCAGATGCGCGCGTTCGCTGCCGGGCACCTCGACCGGATGACGGACCTCGACCACGTAGAGCCGGTGCGCGTCGAGCGCGTCCACCGTGAAATTCTGAAACACCGAGGGTGCGGCAGCGGCACCCCGCGCCAGCCAGCCGGCGCCGCCGCCGGTGATGAATGCCAGAAGCGTCGCGGCGATGGCGCCGTAAATCCATTTGCGCGGCGTTCGAACCAGCCGGTCGATCGAAAGCCGCTGCGGCACCGGCTCGTCGGCGACGGAATCGTAGCGCGCGTGCAGCGCGTCGGCCATCTCGCGCCATGAGCGCACCCGCTCGGCATCGTCGGGATGCGTTGACAGCCACGCCTCGACATCGCCGCGACGCTCCGCCGGCAATTCATTGTCAACATAGGCGTGCAGTTCGTCTTCGGTGACGGGAATTCTCTGGTTGGTCATGGTCGCAGTCTCTGCTCAATTTCAATCGAAAAGAATTCGTTCATCGCAGCCAACACATCATCAACATGCACAATGCCTGCCATCACTTCACCCGCCGCAGCGCCGGGCGCTCGCCCTCGAGGGCTGCCTTGACGTGGGCGCGGGCGCGGGCAAGGCGCGACATGACGGTGCCGATCGGCACGCCCTGGATGTCGGCGACCTCGCGATAGCTCAAACCTTCCAGCATCACCAATAGCAGCACCGAGCGCTGCTCCTCCACCAAGGTCGCCAGCGCGCGGGCGATGTCGCGTCCCTCCGCCTCGGTTCCGCTGGCGTCGGGGTTGGTGTCGAGCAACGGCACGAATTGGGGTTTGCGCGCCAGCGACCGCCGCCGGTTCTTGTTGAGATTGGTCAGGATGGTGTAGAGCCAGCTCCGGACATCGCCGCCAAGAAACAGCCGTTCCGAACGCAGCGCCCGCACCAGCGTGTCCTGCACCAGATCGTCGGCGATATCCGCATCCCGCGTCAGCGCGCGCGCATAACGCCGCAATGCCGGAATCATGGCTTCGACACTCTGGCGAAACGCGGTCATTCGTACCCGATCTGGGGTTGGTCTGGCCGGCGTCCAGGTTCGGTAGCGCGAACGCCTTACCGAACATAACACCGAAATCACGTCACTATTCCGGCAGTTAGGGCTGCGGGGCAAACCGAGCGAACCGGGGCCGGATTTGGGCTGTACCGGCTGGGATGGCTGGTGTACCTCCAGAGCTCATCAAGCTTAACGGGATACTTAAATGGCGCAAAGTTCGGGGCTCATGCAGGGCAAGCGCGGGGTGATTCTCGGCGTCGCCAACAACCGCTCGATCGCCTGGGGCATCGCCAAGGCCTGCCACGCGGCCGGCGCGGAAATCGCGCTGACCTGGCAGGGCGACGCGCTGAAGAAGCGGGTCGAGCCGCTGGCGAAAGAACTCGGCGGCATTCTGCTCGGCCATTGCGACGTCACCGATCCCTCGACGATCGATGCGGTATTCGATGTGCTCCGGGAAAAATGGGGCAAGATCGATTTCGTGGTGCACGCGATCGCGTTCTCCGACAAGGACCAGCTCGACGGCCGCTATCTGGAAACCACCGCGGACAATTTCTCCAAGACCATGCTGATCTCCTGCTATTCGCTGACGGCGATCGCGCAGCGCGCCGAAAAGCTCCTGGTCGACGGCGGCTCGATCCTGACGCTCACCTATTACGGCGCCGAGAAATGGATGCCGCATTACAACGTGATGGGGGTCGCCAAGGCGGCGCTGGAGGCGAGCGTGCGCTATCTCGCCGCCGATCTCGGCGAGAAGAACATCCGCGTCAACGCGATCTCGGCGGGGCCGATCAAGACGCTGGCCGCGTCCGGCATCGGCGATTTCCGCTATATCCTGAAGTGGAACGAATATAACGCGCCGATGCGCCGCACCGTGACGACGGAGGAGGTCGGCGACAGCGCGCTGTATCTGCTCTCGGACCTGTCGCGCGCTGTCACCGGCGAGGTGCATCACGTCGATTCCGGCTATCACGTCGTCGGCATGAAGCGCCCCGACGCGCCGGACATCTCGCTCAGCAATTCCCTGAGCAAGGACTAGCCTCAAGGTTTCGTGCCGTGCCGACGATTTACTACATTCGCCACGGCGAAACCGAGTGGAACGCGCTGGGCCGGCTGCAGGGCACGCAGGATATTCCGCTCAACGAGCTCGGCCGCCGGCAGGCCGTCAAGGCCGGCATCATCCTCGCCGATCTTTTTGTGCGGGACGGGCGCAGCGAGACCTCGCTAGAATTCGTCGCCAGCCCCCTGGTCCGCGCCCGCTCGACCATGGAGCTGGTGCGCGGCAGTTTGAAACTGCCGTCGGATCAATACGCTGTTGACGACCGGCTGCGCGAGATCGCCTACGGCCATTGGGAAGGCTCGACCCTGGCCGAGATGCAGGAAAAGGACCCCGAGCTGTTCGCCAGGCGCCAGACCGAGAAGTGGACCGTGGCGCCGCCGGGCGGCGAGAGCTATGTCGCGGTGCAGGAGAGGGTGACCGACTGGTATCGCCAACTCACCGAAGACACCGTCGCGGTGGCCCATGGCGGCACCGCGCGGGCGCTGATGGTGGCGCTCGGCATCGAGACATCAGACAGCGCCGCCGACCTGACCATCGAGCAGGGCGCGGTCTACGTGTTCGGCGAGGCCGGATTGTCGAAGTATAGTTAAGAAAGCGGGGCGTCTCCTTTACCGTCATGCCCGGCCTTGTGCCGGGCATCCACGTCCTTTCCAGCGGTAAAGGAAGTCGTGGATCGCCGGGTCATAGGCGAGCGGAAGCGGCGCCGTCCTTCGGACGGCTATGTCCGGCCGGCAACGAGATAGTGGTTATTTGACCCCCCGAACCGCGCGCGTTACGACAAAGCGCCGTTGACTTTCAACATCAGTGCGGATTGTCAAAAATGTCCTTCAACACCTTCGGCCACATGTTCCGGGTCACAACCTTCGGCGAAAGCCACGGGGTTGCGATCGGCTGCGTGGTCGATGGCTGCCCGCCGCTGCTGCCGCTCGCAGTCGAGGACATCCAGCACGATCTCGATCGCCGCCGCCCCGGGCAGTCGCGCTTCACCACCCAGCGCCAGGAGGCGGATGCGGTCAAAATCCTGTCCGGCGTGATGGCGCATCCGGAAACCGGCGTGCAGGTCACGACCGGCACGCCGATCGCGCTGTTGATCGAGAACACCGACCAGCGCTCGAAGGACTATTCCGAGATCAAGGACAAGTTTCGCCCGGGCCACGCCGACTTCACCTATGAGGCCAAATACGGCCTGCGCGATTATCGCGGCGGCGGACGCTCCTCGGCACGCGAGACCGCGACGCGGGTGGCGGCCGGCGCCATCGCCCGCAAGATCCTGCCCGGCGTGACCGTGCGGGCTGCGCTGGTGCAGATGGGTCCGCACCGGATCGACCGCGAGAAATGGGATTGGGACGAGATCGCGCGCAATCCGTTCTTCTGCCCCGACAAGGACAAGGCGGCGTTCTTCGAGGGCTATCTCGACGGCATCCGAAAGAGCGGCTCGTCGATCGGTGCGGTGATCGAAGTGATTGCCGAAGGCGTGCCCGCCGGCCTCGGCGCGCCGATCTATGCCAAACTCGATGCGGAACTCGCGTCGGCGCTGATGAGCATCAACGCCGTCAAGGGCGTCGAGATCGGCGCGGGCTTTGGCGCCGCCGAATTGTCCGGCGAGGAAAACGCCGACGAGATGCGGATGGGCAATGAGGGCGCGCGATTCCTGTCCAACCATGCCGGCGGCATTCTGGGCGGCATCTCCACCGGCCAGCCGGTGGTGGCGCGTTTTGCGGTGAAGCCGACCTCGTCGATCCTGTCGCCGCGCCGCACGGTGGATCGCTCAGGCGCCGACACCGACATCCTCACAAAGGGCCGCCACGATCCCTGCGTCGGCATTCGCGCGGTGCCGGTCGGCGAAGCCATGATGGCGTGCGTGCTCGCGGATCATTTCCTGCGCCATCGCGGGCAGGTGGGTGCCCGCAGCAGTAGCCCATAGGACGGAACCGCAAGCGTAGCCCGGATGAGCGCAGCGAAATCCGGGGACGGTGACAGGTTCATTCCGGGATTGCGCTGCGCTCCGTCCGGGCTACGGCCCTGCTGCTACGGAAACGCCGCGCGCCTTGACCTTTCCGCGAACAGCGCCGCAAATGCTGGCGTCATGAACCCGACCGAACTGCAGGACCTCATCGACTGGCTGATCGACGGCGCGCGATCCTCCACCGGTTCGCCGCAGATGATGGCGGACATGTGCGAGCGGCTGGTGGCGGCCGGGTTGCCGCTGTGGCGGGTCGGCCTTTTCGTTCGTACCCTGCACCCCGATGTTCTCGGCCGCAATTTCATCTGGCGGCCGGGCGCGGAGGTCGTCACCGGCAGCGCCGATTATGATTTCCTGGATTCGCCGGAATTCATCAACAGTCCGCTGGCGATCGTGTTCGGCGAGGGACGGGAAGTCAGGCACCGGGTCGACGATCCCGAGAGCAGGCGCTTTCCGTTTCTCGACGACATGCGCGAGGAAGGCGTCACCGATTATATTGCGCTGCCGCTGCGGTACACCGATGGTTCGGTTCACGCGTCGAGCTGGACCACGAAACAACCGGGCGGCTTCAGCGACGAACAACTGAACGCGCTGCGATCGCTGGTGCGGCCGCTGGCGCGGCTGGTCGAGATCGTCAGCCTGCAACGCACCGCCTCGCTGCTGCTCGACACCTATGTCGGCAACCGCGCCGGCGAGCGCATTCTCGGCGGCCAGATCCGCCGCGGCCACACCGACACCATGCACGCCGCGATCTGGCTGTCGGATTTGCGCGGGTTCACCGCGTTGTCGGACCGGCTGCCGGCCGAGACCGTGGTGGACATCCTCAATCACTACTTCGATTGTCAGGTGTCGGCGATCCGCACCCATGGCGGGGAGGTGTTGAAGTTCATGGGCGATGGGCTGCTCGCGGTGTTCCCGATCGCGGAAGCCGACGGCGACATTCGAAAGGTCTGCGGCCACGTGCTCGAAGCCGCCCGCGAATCCCGCACCAGTGTCGAGGCGCTGCGTTACCCGGTGGGAGAGGCGTTGGAGCGCTTCCGCTTTGGCGTCGCGCTGCACGTCGGGAAAATTCTCTACGGCAATATCGGCGGCGGCAACCGGCTCGACTTCACCTGCATCGGTCCGGCCGTCAATCTCGCAGCACGGCTGGAGAAGATCGCCGGCCGCCTCAACCGTACCATCGTGGCGTCGGAAGGGTTTGCCGGCATATGCTCCGGCGGCTGGGCCGAACTCGGCGAATTTCCGATCGCGGGATTTACGAAGGCCGAACGCGTCTACGGGCTGGAGGACGAAACGCCGGCCGCGTAGCGGGCCCGGAGATAGGTAATCAGGCTACGCGCCGGTGCCGCGAAGATAGGACTGCTTCAGGCCAAACGTCAGGATCAGCAGCGTGATCCAGAGCCGCAACATCGCAAAGCTGAAGATGAAGACGAAATAGATCAGGTTCTTGATGAACGGGCTCGACGACGATACCTGCCAGAAATTCCAGATCGCGCTGCGGACCCATCCCTGGCCGAGGCCAAGGCCGAGATAGACCAATCCGAGAACGATGACGGCAGTGCCGATCCACAGCCCCCGCCGCGCGAACTCGGCGACTGCCGTGAAGAAGCTGACCCGCCCGTCATTTTGCTCGGCGTCAACGATCATCAGCAAAATCAGGGCTGCGATCGTTGCGCTCCAGAACTTGCCGATGTCGGTCCATTGATCGAACGCCATGCCGTCGATGCCGTCCATCATGTTCGGCGCGAACTTTGTGTACCCCGCCGCCAGCAGGGCACACGATACGGCAAACATCAGAAGCGCGATCCGCCCGAGGACTGCCTTGGAAAGTCTGAACTGTTCCGTGAGATCAAGCTCGCCCAGGTTGGTCTGGCCATCGGCCAGTTCGATCGAGCGTTGCGCCACCACGAGGAAGGCATGCAGGACCGCGATGCTTGCCACCACAATGGCCGGAACCGCCACCACCCCACCGCCGAACGCGATCACCCGCATCGCCGCGGCCATCACCAGCCAGGGCAGCGCCTCGAGGAAACGGAACGGCCCGAAAGAAACCTGCGGGAGAGATTTCTGCCGGAATTGCTTGCGAAGCGCGACGGTCATCGCGCGACAATGCCATCCGAAACTGAAACTTCGATGGGAGGGTTCGATAAAAATTGAGAGGAAAATTGTTTCCGGAATATGACGCGCGAAAGACGCCGCTATTCCTCCGGCTCGGTGGTGAACAGGAGCGGATAGCCCTTGGCGCGGCCGGCGTCGGTGGCCCGCGTCGCCTTGGTCTCGGCCACGTCCTTGGTGAAGACGGCGACCACGCAGACGCCGCGCTGGTGCGCCGTGATCATGACCTTGTGCGCCTGATCCTCGGTCATGCGGAACTCGGCCTTCAGAACGGTGACGACGAATTCACGCGGCGTAAAGTCGTCGTTGACGAGGATGACCTTGTGCAATTTGGGCCGCTCGGTCTTGGTCTTGACCTTGGTTTTCGGTTTGGTGACGGCATCGATCATTCCGGCAGAACCTCCTGGAGTGTTTTCATGCGAAGCCCCTCCCGCGCCCGGCCAGCGGGATGGATATGGGTTAGCGCAACGAAAACACGTCAAACAAGCGACGGCGCCGCACACCGCGATCACTTTGCGATCACTCCACGATCACGTGGCGCTCACTTGGCGTTCACTTGGTGCGGCATTCCGCGAGGCGCGGCGTCATGGTCTGATCGCCGCGGCCGGCTGCCGTCTCGATCAGTTTACAGGCTCCCGGCCGGTCCTGGAACTGGGCATTCCCAGAGAGTTTGAGGTCGATCAGCGCGGCGAGGGCACCGGGCTCGTCGAGTTCCGCGGCCATGGCCGCGTTGTAGAGCACGCCCTTGGGACCGTTGACCCGCGCGTCGGGATTGGCCGCCAGCAACCGCAGCACGAGCAGGCGCAAGTCGAGCTCCCATCCGCTCGCGAAGTCGATCAGGCGCACGCCCTCCTGAACGTCGCGCGGCACCAGCCGGTCTTCGACATAAAGCCGCCCCAGCACCGCTTTCGCGCCCGCCGTGTCCGAATGCGCTTTCAGCAGCCTCAGCGCGCGCCGTGGATTGGCCGCGCCGCCTTCGCCCGATATCAGCATTTCCGCAAGCGGTGCCGGGGCGCCTCCGGGATTGGGATCAAGTGATTGCTCGAGCAACGCCCGTGCGCGCACCGGGTCGTCCTTGCGGATCGCGATCGCGAGCTCCGTCTTGGCGTCGTAGGGACCTGCCTTGCTCAGCTTCTCCAGCAGTTCGATTCCGCGGGCACGCTCGTCCGGGGGGCCGGATTTGACCAGCAGGCGGCCGAGCAGCACCTGCAGGTCGGCGCGGGTCTCGTTTTTGGCGGGGTTGGCGACCGCGCGCTCCGCCCAATAGATCGCCTGCTCCCGGTCGCGCCTGACGATGCCGCCGCGGTCGAGCAGCAGCGCCAGCATCTGCATGGAAAAGGGATGGCCCAGTTCGGCCGCCCTGCGCAGTGCGTGATCGGCCTCGGCGCGCCTCACCAGTTGCGGCTTGTCGAGGTCGCCCTGGTCCCAGGAATTGTGGGACACATAGATCTCGTAATAGGCTTCGGCGTCATCCTGCGCCGCCGCCTCGCGCAGCAGAACAAGCTGCTCGGCTCGTTGCTCGACCGGCATGGCGCGCGCCACGGCGACCTTGTAATGCACATTGTCGGGGTACGCCGCGAACGCCATCTTGCAGCTGGCGTTGCGCAATTCGTAACGCCGGTTCAAGGCTTCCTGGGAAAGATAATCCGACGGATTTTCCGAAAGCCGCAGGCAGGTTTCGCCTGCCGTTTCCATGACAGGGGCGCAACCGGTGGTTCAGGCGCGGGTTCGTTCGCCTCCGGCCAAGGCGACTGCGACGGCAGAAAGAGTCCGATCACCGCCCCGACCGCCACAAACACGGCGATCCACGCGACGACCGCGCGCGTTCGCTGCCGACCTCTGGCGGGAATCTTCAAGGCCGTATCCATCATCGTGTCATTTCGCGACCACGGCCACAAAATCGCTCACCGCGACGGGATCGCATTTGTTCGCCGCCACGACGCTCAAGCCCGCAACGGTGCAGCGAACGGCTGGTCCGGTCATGAATATTCCCACATGTCGCATTGCCCCCTTATGTGTGGCCAACCCTTGGGCAGGTTCGTTTGCGGCGCTGGTTTCGGCGGTACGGAAGCCTTGGCTGGAATTATGGCGGCGGGCTAACTTGAATGTGAAGCGTGGCGCGTGTTCCTGCTTTGCGAAGGCTAATTTGCGTGTCACCATCGCGTCGGACGTGGAGGGCAGCGATGCGCTGGTATGTCTCGATCGGGGCGGTGCTTGTCGCAGGCGCGATGGCCGGGGGCGACGTCGCGGGGGTCGCCGCGCCGGGTCCCAAAACAGAACTCCCAGCTCGGTCGGCCCAGAAACAGGCCGCGGCGTTGGTCGATATCGAGCTGATCCTCGCCGTCGACGTCTCCTATTCGATGGACATGGACGAGCTTGCGATCCAGCGCGAGGGTTACGCGCAGGCCATCGTCTCCAAGGAATTCCTGCAGGCGCTGAAAAGCCTGCCGAACGGCAAGCTCTCGGTGACCTATTTCGAATGGGCGGCCTCGAGCGACCAGAAAATCATCATCCCCTGGCGGCTGATCGACGGTCCGGAGACCGCGGACGCCGTCGCCGACGAAATCATGAAGACGCCGATCCGAAGGGCGTCGCGCACTTCGATCTCGGGCGCGATCAATTTCGCGCTGCCGCTGTTCGACGAGGACCCGTATCACGGCCTGCGGCGCGTCATCGATATTTCCGGCGATGGGCCCAACAACAATGGCGGTCCCGTCACCGTCGCGCGCGATGCGGCGCTGGAGAAGGGCATCGTCATCAACGGCCTGCCGATCATGGTGAAGGAGCCGTCCTATTCGACGATGGATATCGACAATCTCGATTTCTATTACGAGGACTGCGTCATCGGTGGCCCGGGTTCCTTCGTGGTCTCGATCAAGGACCGCGACAAGTTCAAGGAAGCCATCCGTGCCAAACTGCTGCTCGAAGTCGCCGGCAGAACGCCCGAGCGCCGGGTGGTCCCCGTCGCCGAAAAGGAACCGCGGGTCTCCTGCATGATCGGCGAGAAGATCTGGCAGGACCGGTGGGGACGATAGCGGTTGGTAGCTCGGACGGAGCGAAGCGAAATCCGGCCCAGGTCGGGGCCTCATGGTTCTCCCGGCGATGCGAAGCATCGTCCGGAGACGCGCGTTCCGCGCTCCTCACCATGAGGGTCTTAGATTTCATGAATATCTCGGACCTCATCCCTGAGGACTGTGCGTCTCGAAGGATGAAGCCGCGGAAGATGCCCCGGCTACCGCGTGAACTTCGCCACCAGTTCGACATGCGGGGTGTGTCGGAACTGGTCGACCGGGGTCACCGTTTCCAGCCGGTAGCCGCCGTCGACCAGAGTGCGCGCGTCGCGCGCAAAGGTCGCGACGTTGCAGGATACCGCGACGACCAGCGGAATCCTGCTGGCGGCAAGCTGGACGGCTTGCGCCTGCGCGCCCTGGCGCGGCGGATCGAACACGACCGCATCATAGTCGCGCAGTTCCTGCGGCATCAGCGGACGCCGGAAGAGGTCACGTGCCTCGGCCTTGACGGGCTTCAATCCCGACGTCGCTTTGGCCGCCTTCTGCAGCGCCTCGACCGCGCTCGTCTCGCTGTCGAAGGCCGCAATCCTCGAATTGGCCGCCAGCCTGAGCGCGAACGGTCCGACGCCGCAGAACAAATCGGCGATGTGCTTGGCGCGCTTGCAGTGCCCGCTCACCAGCGCCGCCAGCGCTTCCTCGCCGGCAGCCGTCGCCTGCAGGAACGAACCCGGCGGCAGGGTGACCCGCGCCGCGCCGATCATGATCGAAGGCGCGTTGCGCATCAGCACCAACTCGCCATGGCGCGTCAGCCGCGCCAGGCGGTGCGCTTCCGCCACGCGCGACAATGTGGTGATCATCGCGGTCGGCAACGGTCCGGAGCCGCGCACGTCGACATCGAGGCCGCTTTCGGTGGCAGTGATCTGGATGTCGAGCGGTTTGCCGGCGGGCCGCAGCGGCTCGGCGATCGCCCACGCCGCCTCGAGCGCGCCGCCTAAGGCCGGATCGAGGATCGGACACAGATCGACCGGAACGATCTCGTGCGAATTGGCGGCTGCGAAGCCAACCTTGAGCACGTCGTGCGTACCCATCCTGGCGTGCAGCGTGATCCGCCGCCGGCCACGGCCATGGGCGTCGAGCAGCGGACCGACTTCGCAATCCAGCTTCGCCTGCGCCAGCGTCTCGACCACGAGGTTGCGTTTCCACGCGCGATAATGTTCGGCGTCCCAGTGCTGGATCGCGCAGCCGCCGCAAATACCAAAATGCTGGCAGAACGGCGTGATCCGCTCCGGGCTGGCGCGCTCGACCGCGAGCAGGCGCCGGCGGTCGGGGTGTTGACCGGGAACGGCCGCGACCTCGACCGTCTCGCCGCCCAGCGTGTAGGGAACATAAATATTTTGGCCGCCGACCAGCGCGACGCCGTCGCCGAAATGGCCGAC
>JBGPSI010000130.1:0-14119 GCA_041490045.1 Bradyrhizobium sp.
CCGAACTCGCAGCAGGGGAGCGCGAGGAAATCGCGATCATCTCGGCGTATCTGCCGAAACAGATGTCCGAGGACGACGTCAAGGCGGCGATCTCGGCTGCGATCGCCGAGACCAGTGCCGCCGGCATGAAGGACATGGGCAAGGTGATCGGCGTCCTGAAGACGAAATACGCCGGGCAAATGGATTTTGCCAAAGCCAGCGGCCTGGTGAAGGCGGCGCTGACGGGGTGAGTTCCGTCGTCCCTGCGAAAGCAGGGACCCATTCGCCGCGGCGGTGATGTTGCGGGAGGCGTCAGTTGCCTTCCTTTGCGTCGCATCAATGAAGGCCTGGGGTTATGGGTCCCCGCGTTCGCCGGGACGACGCCTCCGGTGTTCGAGAGAGTGTGAAATCCGAAAGCCGCTCGCATGCTCACCGAAACCGCCGACTACGAAACACTCTACCGCGATTTCCGCTGGAACGTGCCGGCGCGGTTCAACATCGCGACCGCGTGCTGCGATCGCCATGCTGACGGCAGCAATCGCCTCGCGTTGATCTATGTCGATGAGGGCGGCGGCGCCACGCGCACCTCGTTCGACGAGCTCAGGGCGATGTCGAGCCGCTTCGCCAACGTGCTGAAGGCGGACGGCCTCGCGCCCGGCGACCGCATCGCGGCGTTCCTGTCGCAGTCGCTGGAACTGCCGGTCGTCCATCTCGCAGCCTTCCGTTCCGGCCTGGTGTCGGTGCCGCTGTTCACGCTGTTCGGCGAGGACGCGCTGGAATTTCGTCTCGCCAATTCCGGCGCCAAGGCGGTGGTGACCGACGAAGGCGGCTGGGAGAAGCTCGCAAAGATCCGCGACCGGCTGCCGGAGCTGAAGAATATCTATGTCATCGGCGACACGGTCCCCGCCGGCGTGAAATCGTTCTGGTCGCCGATCGAAAGCGCGTCCGACCAGTTCAGCACCGTCGACACCTCGGCCGACGATCCCGCCATCATCATCTACACGTCAGGCACCACGGGAAATCCGAAAGGCGCGCTGCACGCCCATCGCGTGCTGCTCGGGCATCTGCCCAATGTCGAGATGGTGCACGACTTCATGCCGAAGCCTGGTGACGTGATGTGGACGCCGGCGGACTGGGCCTGGATCGGCGGCCTGTTCGATGCGCTGTTTCCGGCCTGGTATCACGGCGTGCCGGTGGTCGGCCATCGCGCGAAGAAGTTCGAGCCGCAGGCGGCGATGCAACTGATGGCCGATCACGCCGTGCGCAACGTGTTCCTGCCGCCGACCGCGCTGAAGCTGATGCGGCAGGCCAACGTGAACCACCCCGGTGTGAAGCTGCGCAGCCTGCTGACGGGCGGCGAGTCGCTCGGCGCCGAACTGCTGGACTGGGTGCGGGCGGCCTTCGGCATCGATGCCCACGAGGTCTACGGCCAGACCGAATGCAATCTCGTGATCGGCAGCAACTCAAAGCTGTTTCCGATCCGCCCCGGCTCGATGGGCAAGCCGACGCCGGGCTTCGACGTCCGCATCGTCAACGAGCGCGGCGAGGAATTGCCGACGGGCGAGCGCGGCATCATCGGCGTGCGCCAGCCCAATCCCTGCACCATGATCGAGTACTGGAAAAATCCGGAAGCGACCGCGAAAAAATATGCCGGCGATTTCCTGCTGACCGGCGATCTCGGCGTAAGGGATCGCGACGGCTATTTCTGGTACGTCAGCCGCGAGGACGACGTCATTACCACGGCGGGCTATCGCGTCGGCCCTTCCGAGATCGAGCACACGCTGCTGAAACATCCGGCGGTGGCGCTGTCGGCGGTGGTCGGCATTCCCGACCCGATCCGCACCGAATCGATCAAGGCCTGGATCGTGCTGCGCCCGGGTTTCGCGCCGAGCAATCAGCTGGCACGCGAGATCCAGGATTTCGTCAAGGTGCAGCTCGCCGCCCATGAATATCCGCGCTTCGTGCAATTCACCGACACCTTGCCGATGACCGCCACGGGAAAAGTGCTGCGGCGGGAACTGCGGGCGCTGGGGTAGGGCGCGATGAGCGCCGTAGAACGCTTTTCCGTTAGTTGCTCGTCTTATTTGATCTTGGCTCGCTCGGCCGCGAAGGCCTCCGTAATCTCTATGTCGCGGATGGCCTTTTTTCGTTCCTCATCAGTAAATATTGCCGGATCATCATAGATTTCTTTTGCCTCCCTGTACCTCGACGTTTCTACCAAATATTGGGCATTCGTTTCCAAGTATGCTCTAAAATTTGATCTTCTTTCGTCCGGGTTGCGCGCATTCACCATCTCATGCATCAATTTGATGGTCTCGAAGGCCTTTGCCTTGTTTCCATCTTTCAACATTATGAGGGCATGTAGTCGTCGCGGTTCGAAAATGGTGGGCGTTTTCGATATAGCGTCCTCAACGAGTCGCGCTGCCTCTTTGTTATTTCCCCAAAGATATTCGAACTCGGCCTTCCTCGTTGTGAAAAATGAGCGACCGCCCTGATCGCCAACACTTTCCAGTATATCAAAAAGGTCGTTTATTTCCGAAATATGCTTAGCACTGCGTCCATGTTTGCGTACGAGCACGGATATAAGGGTATCTACTAGATATGGATTTGCTGGACCGTGGCTGTGAGCTTCACGAGCGAAAAGTTCGGCTTCATTTAGATTGTCGCGAGCGAGGCATACCTCGGCCAGTTCGCGAGCAGCATGTAAATTCCCCGGCGACAAGGCGTAAGATTCTCTAAACAGAGTTTCGGCTTGCGGCAGATTTCCCTTGAATCGCAGATTTATGCCTTTGAGAAATGCAATATTGCTTTTTGCCCAATCTGTTTTCGCGGCGCCGGTGAGTTTTGCTATTCCTTCATCAAATATTTGTTGCTCGCCAAGACGGGCGGCCGCCAGACATTGATACCGGCACGCGGCCACGAATCCCTCAGATGAAAGGCGTGCGCCTCCTTTCAACGCTTCAGCGGCGAACCGAATGCTTTCGTGCCAGTGCCGTTGATCATATTGGCGTTTGGCAATCCAGACGTAATGCGAGGGAAGCAAAAACGCGGCCGTGAAATCTGACTGTGTCTCACCGCTATCTATCGACGAAAGGATGGCGGCATCAATAAGCGTGATGGCGGCTGTTCCTTCTTCAAGTCTAATTACTAGCGATTTGGCAAGACTCTTCATAGCTGCCTGCTGCACCTCTTTGCTCAACCGGAATCGCCTGTCTCGCTCGACTGCGACCTGAAGTGCTGGAGAAACTGAAAAGGAATCTCCCGACGACTCGATAATATGTAGATCGCTTAAACGTCGCAGGTCATCGCTTACTTTAGCGGCGTTGAGCTCAAGGGCCTCAACTATAGCGGCAAAGTCCAATTCTGGCATTTGTTTTAGAAGGCCGAGCATCAAGGCATCGTGCTCCCCAAAATTGATCTTCGAGAGATATTCGGATGACTGCCGATGCTTCCAGTCAATAAAATCGCGTGGGTCTGCTAAAAAGGCGGCAATTCCACGCTCGGCTATTTCGTCGATCATTCGATAGATATTGAATGGATGGCAATCGCTCAGTTTAATAAGCTCGTTCATCCCGTCGTCCGTTACTTTCACACTCCTGTCTTTTAGCAATCTGCCAATTATGCGCTCGGCAGAATTACGCTTCAGTGATCTGACTGCTAAATAGGAAATATCATTTTCGCGCCTCCGAAGCTTCATCGGCACCATTCTCGGCGCGATAATGATCGCTGGCGGATGAGGTCTTGCTTCGATGTGAGAGATGACTTCGTTCAGTTCGACAGTTAATTCACCGGCGTCAGTAAGGACGCCGCCTTTATCTATCAAGAAAGCTGCCTCATTGGCTGGCAGCAGCGAATTTATAAGTTGAGCGATGAGCCGTCGCTTCTCTTCGACAGGGGCAATCGAAAAACTCTGGATCCGTGTGAGTAGTGCGCTAGCAGTGATGGTTGGACGCAGGGTCGCCAGGATTTTACGGTACAGCTCTTCGAGGCCAGCGAAGGGGTCGAGGCTTATCATTGGAAAACTGCGGCCGACGTTAGGAAACTGATGTTCATAGAATTTCTGAGCAATGGTTCGGCGCCCCGCACCGAAATTGCCAGAAATATATATCGCCCGCGAAGGCGGTCGTTTGTGATCCGAAATTTGTCGTTCTAAGTCGAGCAGTTCATCTTCGCGGCCGATGAAGGGGTGGCTGTACGCAGCCGTTCTTTCAGCTGCTGATATCAAGTGGCCTTGTATCAACAGGGCTGTATTTTCCGGCTGAAGTCCCTTTCGGACGATATTGAAAAATCTTACATTGGCCGACGCCTTCACGAAGGCCTCGCCGCCCGCTGCGCTTCATCAGTTCACCGACACTCTGCGGATGACCGCCACGGGAAAAGTGCTGCGGCGGGAACTGCGGGCGCTGGGGTAGCCCGTCGTCCCGGCGAACTCCGGGACCCATAACCCCAAATTTTCGTTGTTGCGACGTATAGCCAAGGCAACGGGCACTGCCTCTCTCATGCCGGACACTGCGTATGGGTCTCGGCGTTCGCCGGGACAACGGTGAGAGTTGGTGCTCAGCCAACGCCTGAACAACAATATTGACTCAAATCAACACGCGCGCCCCAATACCCCGCACCATTTCTCATAATGAATTGGGAGGGTAGGTCGATGACATCCGTCTCCGGCAAGGTCGATCCGGTGGTGCGGCGGATCAGGACCGCCGATATCGCGGAAGCGCTGGGGGAGGGCCTGCGCGATTTCCAGGCCATGCCGCTTTACGGGCTTCTGTTCGGCGCGCTCTATGCCGGCGGCGGGATAGCGATCATGTTGTGCCTGACGGCGTTCGGCCTGGTCTATCTGGCCTATCCGCTGGCGGCCGGCTTTGCGCTGATCGGCCCCTTTGTCGCCATCGGGCTTTATGAAATAAGCCGCCGGCGCGAGACCGGGCAACCGATCTCGCTTCCCGCCATCTGGTCCACCGTGATATCGCGCAGCGAAATCGGCTGGATGGCGTTTGTCACGCTGTTCGTCTTCGTGATCTGGATGTATCAGGTGCGCCTCTTGATCGCGCTCCTGATCGGGCTCAACGCCTCGTTCTCCAGCCTGCGCGAATTCATGACGGTGGTGCTCACCACCAATGAGGGGCTGGTGTTCCTCGCGATCGGCAACGCGGTGGGCGCCGCATTGTCGCTGATCCTGTTTTCGCTCACCGTGGTGTCGTTCCCGCTGCTGCTCGACCGCGACGTCGATTTCGTCACCGCGATGATCACGAGCGTCCGCGCGGTCGTCACCAGCCCGGTGCCGATGATCGGCTGGGCCGCCGTCATCGTGGTGCTCCTGATCGTCTCGGCGCTGCCGTACTTCCTCGGCCTGCTGATAACGCTGCCGGTGCTCGGCCACGCGACGTGGCACTTGTATCGGCGCATCGTGGCGCCGGTTGTTGCCGCCTAGTCGTCATTCCGGGATGCGGGCGAAGCCCGCAGACCCGGAATCTCGGCATTGCGGCGCGAGATTCCGGGTTCGCGCTGGCGCGCGCCCCGGAATGACGGCCCTGAACCTACGGCGTCGCGATGCCCAACTCCTTCAGCGCCGCCAGCATCCGCTGCGGCGGCGCCATTTTGATGGCCAGCGGCTCGCCGGTTTCCAGCAGGCTCTTCAGGCTCGACAGGATCGCGGGCCAGCCCTGGCGTCCGCCGGAGAGAATATCGTCGCTGAGCGGGCGGTCATGCGATTCGCTCATGGTGAGCCGGACGGCGTCGCCGGCCGGCTCGATCTCGTAGGTGACGAGCGTCGGCCCGAGCTTTTCGATCAACGCCGGCCAGTTGACGTTGAAGGTTACGATGAGCTTCCTCGGCGGATCGCACTCGATCACCTCGCCGGAGATATGCAGCGCGCCGTCCGGTGTACGCTGGACGTAAGCCCCGCCGACCCTGAGCTCGACCTCGACCGAATTGCCGAAAAAATACTTCCGGGAAAATTCGGCCGATGTCAGCGCTTCCCACACCTTCTCCGGCGTCGAGGCGATGTAGATGGTGTAGACGGTCATCGGTTTGAACGTGTCGATGTTCATTCCATGCCCTCGATGCCGAGCGCGGCGATCGGGATCGCAAGCGCGGTGCCGGTTTCCATCAGGCTCTTGAGGCTGGCCAGGATCGCCGGCCATCCCCTGGAGATGCCGTCCAGAAGCTCCGAGCCCGCCGCGAAGTTCTCGTGGGTCAGCGTCAGCTTCACCAGCTTGCCGTGCTTTTCCAGCGTGAACACCACTTTGGTCGGGGGCTCCTTCCGCGCCGTCTCATCGAGCACATGATGGAACGTGTAGGATAGCCGCCGCGGCGGATCGGCCTCCAGGATTTCCCCGACATCGGTGGTGGTGCCGTCCATGACCAGCGCGAACGGCGAGCCGACCTTGAAATCGGATTGCAGCTCGGTGTTGAACCAGTAGCGTTTCGAGAATTCGCTCGAGGTCAGCGCCTGCCAGAGCTTTTCCGGCGTGGTCTCGATATAGGTGACGTAGACGAATTCGGGCCTAGGCACGGGCCGCCTCCTTCTCCGTCACGGAAGGCTTTTCGATATCGAGGCCGCGCCCGGTCTCGAGCAGGCTCTTCAGGCTCGCCAGCACCATCGGCCAGCCGCCGGAAATGTTGCGCAAGGTCACGCCGCGCTCGTCGAGTTCATCATGCGTCACGGTCAGCTTGACGATCTTGCCGCGCGGCTCCAGGTCGAAGGTGACGCGAGAGGTGCGCTCGCGCTCCGCCTCCGGCGAGCAGGAATCCCAGGAATAGGAGAGCTGCCGCGGCGGATCGGACACGAGGACCTTGCCCTCGATGTTTGGTGTGCCCTGCATGGCGAATTTGTAGGGCGAACCCGCCTTCCAGTCCGAGGTAACGCGGTGGCCGAACCAGTAGCGCTCGGTGAAGTCACCATCGGTCAGGGCCTGCCAGAGCTGTTCGGCCGTGGTCTCGATATAGGTGACGTAGACGAATTCCGGTTTACCCATCGCGCTTCTCCAGTTGCTTCTTCAATTCGCTGAGCGCGGTCAGTTTCCCGCGCTCGAATTTCTTGATCCACCGCTCGCCGATCTGATGGATCGGCACCGGGTTGAGATAGTGCAGCTTCTCGCGGCCGTGCCTCAGCGTGGTGACGAGGTTGGCCTCCTCGAGAATGACGAGGTGCTTGGTGACCGCCTGCCGCGTCATGGCGAGGCCGTCGCAGAGTTCGTTCAGGGTCTGGCCGTTCTTGGCGTGAAGCCTGTCCAGCAGCGACCGTCGCGAAGCATCGGCCAGTGCTTTGAAGACGTCATCCATGGCGGGCATAATAGGCAACCATAAGGTTGCATGTCAAGGGAAGCTTTCGCAGTCGGTCCTTCGGCGGCTCGCATTGCCCTCAGGCCAAGGGCCTGTGAGAGATTTTCAAAGTCAGCGGAAGTTGGGTACGATCCAACGGACCAAGGGCCGCATCCGAGTGCGACCGTCCGCAAAGTTGATAGGGGCGCCAAATGCGTATTGCCGAGAAATGCGTCGGGCTGCTGCTATTGCTCATTCAATCGGCGTCCGTACCGGTTGGAGCGTACGCTGCCACGGGCCTCAATGATGATTTGAGTTTTCCCGCTTCGCCAGAGCCGTTCGGCTACGCCAAGGCAAGCAAGATGTTCAAGCCCCAAGGGTCCGGCCCATTTCCAGCCGTTGTCATGCTTCCGACCTGTGGGGGGCACTTGCGGCCCCATGTCTTCGATGTGTGGGCGAAGGCTTCGCTGCAACGCGGGTATGCAGTGCTGGTGGTCGACCCCTTGACGCCGCGCGGCGTGACGGCTCCGGGAGAGAACTGCCAGGCGCCGAGCAAAGTCAGTTTGTGGCGCTTGCGCAAGGACGCCTTCGATGCCGCTGCGCACTTGCGAAAACAGCCCTTTGTCGATCCCGACCGGATCGGGCTGTTGGGCCTGTCGCAGGGCGCAATGGCAGCTTTGGGGGTGTCGGCAAGTCTTTACGAGACGCCCCAAGGCCAACCTGCCTTCCGCGCAATCGTCGCAAATTACCCGGTCTGCTTTCTTGGGAACCTTCGGATGTCAGGTCGCGCTCCGGTAAACCTCAACTTCGTGCCCGAGGAAAAGATCACGGTGCCGCTTCTGGTGCAGATGGGCGACCTTGATACCGAGGGACCACCGCAAGATTGCATCTCCCGGCTCCAGGTGCAGAAGGACAAGGGAGCTCCAGTCGAGTTGGTCGTCTACAAAAACGCGACACATGGCTGGGACATGGGAATCAGCTTCGCCAAGACAGCCGCGAACGGCCAGCATGTCGAGTACCGGTCAAATCCCAAAGTAACTGCGGAGTCTGTCGAGCGCGCCCTCGATTTCCTCGATCGACATGTGCGGGCGTCGAACCAGAACCAATAGCGTCTGTTCGCGGCGCGCGCATAGTAGCTGCAGGAATATTCGCTCAATTCTCGCTTGGCCCATGCTGCATGGCAGCGCACCGGCGAAGCTTGGTGCAATCGCGCCACGCTTGGCTATGATGTCGCCACTAAAATCAGCCAGCACAGATTGGCCTCGACAGCCCCGGGTGGAAAAGCATGAGCGGTAACGTCAAACTCGCCACGATATTCTGCGCCACTTTCATCGCGTCCTGCGGCGTCGCTTCCGCGCAGCAACAGGTGATCGGCGCCCCGCCGGAAGCCTCCAACATGCGGCTGGTCGGAAGCAACGATCTGCAGGCGCGCAGCGCCTATCAGCCGACCATCCATCACCAGGGCGACCGCTGGATCGCCTATATCGGCCATCACGGCGGCACCGACGCGGTTCCGGATCCCATCAACCCGCTGACCGGCAAGGCCGAGCCGAACGGCACCTCGATCGTCGACGTCACCGATCCCGCCAACCCGAAATATTTGCATCACATTCCCGGGCAGGCGGGAAAATACGAGGGCGGCGGGGCGCAGATGGTGCGTATCTGCGACGGCAAGACGTTGCCCAAGGGCGATCCCAACGCGGTCTATATGCTGCGCACCTTCGGCAGCGAGGCGCATGAGATCTGGAACGTCGCCGACCCCGCCAATCCCGTGCTGATTACCCGGCTCGGCGGGTTGAAGGACACCCACAAGAGCTGGTGGGAATGCGACACCGGCATCGCCTTCCTGGTTTCGGGCGCGCCGGACTGGCGAACCCGCCGCATGACGCAGGTCTACGACCTCGGAGATCCCGCGCATCCGGTAAAGATCCGCGACTTCGGCCTGCCTGGCCAGGAGCCGGGCGCGACCGGCGCGGTGCCGACCGAATTGCACGGGCCTATCTCGACCGGGCCGCAGGGCAACCGGGTCTATTTCGGCTATGGCACCGACAAGGGCGGCATGCTGCAGATCGTCGATCGCGACAAGCTCGTCAACGGGCCGAAGGAGCCGACACCGGACAATTTGCGCTATCCGGAAATCTCGCGGCTGACCATGTCGGCGTTCAATGGCGCCCACACCACGTTTCCGATGCTGAAAATGCCGATCGCCGAATTCGCCCATGACAAGGACGGCCAGAGCCGCGACATCGTGATGATCGTCGACGAGGCGATCCGGAACGAATGCGCCGAGCCGCGGCAGATGGTGTGGTTCGCCGACGTCACGGTCGAGAACCGCCCGATGATGATTTCGAGTTACACGGTGCCGGAGGCCGGCGGCTCGTTCTGCGAGCGGGGAGGGCGGTTCGGCTCGCACTCCTCCAACGAGAGCATGGCACCGGTCTATTACAAGAAGATGGCCTTCATCGCCTTCTTCAATGCCGGCGTCCGCGCGCTCGACATCCGCGATCCCTATCACCCCAGGGAAGTCGGTTACTTCATCCCGTCGATCACGGCCGCGACCGACAAGCGCTGCGTCACCATCGACGGCAAGGAACGCTGCAAGGTGGCGATCCAGACCAACAATGTCGAAACCGACGATCGCGGCTATATCTACATCGTCGATCGCGCCAATACCGGGCTGCATATCCTGGAACTGACCGGCGACGCGCGCAAAGCAGCAGGGCTGCCTTAAGGGATCGCCGCATGCGCCGCTTGATCGCCATCCTGATCGCATCGCTGGCGTTCGGCGCCCTGTCGGGCGTGGCGGCGTATCAAAAGGTGCGCCCGCAAGGCGGCGGCTCTGGCGATGCCAATTGGCAAGAGATCACCTGGCCGTTCCCGCGCGACGCCTGGCCGGCGGGGCGTGCGTTTCGCTGCCGGACCCAGACGTGCGGCGAGGGCGTCGAACTCTACGTGCGGCCGAAGATCGGCTTCTGCAACTGCGATACCGGGGTTGCCGACGACGACGAGGTCGACCGCGTCGCCGATCTCGACATGATCACGCCAAACTTCGTGCCGCGGGCGCCGGGCAGCGTCGTCCGCGTTGCCGACATGTCCGGCCGTGCGCGGGCCTACGATCTCGGCATGGCCGACGGCGCGCACCACGCCGGCGTCGGCATCGCGATCTCGCACCGCTGCGACCTGCTGGTCGCGGTGGCGCAAGGCAGCGCAGACGCGCCGGCCGTCCAGCACGCCGCGCTGGCGTTTCTGGCCTCGCGCGACATGACACACTGGATGACGGCGGCGCTCGGCGGCGGATGAGGCGGCTTCCTTCCCTTCTCCCCCTGTGGGAGAAGGTGGCGCGAAGCGCCGGATGAGGGGTCTCTATCCGTGGAGACAAACCCCTCACCCGTCCGCGATGCTTCCGCATCGCGTCCACCCTCTCCCCGGTCTGAACACCCACAAGGGGAGAGGGGACGAGGGTGCCGCTTCCGCCGCTCGTCCGATCATGCATAATGCAGCTCCCCTCTCCACCCGCGAGTCCCCATGTCCCTGCAAGTCTATCTCGCCTTCGTCGCCGCCTGCATCGCGCTGGCGCTGATCCCGGGTCCCGTGGTGACGCTGGTGATCGCTAACGGCTTGCGGCACGGTACGCGCGCGGCGCTGACCAACATTCTCGGCGTCCAGGCGGGGCTCGCCATCGTGATCGGCATCGTCGGCATCGGGCTGACCTCGCTGATGGCGACCATGGGCTACTGGTTCGACTGGGTGCGCTTTGCCGGCGCCGCCTATCTGGTCTGGCTCGGCATCAAGCTGATCCGGTTTCCAGTCGAGGACGTCAACGCCGACGAGCCGCCGGCGCCGCCGCGCGGCGGGTTCTTCCTGCAGGGTTTTCTGGTGCTGCTGTCGAATCCGAAAGTGCTGGTGTTCTTCGGCGCGTTCATTCCGCAATTCATGGACATGAGCCGGGATCATTTCTCGCAGGTCGCGCTACTCGGCGTCACCTTCATGGTGACAGGCGCGATCACCGATTCGATCTACGCGCTGCTGGCCGGCCGCGCGCGGCACTTCTTCTCGGCACGGCGGACGCGGCTGGTCTCGCGCGTCTCCGGCGGCCTCATGATCGGTGGCGGCATCTGGCTGGCACTGACGCGGGCGCGTTGAGAGCGCAATCAGATCAGCCCCTTCTCTCGCAGCGTCGCTTCGATCTCGCCAAAAATCCGCGCCAGCCGGTCCGCCCATTGCTTCTGTCCGGCCGGATCGATGATCAGGTCCTGGCGGATTTCGATGCCGGTGTTCATCAAGCCGCGCTTCTCGCCATGCACGGGAATGGTGTAGTCGGTCTCGTCGCTGACCGCGTAGGGCTCGTTGTCGCCGACCACGAGATCGGGCTCGTCGCGCAACAGTTTTAGCAGCAGCGGCGGCAATCGCGTGTCGCGCTGATACAGCGTGCCGATATTCCAGGGCCGCGCGACGCCGGCGTAAACCGGCGTGAAGCTGTGCAGCGACACCAGCACGGTCGGAACATGATCGCGCAGGCGGCGGTCGATCACCTCGTCGATGCGGCGGTGATAGGGATCGAAGATCGCTGCCCGCCGCGTCTCGGCTGCCGCTCTCGAGATCGCTTCGTTGCCGGGAATGGTCGTCGCCTCGCTGATGCGCGGGATTGAACTTGCCGCGGCCGGCGGACGGTTGCAGTCGATCACCAGCCGCGAATAACGCTGCGCGATCAGATGGGCGTCGAGCTGTTTCGACAGCGCGTTGGCAACGTCGGCAATGCCGACATCCCAGGCGATATGCCGCTCGAACTCGCTCGCCGGCAGTCCGAGATCGCCGAGCGCGCGCGGGATCGCCCGGCCGTAATGGTCCGACGTCAGCAGGAACGGCGAGCGCCCCGCAGTATTATCCTCGTGCACCGGCGGAACATCCTGGCCATCCAGGAGTAATGATGTGTCGGCTGGGCCTGCCAAATCCATTTTTCCTTGCGTGTTTGCCTAGCGAAGCAGCATACCGATTTAGAATTGAGCAGGGATCGGTATAGATTACAGCGCCCAAAGTCATAATTATTGTGTCGACGATGCCGCTCCTGACGATTCACCACAAGACCGAATATCGCTATGCGCACCCCGTGGCGTTCGGCGAACACCGCATCATGCTGCGCCTGCGTGACGGCCATGATTTGCGCGTGCTCTCGAACGAGCTGGAGATTTCGCCGCAGCCGATGTCGCTGCGCTGGATCCACGACGTGTTCGGCAACAGCGTCGCGATCGCGACCTTCGACGAGCGCGCCGATGTCCTGTCATTCATCAATACCGCGACCGTCGAGCACAATCCGGCCGAGGAGTTCGCGCTGACCCCGGACGACACGGCCTATTTCTATCCGTTCCTCTATGACGACGAGGAATTTCCCGACCTCGTCCAGTTCATCACGCCGCAATACGGTGACCCTCAGGGCGCGCTGTCGGCGTGGGCGCTGAATTTTCTCGACGCGGAGGGCCCGACACCGACCTTCAAGATCCTCAGCGAAATGACCCATGGCATTCGCGAGGCCTTCACCTACCGCAAGCGCCACGAGCAGGGCACCCAGCATCCGCTCGACACGCTGCAAACGAAGTCCGGCACCTGCCGCGACTATGCGCTGTTCATGATCGAGGCGCTGCGCCGGCTCGGCATCGCCGCGCGCTTCGTCTCCGGCTACATCGCCATTCCCGGCGATCGCGCGCATGGCTATGTCGGCGGCGGCAACACCCACGCCTGGGTGCAGGTCTATCTGCCGAGCGCCGGCTGGATCGAGTTCGATCCCACCAACGGCATCGTCGGCACCCGCGATCTCGTGCGCGTCGCGGTGGCGCGCGATCCGCGCCAGGCGATTCCCTTGCACGGCACTTACCTCGGCTCGGCCGACGCCTTTGTCGGCATGGAGGTCGCCATCAACGTCGTTTCCGTCGGCGAGGAGGCCAGCGTCTGACCATGGAAATCAGGGTTGGATTCGAAATCGCCCACGCGGCTGTGCAGCCGACGCCGATGGTGATCATGCTTTCGATCCATCCGTCGCGCCGTGCCGACATCATCGGCACCGAGACCATCGTGGCCGAGCCCGGCGTGCCCATCAGTTTCTACCGCGACACCTTCGGCAATATCTGCGGCCGGCTGGTGGCGCCCGCCGGAGGGGTGACCTTGCGCGGCCATGCGCTGGTGCGCGATACCGGGTTGCCCGATCGCGTGGCGCCCGAGGCGCAGCAGCTGCCGATTGACCGGCTGCCCGACGATCTCCTGCTCTATCTGATGGCGAGCCGCTATTGCGAGACTGACAAGCTCACCGACATCGCCTGGTCGCTGTTCGGCAATACGCAACCGGGCTGGCCGCGGGTCGCCGCGATCTGCGACTTCGTGCACAACCATGTCACCTTCGGCTATCAGCACGCCCATTTCATGAAATCGGCACATGATGTCTACGAGCAGCGCGCCGGCGTCTGCCGCGACTTCGCCCATCTGGCGCTGACCTTCTGCCGCTGCATGGGCATCCCGGCGCGCTACTGCACCGGCTATATGGGCGACATCGGTATTCCCCCCGACCCCGAGCCGATGGATTTTTCCGGCTGGTTCGAGGCGTATCTCTCCGGCCAGTGGTATACCTTCGACGCCCGCCACAATCATCCGCGGATCGGCCGCATCCTGATGGGCACCGGCCGCGACGCCGCCGACGTGGCGCTGACCACGAGCTTTGGGCGAATGGATCTGAAGAAATTCGTGGTGATCAGTGATGAGGTGGTGGCGGTGTGAGGGCTGCGTCAGCCCTTCATCGTCATTGCGAGGAGCGAAAGCGACGAAGCAATCCATAGCCCGGTATGCCGCGCTATGGATTGCTCACATGGGGATGGTGTGTGTCAATAAG
>JBGPSI010000131.1:0-14051 GCA_041490045.1 Bradyrhizobium sp.
CGACAGCGCGTCGAGCACGAGCGACATGTAGAGCAGAACTTCGAACCACAACACATTCCTGGGTATCTTCATCGCAACGCCGGCCGTTCCTTTGTTATTCCTTGATTATTCTTTGGGGAACTCCAGTCCCATTTCACGGTAGCGGTCGGGATCATCGCCCCAGTTTTCGCGCACCTTCACGAACAGGAACAGATGCACGGGCTGGCCTATGATCTCGGCGAGTTCCTTGCGCGACTCCGCGCCGATCGCCTTGATGGTGGCGCCGCCCTTGCCGAGCACGATCTTGCGCTGGCTTTCGCGCTCGACAAAGATCGTCTGCTCGATGCGAACAGACTTGTCCTTGCGCTCGGTCCAGCTGTCGGTCTCGACGGTGGATTGATAGGGCAGTTCCTGGTGCAGCTTGCGGTAGATCTTTTCCCGGGTGATCTCGGCCGCCAGATGCCGCATCGGCGCGTCCGACATCTGGTCTTCGGGGTAATGGAACGGTCCAGGCGGCACCATCTCGGCCAGCGTGCGGCGCAAATCGTCGACGCCGTCACCCGACAGCGCCGAGACCATGAACGTATGCGCGAAGCCCAGGCGCTCATTGGCGGTCTTGGCCAGCGCCAAAAGCTTTTCGTGCGGCACCAGATCGATCTTGTTCAGCACCAGGATCTTCTCGTGCTTGACGGTGGCGAGCTTAGTAAGGATCGCCTCCGCCTCCTCGTCGATGCCCGCCTTGGCATCGAGCAGCACGCAGACCAGATCGGCGTCGTGCGCCCCACTCCATGCGGTCGACACCATGGCGCGATCGAGCCGCCGTTTCGGCGAGAAGATTCCAGGGGTGTCGACCAGGATGATCTGCGCGTTGTTTTCGATCACGATGCCGCGGATCAGCGCGCGGGTGGTCTGCACCTTGCGCGAGACGATCGTGACCTTGGAGCCGACCAGCGCATTGACCAAGGTGGACTTGCCGACATTGGGGGCGCCGATCAGGGCGACAAAGCCGCAAGCGGTGGCGGGCGCGGCACCGTCTTCGGGCTTATCCGTCATTGCTGCCGCCGGCGACGCCTTCGCGCGCGATCATCGCGGATGCCGCGACCTTTTCCGCGGCGCGCTTGCTGCCGCCGATGCCTTCGGCCGGCTCCAGTCCCGGCAAATCCACCGCGACGCGAAACTGCGGGTCATGGTGCGGCCCAGTACGCTCGATCTCGCGGTAAACCGGGGTCGGCAGTCCCTTGCCCTGCGCCCATTCCTGCAGCACCGTCTTGGGATCGCGCAGCGGCCGCCGCGGCTTGCGCATCCGCTCGGTCCAGTTGCGTTCGACGAACTGGGCCGCGGCGGCATAACCGCCGTCGAGGAACACGGCGCCAATCACCGCCTCGCAGATATCGCCGAGCACGGATTTGCGCAGCCGGGCGCTGGCGCTGGCGCCGACCGAGCCGAGCTTGATATCGTCGAACAGCCCCAGCGACTTCGCGACATCCGCGCAGCTCTCCTTGCGCACGAGATCGGCCAGCCGCTTCGACAGTTCGCCCTCATCGGCGTTCGGAAAGGCGCGGTACAGCATGTCGGACACGATCAGCCCGAGCACGTGATCGCCGAGGAATTCGAGACGCTGGTAACTGTCGGCGCGCTTGCGCGCCGATTTCAGCGCGGAAACATGGGTGAAGGCGGTGGTCAGCAAGGCGGGATCTGCGAATTTGTGTCCGATCCGTTCCTCGATCGCCGCTGTGGCCGCCTTGGCGCTGATCTTCCTGCGCTTCTTTTTCGCAGCCACGGGCTCGTGGCCGACGTCGGCTTCGGGGCTTGCTTCGCCCGATGACGGCGCGGTCTGGATTTCAGGCGTTTCGTCGTTCATCGCACAATTTTGAATATGCGATTCCAGCGCACCGCCGTGGGCCAGCGCCAGAACATCCAGGCGTGTTCGCCCTCGCCGATCGAGAAGAAGATCATCTGCGCCCGGCCGACGATGTTCTCGAACGGCACGTAGCCGACCGCCGACAGCACCCGGCTGTCGGTCGAGTTGTCGCGATTGTCGCCCATCATGAAGAAGTGGCCGGCCGGCACGGTGTAGACGTTGGTGTTGTCGTAGAAGCCGTTGTCGACGCAATCGAGCGATTCATAGCTGACGCCGTTCGGCAGCGTTTCCTTCCAGCGCTTCACCCGCGCGGTGGCGTCGGACCCGCAGGGGTCCTCGCCGATGAAGTCGGTCAGCCGCTCGCGTTTCACCGGCACATCGTTGATGTAGAGCAGGCCCTCCTTCATCTGGATGCGGTCGCCGGGCAGCCCGATCACGCGCTTGATGTAGTCGGTGGTGTCGTCCTTGGGCAGGCGGAACACGACGACGTCGCCCCGGTTGGGCTCGGAGCCGAAGATGCGTCCCGAAAACAGCGGCGGCGACAGCGGGATCGAATAATGGCTGTAGCCGTAGGAATATTTCGAAACGAACAGATAGTCGCCGACCAGCAGCGTGGCCTTCATCGAGCCGGACGGAATGTTGAAGGGCTGGAACAGGAAGGTGCGGATCACGAGCGCAATCAGCAACGCATGGATCACGACGCGGATGGTTTCACCCAAGCCGCTTTCAGTTTTTGTCCCGGATGTCACGCTCATCGCTTTCCCAATTCCCCGCTGCGATCGTCCGCGCGGTGGCAGAGCATTTTCCTCACGCGGAAAGCTGATCGCTTCGCGTCGAGAAAGTGCTCCTGATTCTGCTGTTGAAAGCCAATCCCGGCGCAAACCCGAATTCGCTCTGCCCTCGATCCAACCTGCGGCGTTTTAGACCGTTGTTCGCAGCCGCGCAATCAACGGCCGCATCAAAACTTGCTAATCCATTGAAAAAATTCGGATTTTTAGTTTTGCGACAAACCGCCGGCTGAACCGCCCCGACGCATCATGGTTTGCCCGCGGCGACCGCCGAAATTATGACGAAGGCCTGCGCCAGCGGCCAGTCGTCGGTGATGGAAAGGTCGATCCGCGCCTCGTAGCCCTCCGGGGTCAGCGCCTCGAGCCGGGCCAGCGCCCCGCCTGTCAGCAGCATGGTCGGACGTCCGCTCGGCAGGTTCACCACCCCCATGTCCCGCCACCAGACGCCCCGCCGGATGCCGGTCCCGAGCGCCTTGGAGCAGGCCTCCTTAGCGGCGAACCGCTTGGCGTAGGTCGCCACCACCATGTTCTCGTTCTTGGCGCGGCGCCCGGCCTTGGCCCGCTCGGCCTCGGTGAAGATACGCTCGAGGAAGCGGTCGCCGTGACGCTCGATCACCTTGGCGACGCGGCGGATGTCGATCAGGTCGGAGCCGATGCCGATGATCATGCTTTGCCCGCAGGATTTTGGCCCACGGGAGCCTGACCCGCCTGATTCGCGCCGGCGACGTGGCGGCCGCGGTCCATCGCGGCCCGCATCGCGCGCACCGTCTGGGCGAGGCCAACGAACAGCGCCTCCCCGATCATGTAGTAGCCGATATTGAGCTCGACGATCTCGGGCAGGCCCGCGATCCGCTCGGCGGTTTCGTAGTCCAGGCCGTGTCCGGCATGGACTTCCAGCCCGGCGGAGCGCGCCAGGCTCGCGCCTGCCACGATGCGCCGCCATTCCAGATCTGCTTTCGCCACATGGCCGTCGACCACGGCGTCGCACCAGGCGCCGGTATGGATCTCGATCACCGGGGCGCGCAGCTTCGCCGCCATTTCGATCTGGCGTGGCTCGGGGGCAATGAACAGCGACACCCGAATGCCGGCCTCGTTCAGCCGCGCGATGAACGGCGCCAGCGCGTTGTGCTGTCCGACCACGTCGAGGCCACCTTCGGTAGTCAGCTCCTCGCGGCGCTCGGGCACCAGGCACACCGCGTGGGGTTTTGTGGCCAGCGCGATCCGCAACATATCGGCCGTTGCGGCCATCTCGAAATTCAGCGGCTTTGAGATCTCGGCCTTCAGCCGCGCCATGTCGTCGTCGCGGATGTGGCGGCGATCCTCGCGCAAATGCGCGGTGATGCCGTCGGCGCCGGCCTCGATCGCCAGCAGCGCCGCGCGCACCGGATCGGGATTGCGCCCGGCCCGCGCGTTGCGAAGGGTGGCGACGTGATCGACATTGACTCCGAGGCGCAGCGGAGGATGGGGCATTAAAGGACTCGCGGAAAAACTTAGGTGGTGAAGCTATCCATTGACACGCTCGACCCGGGCGACCACGGCCTTGGCGCGCAACTGCGCGATAATAGCGCTGAGATGCTTGAGGTCATAGACCTCAAGATCGATGGTCAGCTCCGTGAAATCGGGCGAGCGGCGGAACATGCTGATATTGTCGATATTGCCGTCATGCTCGGCGATCACGGTCGCGACCTGGGCGAGGCTTCCGGGCTCGTTGACGTTGTCGACCATGATCCGCGCCGGAAAGCGCTGCGGCGTCGATTCGTCGACATCCCAGCGCACGTCGAGCCAGCGCTCCGGCTCTTCCTCGAAATCCTTCAGCGCCGGAGACTGGATCGGGTAAATCGTGATGCCCTCGCCCGGCGTGACGATGCCGACGATGCGGTCGCCCGGCACCGCGCCGCCGTTCGGCGCGAACTTGACCGGCAAATCCGAATTGATGCCGCGCACCGGGATCGCCGACGGGCTGCGCGAGGGATCCGGCGGCGATTTCAGCTTCAGCTTGACTGCCAGGCTGCTCTTCTTGGCGCCATAGCGGGCGACCCGCTCTTCCTTGTAGTCGGGATACATCGCGCGCGCGACATCGGAGGCCTTCATCTCGCCGCGCCCGACCGCCGCCATCACATCGTCGATCGAGGCGCGCGCGAGCCGCGGCAAGGCTCCCTTGAGCTTGTCGTCGGCGTATTCGATCTTGGCGCGCACGAACAGGCGCTCGACGATGCGGCGGCCGAGGCCGGCATATTGATCCCGCACCGCGGTGCGGGTCGCGCGCCGGATCGCCGCCCGCGCCTTGCCGGTGACGGCCAGCGATTCCCACGCCGAGGGCGGCGCCGATTGCGCCTCCGAGGTCAAAACCTCGACCTCGTCGCCATTCTGCAGCTCCGACGACAAGGGCGCGAACTTGCCGTTGATCTTGCAGCCCACCGCGCTGTTGCCGACGTCGGTGTGCACGGCATAGGCAAAGTCGATCACATTGGCCTGCCGCGGCAGCGCGATCAGCTTACCCTTGGGCGTGAAGCAGAACACTTGATCGTGGAACAGCTCCAGCTTGGTGTGCTCCAGAAACTCTTCCGGATTGGCGCTTTCCGACAGGATCGCGATGGTATGGCGCAGCCAGGCAAAGGCGTTGGATTCGCGCTTCAACAGTTCGGTCGGTGAGCCCACGCCGTCCTTATAGAAGGCGTGCGCGGCAATACCGAATTCGGCGATCTGGTCCATCTCCTCGGTGCGGATCTGCAATTCGACGCGCTGATTGCCGGGGCCGATCACGGTGGTGTGGATCGAGCGATAATCGTTCTGCTTCGGCGTCGAGATGTAATCCTTGAACCGGCCGGGCACGACGGGCCAGGTGGTGTGCACGACGCCGAGCGCGCGGTAGCAGGATTCGACGTCATCAAGCACCACGCGGAAGCCGAAGATATCGGACAATTGCTCGAAGCCGACCGACTTGCGCTCCATCTTGGTCCAGATCGAAAACGGCCGCTTGCGCCGGCCATAGACATGCGCGGTCACCCCGTTTTTTTGCAGGTTCTTGGAGAGCTGGCTTTCGATCTCGCCGATCAGGTTGCGGTTGCGCTCGGCCAGCGAATCCAGCCGCTGCATCACCACCGTATAGGCTTCCGGATCGAGCGAGTGGAACGACAGGTCCTCGAGTTCCTCCCGCATCTCCTGCATGCCCATGCGGCCGGCGAGCGGCGCATAGATGTCGAGCGTCTCCTCGGCGATCCGGTGGCGCGAGGCGGGCGGCACGAATTCCAGCGTGCGCATGTTGTGCAGACGGTCGGCGAGCTTGATTAGGAGCACGCGCACGTCGTCGGAGATCGCCAGCAGGAGCTTGCGCAGGTTCTCGGCCTGCTTGGCCTCGCGCGAGACGAGTTCAAGCCGCTTGAGCTTGGTCAACCCCTCGACCAGCGCGCCGATCTCGGGTCCGAACAGCTTGTCGATTTCGGCGCGGGTCGCCTCTGTATCTTCGATGGTGTCATGCAGCAGGGCAGCTACGATGGTGGCATCGTCGAGCTTGAGATCGGTGAGGATCGCCGCGACCTCGAGCGGATGCGAGAAATAGGGATCGCCGGAGGCGCGGGTCTGCGTGCCGTGCGCCTTCATGGCGTAGACATAGGCGCGGTTCAGAAGGTCTTCGTTGGTATCCGGGTTGTAGGATCTAACACGCTCAACCAGATCGTATTGCCGCATCATCCGCGAACGCGGCGCCTTGGCCGGCTTTGCCGGCGCAGGCACGGAAGGCGCCACGGCGACCGATTCGGTCGCGGCCTGCATCTGGGGTGTGCTGCGGCGCCAATACGCCATCAAATCCCTGCCTTCACGTGCGGGCTTCATAGCCCCCGCTTCAAGTTCGGCTTCACGACCTAACCTAGTCCCTTCGCGCCAGGCAGCACCCCTCGGCGCCACCAAAATGCTCGTTCCGGGACATACCGGGCGCAGTATGACGCCAATCCGGCATTCCCTCGATCAAATCGGGGTCAGCCGCGCCGGAATCCATCCGTGCCCGTGATGGGTCCATGGTAACCACGAAAAGGTCAACAAAAGCAAAGGCCCGGATCAATGTCCGGGCCCTGGTCAGATCGGCGGGGTTGAGCTACTCCAGATTGCAAACGATGCAAGCTACTACTCATCTTCCTCGGGCTGCTCTTCCGGCGGCGCCAGGCCCTCGAGGCCCTTCAGCAGTTCCTCTTCGGTCATGCGCTCGACGGCGACTTCGGTGTCGTCGGCGTCGACGCTGGCGCCGGCCGAACCGATCAAGGGCACGGTATCCGGCTCAGGCTCGTCCACCTCGACGAATTTCTGCAGCGAATGCACCAGTTCCTCGCGCAAATCTTCCGGGGAAATAGTGGAATCCGCGATTTCGCGCAGCGATACAACCGGGTTTTTGTCATTATCCCGATCAACCGTAAGTTGGGAGCCGGATGAGATCATGCGGGCGCGGTGCGCCGCCAACAGGACCAGGTCGAACCGGTTGTCGACCTTATCAATGCAATCTTCTACGGTGACACGCGCCATCGACTGTCGCCTTCGCTAATGGGACCGAATATGTTGATTATGGCCGGTAGTTATAGGGGCCGGGGTCGTTGCGCAAGACCATTTTGTGATTTGCCTTCCCAATCGGCTCTGGTAACCCCTCCTCAGGGACCAGAAGGCGAAGCGCCCGGACCTGCGGTTGGCGCCGCCCAGGACAAGAATTCGCTTTATTGCCACGTCAAAAGTATTGGCCTTTTCGCCCTTGCCATACCATATTTGCGGTGGTGTTGGTCGGGGCCAACTTCACCGAACTTTGGGCAGCAAATCCTGGAAATGCGCGGTCAGTTGCCGCTGCGCCAAACGTTAACAACAACGCGAGAAACTGAATGTCCCCTTCTTCCACCAACAAAATCGCGCTCTTTATCGACGGCGCCAACCTCTACGCGACCGCCAAGACACTCGGTTTCGACATCGACTACAAGCGCCTGCTCAAGGAATTCCAGAGCCGTGGGACGCTGTTGCGTGCGTTCTACTACACGGCGATCATCGAAGATCAGGAATACTCGTCGATCCGTCCGCTGATCGATTGGCTTGATTACAACGGCTACACCGTCGTCACCAAGGCGACCAAGGAATTCATCGACGCCAGCGGCCGCCGCAAGGTCAAGGGCAACATGGATATCGAGCTCGCGGTCGACGCCATGGAGCTTGCCGAGCATGTCGACCAGATCGTGCTGTTTTCCGGCGACGGCGATTTCCGTTCGCTGGTCGAGGCGGTGCAGCGCCGCGGCGTTCGGGTCACCGTGATCTCGACGATTTCGAGCCAGCCGCCGATGATCGCCGACGAGTTGCGGCGTCAGGCCGACGTCTTCACCGATCTGGTGGAGTTGCAATCCAAGCTCGGCCGCGATCCGTCCGAGCGTCCCGCCCCGCGCGAGCCGCGCCACCACGCGCCGCAGTTCCTGCAGCGCGCGACCACGATGGCGCCGAGGGGCGATGACGACGATTTCGACGACTGAGAACAACAGGGCTGGCGGCCCGCCGCCGCCCGCTTCGCCTCCTGCCGAACCCGATCGCAATTGTCCGTTCTGTCCGAGGCTCGCCAGCTTCCGCGAGGCGAACCGTGCGCGTGAACCGGACTGGTTCAATTCGCCGGTGCCCTCGTTCGGCGATCCCAACGGCCGGCTTTTGATCGTCGGCCTCGCGCCGGGGTTGCAGGGCGCCAACCGCACCGGGCGTCCCTTCACCGGCGATTTCGCCGGCGACCTGCTCTATGCCACGCTGCTCGAATACGGCTTCGCCACGGGCGTCTATGAGGCCCGGCCCGACGACGGGCTGACGCTGGTCGATTGCCGGATCGGCAACGCTGTGCACTGCGTGCCGCCGCAGAACAAGCCGCTGCCGGCGGAGATCAACACTTGCCGGCAATTCCTCGTCGCGACACTGGCTTCGATGCCAAAGCTGCGCGCGGTCGTGGCGCTCGGCCGCATTGCGCACGAATCGACACTGAAGGCGCTAGGCCTGCGCGGCGCTGCAGCGCCGTTCGCGCACGGCGCGATCCACCAGGCGGGCAATGTGAAACTTTACGACAGCTATCATTGCTCGCGTTACAATACCAACACCCGGGTCCTGACGCCGAAAATGTTCCGCAGCGTGTTTGCGAAGGTAAAAGCGGATTTGGATTGATGCCGCACGGGCGCCGCTAGACGCGATTTTCCTTCAGCCAGGCCAGCACGTCGCCGGCGTTCCGGTCGGGCGGAAACACCGGATAGAACACGTGGCTGATGCGGCCGTCGTCGACGATCAGCGCCAGCCGCTTGATCAGCGTCAGACCCGCCACCTCCATGGTAGGCAGGTCGAGCGCGCGCGTCAGCTGCAGCTTCTCGTCGGACAACACCGGAAACGGCAGATGCAGCCGCGAGGCCATCTCGGTCTGGTAGGCGTTGCTCTGCGTCGACAGGCCGAACACCTGCGCGGCGCCGGCGGCCTTCAGTTCCGCGAACAGGTCGCGGAACGCGCAGGTCTGCGGCGTGCAGCCGCGCGCGCCCGGGATCATGTCCCAGTCGTCGACCAGCGCGATCTTGCCGGGCTCGCCGGTCCTGGGGTAGGCGAACACCACGGTGCGCCCCGGCAGCGCCGACAGCGTCACGGACGTGTCGTCAGTGGCAACCAGCCCGATCGGCGGAATGGTCATGCCGACCAGATGCGCGGCAGCGCCGTCGTCAACCGGCGCCGGTATCTTGCTCCAGTCGACTTCAAGGAGATTTCTCTGGTTCATCTCACAATTCTCCATCGGTCGTCATTGCGAGGAGCACTTGCGACGAAGCAATCACTTTTGTGTCTGCCAGAATCTGGATTGCTTCTTCTCGCTCGCAATGACGGTTAGGCTTGATGATTATCCGCGCGCCCGCAACAGGCGGCCCTTCTCCCTGCCCCAGTCGCGCTTCTTCTCGCTCTCGCGCTTGTCGTGCAGCTTCTTGCCCTTGGCCACCGCCAGCAGCAGCTTGGCGCGGCCGCGCTCGTTGAAATAGAGCTTCAGCGGGATCAGCGTCATGCCTTCCCGCTCGACCGCGCCCATCAGCTTGTTGATCTGCTTCCTGTGCAGCAAGAGCTTGCGCGGCCGCTTCGGCTCGTGGTTGAAGCGGTTGGCCTGCAGATATTCCGGGATATTGGCGTTGATCAGCCAGACCTCGCCGTCCTTGGTATCGGCATAGGACTCCGCGATGGTGGACTTGCCGCTGCGCAGCGACTTGACCTCGGTGCCAGTCAGCGCAATTCCCGCCTCCACCGTATCCTCGACCGCATAGTTGAACCGGGCCTTGCGGTTTTCCGCGACGACCTTGATCGCGCGCTGGTTCTTTTCGGCCATGATGGAATTATCTCAGGAAAACGAAAGCGATAGCACTCCGTCCGCACGCGTGCACGTCAAGACTTTTTGAGCAGATCGCGGATCTCGGTGAGAAGCTCGACCTCGGGCGTCGGTTTCGCCAGCGCCGGGGCTGCTTCGTCCTTGCGCTTCATGGTGTTCATGGCGCGAATGACGATGAAAAGCACGAAAGCAATGATGATGAAGTTGAGTGTCAGGGTCAGGAAATTACCCCACGCCAGCACCGCGCCCTGCTTCTTGGCGTCGGCGAGGTTACCGGCGGTGACCGCCTTCGACAGCGGCGTGTAGTAATTGGAGAAGTCGAGCCCGCCGGTAACCGCGCCGATGATCGGCATGATGATGTCGCCGACCAGCGAGGTCACGATCGCGCCGAAGGCCGCGCCGATGATGACGCCGACCGCGAGGTCGACGACGTTGCCCTTCATGGCGAATTCACGAAATTCCTTCAGCATCTGCAGCCCCTTCTCTTCAGCGTGGCGAACCGGAAGACCCATGGCGGCAATATCGAAAGGCTCTAGTTGATCAGGCCCGCATGCACCATCGCGCTGCGCACCGCCACGCGGGTGGGTTCGGTCACCGGCACCATCGGCAGCCGCAGCGTCTCGTCCATCTTGCCGAGCAGCGACAGCGCGTATTTCACCGGCGCCGGATTGGACTCGATGAACAGGTTGGTGTGCAGCGGCATCAGCTTGTCGTGCAGCTTGAGCGCGGTCGCAAGATCGCCCTTCTGCCAGGCGAGGTGAAATTCGGAGCACAGCCGCGGCGCCACGTTTGACGTGACGGAGATGCAGCCGTGGCCGCCATGCGCCATGTATCCGAGCACGGTGGCGTCCTCGCCCGACAGCTGGTTGAAATCCTCGCCCATCTTGGCGCGCTGCTGCGAAACACGCACCATGCTCGCGGTCGCGTCCTTGACGCCGGCGATGTTCTTCAGTTCGAACAGCCGCGCCATGGTGTCCACGCTCATGTCGATCACCGAGCGCGGCGGGATATTGTAGATGATGATGGGAATGCCGATCGCGTCGTTGATCGCCTTGAAGTGCTGGTACATGCCTTCCTGGGTCGGCTTGTTGTAGTACGGCGTCACCACCAGCACCGCGTTGGCGCCCGCCTTTTCCGCATGCTGGGCGAGTTCGATCGCCTCCTTGGTCGAATTGGAGCCGGCGCCGGCGATGACGGGAACGCGGCCCTTCGCCTCGTCGATGCACCATTCGACCACGCGCCTGTGCTCTTCATGGCTCACGGTCGGGCTTTCGCCTGTCGTGCCGACCGGCACCAGTCCATGGGTGCCCTCGGCGATCTGCCAGCTCACCAGCGCGCGGAAGGCCGCCTCGTCGAGCGAACCGTTCTTGAAGGGCGTGACCAAGGCGGTGAACGATCCCCTGAAATTGGTCTTGGCTGCCATGGACTTCCTCCGAACGCGCGTTTTGCGGCCTTGTCGTACTGTAAGTGGTTATTCATATCGGGTCTGAGGACGCGGCGAAAGGCCCGCGCCGGTCCGATGCTCGCCCGAGGCCGGCCGCGATTTTGCCGCGGTGCAGGCGCACAGATCGGCTCGTCCCCCGCGTATTTTAGTATTTTGTCCGCATATTCAATCAAATAGAGCTAGGGCTCCGCGATTGAATGATTCGCCGCGAAAGAAGGCCGTGACCCCATCCAGCCGCCCAGCCGCGTTGCGATCGTCCGCCCTGGCGACATGCCTGGCGCTCGCCGTGGGATTGTCGGCATTGGCCGGGGACGCCTGGGCCAAGCCCAAAAAAGTTCCATTGCCGAAGCCGAGGCCGATCGCGCGCAACGTCGTGCCCAAAACCGCGCCCGCGGCGAAGAATGCAGCGAAAACCGCTGCAAAAAATACCGCTCCCGTTGCGGCGCGGGCTCCCCCGGCTGCCGCCCTCGCCCCCGCGACGCGCCAGCACGCGGCCTTGCCGCCGCCGCGCAAGCCGCCGCCACCCCCGGCCGCGGTGGCCGCGACGTCATCGACCTCGCAGGCCGATACCGATGCGCTGGAGAACGTCATCGACCTCGTGCGCAAGCACAAGCCGGCGGACGCAACCCAGGCCGAAACGGTCATCACGGATCCGGTCGCACGGAAACTTGCCGAATGGATCATCCTGCGCAGCGACGACAACGGGGCGTCGGTCGAGCGCTATCGCGCCTTCATCGCCGGCAACCCGAGCTGGCCGTCGCAGACCTTCCTGCGCCGCCGCCTCGAGGCGGCGCTGTGGGACGATCATCGCGACGACGCCACGGTATGGGCGTGGTTCGAGAACGAATCGCCGTTGTCGGCCAAGGGCAAGTTCGCGCTGGCGCGGGTGATGCTCGCGCGTGGCGACCGCGCCAACGCGGAGCGTCTGGTGCGCGACGCCTGGCGCAACGATGCCATGTCCGGGGATACCGAAAGCACGGCGCTCGATTTGTTCGGCGCGTTGCTGACGCCGGGCGACCAGAAGGCGCGGATGGACCTGATGCTTTACGGCAGCGAGCACGAGGCCGCGCTGCGCGCCGCCAAGCGGCTGGGCGCCGCTTACGTCGCGCTGGCGAAGGCGCGGATCGCCTCCTATCGCAAGGCCTCCAACGCGAAGGCGCTGCTCGACGCGGTTCCGCGCGAACTGCACAGCGATCCCGGCTACGTCTTCAGCAGGATCCAGCTGCTCCGGCGCGAAGAGAAATTCGCGGAAGCCGCCCAGCTCATGCTCAACGCGCCAAGGGACCCGGCGCGCCTCTACAACGTCGACGAATGGTGGATCGAGCGGCGCCTGCTGTCGCGCAAGATGCTCGACATCGGCGAGTACCGCACCGCCTATCTGATCGCGCGCGACGCCGCGCTGCCCGCGCGCGACATCTACAAGACCGAGCAGGAATTCACCGCCGGCTGGATCGCGCTGCGCTTCCTGACCGACCCGGCTTTGGCCGCGCAGCATTTCGCGCGCATCGGGGTCGGCAGCGTCAATCCGACCGCGCTGGCGCGCGCCGGCTACTGGCAGGGCCGCGCCGCCGAAGCGGCGGGCCGTGTCCAGGAGGCCCGCGCCGCCTACGCCGCGGCAGCCGCGCACTCGACCAGCTATTACGGCCAGCTCGCGCGGGCAAAACTCGGCCTTCCCCAGATCGAACTGAACGCCGCCCCGACCGGCCGGGGCCGTGGAATCGAAAGGCTGGAGATCGTCCGCGCGGTGAAACTGCTCTACGATCTGGACGAGCGCGAAATCGCGGTGCCGATTTTCGCCGACATGGGCGAGAATGGCGATCCCGACGCTCTGGTGGGTCTCGGCGAACTGGCCTCCCGCTACGGCGACGCCCGCAACATGCTGCTGGTCGGCAAGGCCGCGCTCAATCGCGGGCTGCCGTTCGATTTCTACGCCTATCCGGTGACGGGAATTCCGCCGTTCAAGTCGATCGGGCCTGACGTCGAGCAAAGCATCGTGTTCGCCATCGCTCGGCAGGAAAGCGCCTTCAATCCGTCCGTGGTCTCGCCGGCGCAAGCCTACGGGTTGATGCAGGTGACGCCGGATGCCGGCAAGTATGTCTGCAAGAAATACGGCGCGAGCTTCGACTTCGGCCGGCTGAAGACCGATCCGGTCTACAACGCGGCGCTGGGAGCTGCCGAGCTTGGCGGCCTGATCGAGGATTACCGCGGCTCCTACATCATGACCTTTGCCGCCTACAATGCCGGACGCGGCAGCGTCAAAAAATGGGTCGAGCGTTATGGCGACCCGCGCGATCCCAAGGTCGACGCGGTCGACTGGGTCGAGTTGATCCCCTTCTCCGAGACGCGGAACTACGTGCAGCGGATCATGGAGAATCTGCAGGTCTATCGCGCGCGCTTCGGCGGCGGAACCAAATTGCTGATCGAGGCCGATATCCGGCGCGGCGGGACGAATTAGAAATTCCACCGCATCGCCTAACTTGACTGGGCGATCCAGTAACGGCGACAATCGCCGCGCATGAACGCCCCCGCGCCTTCCTCTACCTTCATCTCCGCCCCGGACGGCTTGCGGCTTCATGCGCGCTGCTTCGGCCGCCGCAGCGCGCCGGCGCTGCCGGTGGTCTGCCTGCCGGGTCTTGCCCG
>JBGPSI010000132.1:0-13876 GCA_041490045.1 Bradyrhizobium sp.
CTATGACCGGCTCACCGCCAAGGGTGTGGCGTGGCGGGTGTATCACCATCATATCGGTCTCAGCATCGACTATCCTCAGGTGTTGTCCCTCAAGGGCATGGTCGACAAGAGAAACGATCCCGCGCCGAAGCGCCGACCGAAATCGCCGGCCAAGAAGAACAAGAAGACGGCGAAGCGGTCGCGGCGCGCACGCTAGACGGTGGCTCCCGGACTGTGGCCGGCGTCAAGCAGCCCGGTGCACACGAGGTCGTTTGGCAGCCCTGCCGGCCGCGCGCCCGCATGACGCCGGATTCGGATCCCATAAGGTTGCGCAAGACCGTTAGCGGCTTATCTGCTCTGGATATCGCGAGGCCAATATGAGCATAGCCGAAGCCTTGGGAACGGAAGCCCTGGATATGCCGGTCGTGCGCCGGCCGCTGGTGCCGCCGAGCCCGCCGCGCGCGCCGGACAACATGACCGCCATCGGGCGGATGGTGGCGATGCGTGAAAGCGCGATCGGCACCTGGGGCCAACGCGCCTACGAAGAGGATATCATCAGGGGCCGCTTCTTCGGGCGGTCCAGCTTCATTCTCAACGCGCCGGACGCGATCCGGCATGTGCTTGTCGACAATTACGAGAACTACACGCGGACGCCGGCCGCTATCCGGGTGCTGCGTCCGGTGCTCGGCGAAGGCCTTTTGATCGCCGAAGGCCGGGCCTGGAAGTATCAACGTCGAACGCTGGCGCCGGCCTTCACGCCGCGCGCGGTGATGCCGCTGGTACCCCACATGGTCGCGGTAACAGACGAAACGATCGCAAAACTTGCGGCGAAGTGCGCCGAGCCGGTCGACCTGCGCGAAGCCATGCAGCGCATGACGCTTGAGATCGCCGGCCGCACCATGTTCTCGTTCGGGATGGACCGCCATGGTCCGGCCCTGCGCAACTTCGTGATGGAGTACGGCGAACGGCTGGCGCGCCCGCATTTTCTCGATCTGCTGTTGCCGCTGGGCTGGCCGACCCCGCAGGATTTTTCCCGCGCCCGTTTCCGCAAGCGGTGGACCCGGTTCATCGGCGAGCTGATGGCGGAGCGCCGCGCCGCCGGCAAGAACGAAGGCGCGCCGCCGCGCGACCTGTTCGACCTGATGGGCGCCGCGCGCGATCCCGAGAGCGGCGAAGCCTTCACCGACGAGCAGCTCGGCGACCAGGTCGCGACCATGATCCTAGCCGGTCACGAGACCACCGCCACCGCGCTGTTCTGGTCGCTTTATCTCCTGGCGCTCGATCCCGTCAGCCAGGACCGACTGGCGGCCGAGGTCAAGGAAGCAGAAGCGAACGGCGGGCTCGATATCGAGCGGCTGAAATTCACCCGCGCCGTGGTCGACGAGACGATGCGGCTCTATCCGCCGGCCTTCCTGATCGCGCGCGCGGCCGCCGCGCCCGATACGATCGCCGGTCTGCCGGTCAGGAAGCACGATGTGGTCCTGGTCGCGCCGTGGTTGCTGCACCGGCACGAAAAGCTCTGGCGCGATCCGAACGCGTTCATCCCGGAGCGCTTCATGCCGCCGGCGCCGGCGCCCGACCGCTTCGCCTATCTGCCGTTCGGCGTCGGCGCGCGGATCTGCATCGGGGCGCATTTCGCGCTGGTGGAAGCGACGCTGGCGCTGGCCAGGATCATCGCTGCCTTCCGGCTCGATCTGCTCGACAAGACGCCGGTGATGCCTGTCGGTGTGGTGACGACGCAGCCGGATCGCTCCCCGATGTTCCGTATCACGCCTCGGTGAGGAGGCATTGCTTGGACGGCTTCGCAATCTGTTTTAGGCTTGATCCATGAGTGAAACCCACGCGCAGTTTTCCGTACTGAAGCAGACCGCTGACCCGGCGGTGGCCGACGCCATTCGCGAGCTGATCGAGAACGGCAAGGACCACGAGCTCAACCGCATCAATCTGCTGGATTTTTCGAAGCAGACCGGGCTCGACGAAGAGCGGGTGATTTCCGGCTTTCTGCATGCCTCGCGGCTCGGGCTGTTCGATCTCACCTGGAACGTGCTGTGCCCCGGTTGCGGCGGAGTGCTGGACGCCCACTCCACGCTGAAATCGCTGCGTCACGACGATTATCATTGCGGGCTGTGCGCCTGCGGTTACGAGGCCTCCGTCGACGAGCAGGTCGAGGTCGCCTTCACGGTCAGTCCGCGGGTCCGGCGCATCGCGGCCCATGATCCCAACACGCTTCCGCTCTGGGAATATTTCAAGCAGGTGTTCTGGAGTTCTGGCGTCGATTTCAACGAGGAGTCGTTCGCGGCGCTCTCCAATGACGTCGTGCTGGACGCGCTCGAACTGCCGGCGGGCGAGAAGGCGACGATGTCGCTGCAATTGCCGTCGGATTTCATCATCGTATTCGAGCCGGTGACGCACGCCGCACAGTTCATCGACGTTCAGGGCGAGCCGACCAAAGAACGTCAGCAACTGTCGCTGATCTACAACAAGCTGCAGGCGCCGACCGGAACCATTACGCTGCGTCCCGGCCCGCTGCGGCTGTCGCTCGACAATCAGGCCGGCGTACGGGTGCTGCCGTCGGTCTTCATCGCGGCCGACGCGCTCCATCATCTGATCGGCAAGCGCAAGCCGTTCCTCACCGCCAAGCGGATGCTGACCAACCAGACCTTCCGCGACGTATTCAAGGCCGACAACCTCAACATCGATCAGCGGCTCAAGATCACGTCGCTGACGTTTCTGTTCACCGACCTCAAGGGCTCGACCGCGCTGTACGAGCGGGTCGGCGATCTCGCCGCCTTCGATCTGGTGCGGGCGCACTTCCATGCGCTGCTCGAGATCATCTCTTCGGAGAAAGGCGCAGTAGTGAAGACCATCGGCGATGCCGTGATGGCGACCTTCATCCGGCCCGAACATGCGATCGTCGCGGGTTTGCGGATGCGCGCCGCCATGGACGCGCTCAACGCCGAGCGCGGCACCAGCGATCTGGTGGTGAAGATCGGCATCCATGAAGGCCCCTGTCTCGCCGTGATGCTCAACGAGCGCCAGGATTATTTCGGCCAGACCGTCAATATCGCCGCCCGGGTTCAGGGCCTGGCGACATCGCAGGCGATCCACATTACCGGTCCGGTGATCGGGGCCCCGGCGGTCGCTGCGATCCTCGACAGGGAGGCGATCACGCCGATCCAGAAGCAGGCGGCGCTGCGCGGCATTGCCGACAAGATTGTGGTCTACGAAATCCCCTGAGATTGCCGAAACGTAATGCTGTGGCCGAAACCGAGCGGATTGCACAGGGTGGGTTTCCAGCCCATATATCGGCCATAACAGTCAACGGGCTTCACGCGATTTCGGTAGGAAACGATGCTGGACGGACTTCGCCAATTCATTGCCGATGTTGTTGCGCCAACCGCGCATGGGCAGCAATCGTTCGACGATACCGGTTATCGTCTGGCGGCGACCGCGCTGTTGATCCACGTGATTTCGATCGATGGCCAACCGTCGATCGCCGAAAAGCGCAAACTGCACAGCATGATCGAAAGCCGCTTCGGACTTGATCCGGGCAAGGCGGATCAGTTGATCGCGTCTGCGATGCTGGTCGAGGGCGAGGCGGTCGATCTCTATCATTTCACCAGTGTCATCATGCGTTCGGTGGATGAGGCCGGCAGGCTTCGTATCGTCGAGATGATGTGGGAGCTGGTCTATGCCGACGGCCAGGTCAGCGAGTTCGAGGACAATGTGGTGTGGCGCGCGGCGGATCTATTGGGCGTATCCTCGCGCGACCGGATCGACCTCAAGCATAGCGTGGCCGCCAGGCAGCCGGCAGCGACCGCAGGCGGCTGAGCCATCGCGGGCGGCAACGCGCCACGTCACGGGCCGGGGCTTTCCAGCCCTCGGTAGGTGCGCCGCGGGACATGACGAAATTTAATATCCGGGACAATTGACCGATCGCCGACGCGATTAGCGCAAAATGTCCAGATTTATCACGGCAGTATTGTGCGTTTGAACACGCCGTCATGCTTGCGGGTGGCTTGCTTCCCGCCTAAGGCGTATGCTTTCTCGGATGCGTTATCCACCTATCCTGCCATAATTTAAGAGCATTGAATCGTGACTGAGCGTGTGACGCTGATTACCGGTGCCTCGGCGGGGATAGGCACCGAACTGGCGCGCGTTTTTGCATCAAAAGGCCATCGTCTGGCTCTGGTGGCGCGGCGCGCGGACCGGCTGGCGACGCTGGCGGAGGAAATCGCCGGTGGCGGCGCTGTCGCGCCTATCGTGATCGCGTGCGATCTCGAGCAGCCCGATGCCGGAGATATGATCGCCGCGGCCTTGGCCGCCGCTGGGGTCGACGTCGAATACGTCGTCAACAATGCAGGCTTTGGCCTGTTCGGTCATGCCATCGAGATGGATCGCACGGCGCAGCTTGGCATGATCGCGGTCAACATCCGCGCCATGACCGATTTGTCGCTGCGGTTTTCCGATCAGCTGATCCGGCACCGCGGCGGCATCCTCAACGTGGCTTCGATCGCCAGCTTTCTGCCCGGACCGGGAATGGCGGTGTATTACGCCTCCAAGGCCTATGTGCTCTCGTTCAGCGAGGCGATGCGCCGCGAGCTTGCCCCGCGCGGCGTAAGGGTGACCGCGCTATGTCCCGGACCGGTGCCATCGGAATTTCAGGAGCGGGCGGGGTTTGAACCTGGATTTGACTCGGCGATCCTGAACGTCTCCCCGGCCGACGTCGCAAAGGCGGGGTATCGCGGGCTGATGGCCAATAAGCGGGTGGTGCTGCCCGGCGTCGGCATCAAGGTCCTGCCGTTCTTGCTCCGGCTGTTTCCACGCGGATTCATCCTCGCCGCGGTCGGCAGGTTCCAGCTCAGAAAGCGCAAGTGAGGCATTCAGCCCCCTGCTCTGGCCCGTAATTTGCTTCGAACCAGCATAGGAATTTCTGCGAGCGCCGTGCGGAATTAAGGATGCATTAAGGACGATTCTGGCTTGATAGGCCGGAAATAGCGAAGATCAATCGATGTCGTTCCATTCGATCAAGCCTGACGCCGAAAACGTGCTGTCTCTTCCCGATAGGGTACGAACGGTTTCCGCCGGGGCGTCATCCCCCACACCACTGCTTCCGGTTTTGATCGTCCTGCACCAGGAAACCTCGACGCCGGGCCGCGTCGGCAATGCGCTGCGGGCGCTCGGGCATCCCCTCGATATCAGGCGTCCCCGGTTCGGCGACCCGCTTCCGGAAACGCTGGAAGGGCATGCCGGCGCGGTCATTTTCGGCGGCCCGATGAGCGCCAACGATCCGGATGAGTACGTCCGCCGGGAGATCGACTGGATCGAGGTGCCGCTCAGGGAGCAGCGGCCGTTCCTGGGGATCTGTCTGGGCGCGCAGATGTTCGCCAGGCAGCTCGGCGCCCGGGTGGCGCCGCACCCCGAAGGCCGCGCGCAAATCGGATATTACCCGATCCGCCCAACGCCCGCGGGGCTGAAGGTCTGCCCGAACTGGCCGGATCATGTCTACCATTGGCACCGCGAGGGATTTGAACTTCCCCACGGCACGCAATTGCTGGCGAAGGGAAGCGATTTCCCGGTCGAGGCGTTCCAGCTCGACCATGCGTTCGGCTTCCAGTTCCACCCCGATGTCACCTACGCGATGATGCATCGCTGGACCACGCGGGGCCATGCCCGCCTCGAATTGCCGGGCGCGCGCCCGCGCCACCATCACTTCGCCGACCGCGCGGTGCACGACGTGACCGAGCGTGCCTGGCTAAAGCAGTTCATCGGTGACTGGCTGGCCAGGCGCCCCTCGTCGGCGATGTCGGAAGCCGCCGAATAGTCCTGGCGTTTCCTGCGGCATTTTCGAAACCCTTTCCAATTTTTCAAATGTGATAGTGTCGGCCCAACAGGCTTGCGGGGTAATCAGCAAGCGAGACGGGAGGCGGCATGACGGGCGACGACTTCGCGCAGCTGTTGAGCGACTTCACGCTGTCGGCGGAATCCGGTGACGGCGTGCGTTTCGCCAGCCATTTCACCGAAGACGCGATCTATCACGACTATATCTACGGTCCGCACCAAGGCCGTGCCGATATCGCGCATATGATGCGGGATCTGTTTCACCGCGATGCCGCCGACTATCGCTGGGAAATGTTCGATCCGGTATTCGACGGCGAAATGGGATATGCGTGGTCGCTGTCGAGCTTCACGTCGAAGATCCCGCAATTTCAGGGCAAGCCGGTCGTGATCGACGGCATGAGCCGCTTCATCGTGCGCGGCGGGCTGATCGCCGAGTACCGCGAATCCGTCAATGGCGGCGTCGCGATGGCGCAGCTCGGGGTCGAGCCGGAGCGCATGACAAAGGTGCTCAAACGCTGGACCGGATGGCTGAAGGAACGTCCGGAAACGGTGGACTATCTGGCGCGGCCAACGGGGTCGCGCGCAAGCTAGCGCGTCTGAAGCAGCAATCAACAAGGTGTCGTCGAAAAAGACGGCAGCACAGGGAGATCGCGGGTGAGCTATCAGCACATTCTGTACGACGTGAGCGAAAAGATCGCGACCATCACGCTCAACCGGCCCGACCGCATGAATGCGTGGACGCCGGTCATGGAGCGCGACGTGCGCCAAGCCATGGAGACCGCGGCCGCCGACGACAATGTCCGCGTCATCGTGCTGACCGGGGCAGGGCGCGCGTTCTGCGCCGGCGCCGACATGGACGCGCTGAAGGGGCTCGATCCCGACGATGTCAGGCGCGCCACCAGCCTGCCGCCGTTCGACATGAACCGAAGGCCGGACTGGCAGGCGCGCTACGCTTATTATCCGTCGATCCCCAAACCCGTGATCGGCATGCTGAACGGCGCCACCGCCGGCATTGGCCTCGTGCACGCGCTGTATTGCGACCTGCGCTTTGCCGCCGACAACACGGTTTTCACCACCGCCTTCTCGCGGCGCGGGCTGATCGCCGAGCATGGCATCAGCTGGATGCTGCCGCGCATCGTCGGTCATGCCAATGCGCTCGATTTGCTGATGTCGGCGCGCCGGGTCTCCAGCGAAGAAGCGCTGCGCATCGGGCTGGTCAACCGGCTGTACCCGCCCGAACAGCTGCGCGAGCAGACCTATGCCTACGCGCGGGATCTGGCCGATTTCGTCTCGCCGAGCGCGATCGCGGTGATCAAGCGGCAACTCTACGACGTGCCGTTCCAGACGCTGGCGGAAGCCACCATCGACGCCAACCGCGAAATGGTGGTGGCGCTGCGCGGCACCGATTTCCGCGAAGGTGTGGCGAGTTTCATGGAGAAACGGCCGCCGAGGTTTACGGGGAAGTAGGGGAGGGTGGTTCACGCGGGCGGCGGGGCTTGCCGAGGCCCGGCTTCGCCCTGCGGGCTACGCCGCGGCAGCCTTCGCTACGGGAGGGCTCGCCGAGCCGAAGCAGGCGCAGCCTGCGAAGGCTGGTGGAGCCAGGCGGGATCGAACCGCCGACCTCGTCATTGCGAACGACGCGCTCTCCCAGCTGAGCTATGGCCCCATCGTGACCGCCAACGAAGCGGCCAGCAATCGGCGCCATTTACAATCCGCGCCAAGGCCAAGTCAAGAACGGCGAAATCGCCGTTTTCGGCCTTATTTGCCCGGAACTTCCCTTGTTTGCGGGGGGTGGAACCGATATCTAGCAGGAAGTCGAATCCGCGACCGAACCGCGAGTAAAACCTGCCCATGCGTGCCGTTCTCGACATCGTTCTCATCGTTCTGGACCTTTACGTCTGGCTCCTGATTGCGTCCGCGATCCTGTCCTGGCTCATCGCCTTCAACGTCGTGAACACCCGCAACCAGTTCGTGTCGGCGGTCGCCGAATTCCTCTACCGGATCACCGAGCCGCTACTGGCGCCGATCCGCAATTTCATGCCCAATCTGGGCGGGCTCGACATCTCGCCGATCATCCTGATCCTGATCATCATGTTCATCCAGCGGGTGATCACCTACTATATCTATCCAGCCGTCTTCTGACTGCGGATATGAATGCCTGATGGATCCCTGGCGCTACTCCACTGAAGGCATCAGTGTCGCGCTGCGGGTGACGCCGCGCGGCGGCCGTGACGATATTGACGGGCTGGAAACGCTCGCCGACGGCCGTACCGTCGTGAAGGTCCGGGTCCGCGCCATCGCCGATGGCGGCGAGGCCAATCGCGCCGTGACCGAGCTGATGGCGAAGGCGCTCGGGGTGCCCAAGGCGAGGGTGCGGATTCTCTCCGGCATGACCTCGCGCCTGAAACAAATCGCCGTTGACGGCGACCCGGCAAAGCTCGGCGACGCCTTGCGAAAGCTCACCGCGGCTAAGCCCGATTCATCAGAAGGCAAAGGACAGAAATGACGGCGCGGATCATCGATGGAAAGGTCATTGCCGCAGAGCTTCGCGTCCGTGTCGCCGACGAGGTCGCGCGGGTCAAACGCGAAAACGGGCTGACGCCAGGCCTCGCGGTGGTCTTGGTCGGCAGCGACCCCGCCAGCCAGGTCTATGTCCGCAGCAAGCACAAGCAGACCCAGGCCGCCGGCATGGCGTCGTTCGAGCACGTGCTTCCGGCCGAGGTGGCACAGGATGAACTGCTGGCGCTGATCGCCAGGCTCAACCGCGATCCCGCCGTGCACGGCATCCTGGTGCAATTGCCGCTGCCGAAATCGCTGCATACCGAAACCATCATCAACGCCCTCGATCCCGCCAAGGATGTCGACGGGCTGCATCCGAACAATGCCGGACGGCTGGCCGGCGGTTTTGACGCGTTGTCGCCCTGCACGCCGCTCGGCTGCATCATTCTGACCAAGAGCGTGCACGCCTCGCTGGAAGGCATGAACGCCATCGTGATCGGGCGCTCCAATCTGGTCGGCCGTCCGCTGCTGCAATTGTTGTTGAACGAAAACGCCACGGTGACGATCGCGCATTCGCGCTCGCGCGACCTTAAATCGCTCTGTGCCCGCGCCGATCTGGTCTATGCCGCCGTAGGCAAGCCGGAAATGGTGCGCGGCGACTGGATCAAGCGAGGGGCCACCGTGATCGATGTCGGCATCAACCGGATGCCCGGTTCCGACGGCAAGGACCGGCTGATCGGCGACGTCGCCTTTGCCGAGGCGCTGAACGTCGCGGGCGCGATCACGCCGGTGCCGGGCGGCGTCGGCCAGATGACGGTGGCGTGCCTGCTGGTCAACACCCTGCGCGCTGCCTGCGCGATCCACGGATTGCCGAAGCCGGCGGTGTGAGGAGGGGCTGTCATTCCGGGGCGCGAGTGAAACTCGCGAACCCGGAATCTGGAGGTCGTAAGGCGCGAGATTCCGGGTTCATCGCTGCGCGATGCCCCGGAATGACGACTAGGTCGTCACCCCGCCGCGTTCTCGATCAGCCGCCGGTAGAACCGGATCATGTCAGCATAGCCTTCGATGCTGAGGCGCTCGTTTGGTGCCGTGGAATCGCTTCAGATCGTCGGAGTTGGCGCGCACCGGCGAGAAGCGGAAGATGTTGTCGGCAACGCCGACGTAATGCCGCGAATCGGTCCCCGCCAGCATCAGGCCGGGCGCAACCACAACGTCGGGAAAAACCTCGCGGATGGTGCGGTTTAGCGTCTGATAGGCGGCACGGTTGATGTCCGTCACCGGCGTCGGTTCGGCGTTGCCGGGAAACGGCTCGATGCTGATCCGGTCATCGTTGATGGTGCGGCGAACATGGTCGATCACGCTGGCCTGGCTGTCACCGGGCATCAGCCGGAAGTTGACGCTGGCCGAGGCGTTGCCGGGCAGCACATTGTCCTTGTCGCCGGCATTGAAGATCGTCAGCGCAGTGGTGGTGCGCATCATAGCCTCTGTGGGACCGGTCTTTTCGAACTCGCGCAGCAACAGCGGTTTGAACAGCCAGAGGTTGGACAGCACGACGCGACTGAATCCGCGCATCTCCGGCGCCAGCGTATCGAACATCCCGGCAGCCGCCCCGCTCATCTGCATCGGCAGGCGATGCTCTTCCAGCTTGGCCAGCGCCGCGCTCATCATGCCGATTGCGGTATCGCGCGGGCATGCGCCGTCAGCACCAGCGTGGCATAGCCCTTCTCGGCGACGCCGATCAAGGCCGCCGGCTTGTCCAGACCCTTGATGAGGCCTTCGGTGATCAGGAGCCCCTCGTGATGGCGAAGTCGAGCCGGACGCCGCGCGCGGCCAGCGTTGCCGCGATGGCCTTGGCGCCGCGGGTGCCCGCCACTTCCTCGTCATGGCCGAACGCGAAATAGATAGCCCGCTTGGGGCGAAAGCCCTGCTTGGCCATCGCCTCGGCGGCCTCCAGGATAGAATAGAGATTGCCCTTGTCGTCCCAGGAGCCGCGGCCCCATATGAAACCGTCCGATATGGTGCCGTCAAACGGCGGCTTGAGCCAGTCCTTCTCGGTGCCCGGCGCGACCGGCACCACGTCCTGATGCGCCAGCAGCGCGATCGGCTGTGCCTTCGGGTCGCTGCCTTCCCAAGTGTAGAGCAGGCTGTAGCCGGCGATGACCTCGCGTCTGGCGGCGGCGTGAAAGGCCGGGAAACTCTTCAGGATGTGCGCCTGTAAGCCCCGCAGCGCCTCGGTGTCCTGGTCCGGATTGTCAAAGCTCGAAATGGTCCGGAAGCGGATCGCCTCGCTCAGTCGCGTGGCCGCGCCCTCGCTGTCGACGGAGGCGCGCGGTATGGAGGCGACCTGAAGCTGCCGCGAGCCATGCGTGACCACGTTGAATGCCAGCACACCTGTGACAACGACGATGGCCGCGATCGCGAGCAACAGGATGTTGCGGACTATTTTTAGCCGGCGCATGGTGTCTCTCGCTCCTCACGGTGAGGAGCGCGTCTTCGCGCGTCTCGAACCATGAGGCCAGCGATTTTTCGATAGAGGTTCATCCTTCGAGACGCCCGCAAATGCGGGCTCCTCAGGATGAGGAGCCTGACGAGAGGAATGCTCTGACCGCCTACTTCTTCGCCTTCGCCCGCGCGATGCCTTCCGCGATCAGCTGATGCGCGTCTGCTGCGCCGCCCCATCGCAATACCTTTACCCATTTGCCGGGCTCGAGGTCCTTGTAGTGCTCGAAGAAGTGCTGGATCTGCGCCAGCGTGATGTCGGGCAGGTCGCTGTAGGTTTTCACCTTGTCGTAACGCTGGGTCAGTTTCGATGATGGCACGGCGATGATCTTCTCGTCGCCGCCGGCCTCGTCTTCCATCAAGAGCACCCCGACCGGCCGCACGCTCATCACGGCGCCCGGCACGATCGCGCGGGTGTTGGCGACCAGCACGTCGCAGGGGTCGCCGTCGTTCGAGAGCGTATGCGGGATGAAGCCGTAATTGCCGGGATAGCGCATGGCGGTATAGAGAAACCGGTCGACCACCAGCGTGCCGGCCTCCTTGTCCATCTCGTATTTGATCGGCTCGCCGCCAACCGGCACTTCGACGATGACGTTGACCTCACGCGGCGGATCGTTCCCGATCGAAATGGCGTCAATACGCATGGAAGGCTCCGCGGGGCTTTGCAGTTAAGTCTGGAAAAAAGCTGATGACACCGGCCGGCCAAAGCTTCTGTCGGTCAAGCCTCCTACCGGTCAAGGTTTCGGCGCGCTTGAGGCCCGGGTCTCAGCTGGTCCAGGCGAAGGCGACCTTGTCGAGCGATTTGGGCCCGAACTTCTCCGACGACCGCGCCACCATGCGGCCGCCGAGGGCACGGTAGAACTCGGTCGCGGGATCGTTGTCGGAGAGCGCCCAGATCACCATGCTCTTGAGGCCGCTCTGCAACAGGTCGCGCCGCGCGGCCGTGAACAGCCGGCGGCCGAAGCCGAGGCCCTGAAACTCGGGGCGCAGATAAAGTTCGTAGATCTCGCCTTCGAAGTGCAGGCTGCGGGCGCGGTTGCGGCCGTAATTGGCGTAGCCCGCGACCTTGTCGCCGAACACCAACACGCTGACGCGGCTGCCCTTGCGGATCGCGCTGTCCCACCATTGCGGGCCGCGGCGGTTGATCAGTTTTTCCAGCTCGGCGCCGGGGATGATGCCCTGATAGGCCGAACGCCAGGCTTCATCATGGGTGGACGCTACCGCCGCCGCATCCGCAGCTTTGGCCGGCCGAACCTCGATCAGGGTTGTGCTCATGGCCTGATCAAAGCAAGTCGCAGCCTCGGCTTCAAGGTCTATCGTTAATTATGGGTTAACCTGTGGATTTTCTGCATCAGTTTTTGGCCTTTGGCTGTACCGAAAAAGGACAAGGCGCCGCCCGAGACGGTAGTTGTGCGAGGGATTGGCAGGACGGGCCAGCGTCGGCAGGTCCAAACCCGACTAGGGCGGGTCAGCTTCACGGAAAAATGCGCTGGATTTGATTCGCCGTGCGTATTCTCTTGGCCGGTAGCGAGCCGTCCTCATCAGGCAAGTTCATGCAATCGTTCAAGGCGTTTTCCGCTCTGGTTGTACTCGGCATGGTGTGTACGCAGAGCGCGATGGCGCAAACCGCATTCGGCGCGCAAGGCGCGGAGGGCGAACCGAATCGGATGCAGCAATGGCTGGTGCCCTCGCCGGACCCGGCCACATCGGCGCATGCGGTGCTGTTTCGTCCACCCGGCAATGGTCCGTTCCGGCTGGCGGTGATCGCGCACGCCTCGACCCAGAACGTCCTGCGTCGCGCGCAAATGCCGCAGCCTGAATACCGCGCGCTGGCGGCCTGGCTGGTGGCGCGCGGCTTTGCGGTGCTGGTGCCGGAACGGCCGGGCCATGGCGCTACCGGGGGAAAATATCTCGAAGACCAGGGCGGCTGCGACGAGGCCGATTATTCGCGTTCGGGCCGCGCCACTGCGGACGAGATCGTGGTGGCGGCGGGTTTTGTGCGCCGGCAGCCCTTTGTCCGGCAGGACGGCATGCTCGTCGTCGGGCACTCGGCCGGCGCCTGGGGCGCGCTGGCGCTGGCGAGCGGAAACCCGCAAGACATCTCGGCCATCATCGCGTTCGCCGCCGGCCGCGGCGGCCATGCCAACGACATTTCGAATCAGGTCTGCGCGCCGCACACGCTGGTGGCGGCGGCGGGCGAGTTCGGCAGAGCCGCACGCGTGCCGGTGACCTGGCTGGTGGCGGCCAATGACAGCTATTTTTCGCCTGACCTGTCGAAACAGCTTGCCGACGCGTTCCGTGGCGGCGGCGACAAAGTGGAGTTTCACGTGCTGCCGGCCTCCGGCAGCGAGGGTCACTGGCTGGCGGAAACCGAAGCCGGTGTGAAGATCGCCGGGCCGGAGATGGAGCGCGCGCTGAAGGCGTTGTCCCCAACCGCCGTGAAAAAAAGATGACGCGGGCGACCAACCCATGGCCGGACGATGATGTGATCCTCTACGATGGCGTCTGTGTGTTTTGCTCGCGCTGGGTCCGCTTCGTCGCGACGCGACGTCGCGCGGCGATTCCGCTTCACCGCGATTCAATCAGGCTACGGTACGCGGCTGGCGCAGGCGCTCGGCATCGATCCCGACGATCCCGACACCAATGCCGTCGTCCACGGCGGCGTCGCCTGGTTCAAATCGGACGCGGCGCTGACGGTGCTGGGAGCGCTGCCGGGCTGGGGCTGGGTACGCGTGTTGTTCCGGATACCAAAACCGCTCCGCGATGCCGTCTACAGCCTCGTCGCGCGCAACCGCTACCGGATCTTCGGGAAGTATGAGGAATGCTTTGTGCCGGATGCCGAGATGAGGGCGAGGGTGATTGAGTAGGGGAGGAGCCGGGGTGGAGGACTGCGCCGACTATCTAAACAACTGAAGCTGCCTTGAGCTAAACTAGGTCGCTGTAAGGCGAGCGGCTTTAGGCTTAATCTCATGACCAAAGCGATTTTCACGACTAAGGTGACGCCTAGCTACAAAGACCTTCCCGAGGTCCGATATCATTACCCCCGCACGTACCTTAA
>JBGPSI010000133.1:0-13842 GCA_041490045.1 Bradyrhizobium sp.
CCGGTGTTCGAAAGCGGCGACGACCGCGTGCATGATTACGGCATGGCGAACGCGGTCGGGCGCATCACCGATACGCTGATCGCGATGTCGCGACTGATCTATGCCGGTCACGTCACCCGCTACAGCAACGCCAAGATCGTCGCCGGCATCGGCGGCGCGGCGCTGCCTTATGTGATCGGCCGGCTGCGCCGGAATTATTCGCTCGACAAGGACAAGCTCGGCGATCCCGACGCGGCGCTGGCGGCGATGTATTACGACACCATCGTCCAGGATCCGCGCGCGCTGCGCTACCTCGCCGACATCGTCGGTCCCGAGCGGATCATGATGGGATCGGACATGCCGTTCCCGATCGGCGATCTCGCGCCGACAAAGATCGTCGCCGAAACCAGATTTTCAGACAGCGAGCGCGCCGCCATCAATGGCGGCCTGGCGCAGAAGCTGTTCGGCCTGTGAGATGTTGCGGATCAAAAATGATAAATCGCGGGAGGAGAGGTTATGAATAGAATTTTGGCTGGTTTTGCATGCGTCGGCATCCTGCTCGCGTCGGGGGTGGCGCGGGCCCAGGCTCCCGAGCCGATCTCTATCGTCGTGTTCGGTCCCCCCTCGCTCGGCGCGTTTCTGCCGCCGGTGATCAAGGCGCAGAAGCTGGACGAGAAGAACGGCCTTGCGATCAAGTTCGAGGAACGCACGCCTGACGCCTACACCGCGCAGTTCAACTCCGGCGAATTCCAGCTCGGCGGCAGCGCATCGCTGCTGACGGTCGGCCTTGCCGACACCCGCGGCGTCAAGGTGACCTATCTGTTCAACCTGTTCGACTTCTGGGGCGCGGTCGTCACCTCGCGGCCCGAGGTCAAGACGCTGAAAGACCTCGAGGGCAAGGACCTCGCTGCGGCCAAAGGCACCACCAACTATGTGATGTTCGACTGGTTCGCGCGCCAGCTCGGCGCCGACACGTCGAAAATTTCGGTGATCAATACCGCAACCCCCGGCCTGATCGGCTACGCGCTGGCCGATCGCGCCGCCGCGGTGCAACTCTGGGAGCCGGCCTACACGACGCTGTTGTCGAAGAAGCCGGAGATGCGCACCATCGATCTTGCCATTGCCGACAGCTGGAAGAAATTCACCGGCAGCCGCAATATTCCCTATCTCGGCGTCGCGGCGCATATCGATTGGGTCGAAAAGCACCCGGCGCTGGTCCCGAAACTCTATGCGGCCTACAAGGAGGCCGCCGACTGGGTGGTGGCGCATCCCGACGAGGCCTCGAAGCTGATCGCGGCGAAGGGAACCCCTGACGATCAGAAGGCGATCGCCGACCTCATCCGCGCCAATGACCGGCTCGGCATGAACGTGAAGTGGGCGTCCGACGTCGCCAAGGAAATCAATTCGGTCTATGCCGCCGGCAAGTCGATTGCCTTCCTGCCGTCGGACCCGGCTCCCTCGACCATCTATCAGGCGCCGGGCAAATGAGTGAAGCCGCGCCGCCGAGCGTGACGTTGCACGAAAACAGGCTGTTCGCGGCGGCAAAGCGGCTGGGGACGTCGGTGCTGCCGTTCGTCGTGGTGATCCTGATCTGGCAATTCGCCTCGCTGTTCTTTCCGCGCTTTTTGTTTCCCTCGCTGATCGACGTATTCTGGCGCTGCATCGATATCTTTTCCAGCGGGGCGATGTTCGCCGATGTGCTGGCGACCATCCTTCGCATTCTGGCGGGGCTTGCCGGCGCCTTCATCGTCGGCGGGGGATTGGCGCTATTGATGGTACGCTCGCGCGCGGTGGATAATTTCCTCTCGCAGATCCTGACGCTGTTCCAGGGCATTCCGGCGCTGTCCTGGGTGGTGTTCGCCATCATCTGGTTTCACGGCGTCGAATTCCGCATCTTCTTCATCATGGTGATGACGACGCTTCCGGCCTTCACCTTTCAGGTGCTGGGCGCGTTGCGGGCGATGTCCAGGGACCTGATGGAGATGGTGTTCAGCTTCCGTCCCACCCGCGCAAAACTGTTCCGGGTGATGATCGCGCCGGCGATCCTGCCGGACATTCTCACCGCCTGGAAAGTCAATCTCGGCAACGCCTCGCGCGTCGTCGTCGTCGCCGAGCTGGTCGGCGCGACCGGCGGCGTCGGCTATCAATTGCTGCAGCAACAGCAGCTGTTCGACATGGCCGGTGCGCTGGCCTGGACCTTGCAACTGGTGTTCTTCGTGCTGATCGTGCAGGGCGCGCTGACCCTGATCGAAAACGTGGCGTTCCGCTATCGCGCCGTGTCGGAGCGCGCGATATGAGGGATACCGTCACGCCGCTTGAGGCCGCCATTCATCTCGGCCATGTCTCGAAAGTGTTCGGCAAGGCGGGCACCGAATCTGCCTACCGCGCCGTGGACGGCCTCGACCTCGACGTCCGCCCCGGCCAGATGCTGGCGCTGCTCGGCAAGACCGGCTGCGGCAAGTCGACCATCTTCAACATGATCGCAGGGTTGACCGAGCCGACCAGCGGCACCGTGCGCGTCAGCGGTCGCGATCCCTTCCGGGATTTCGATTCCTTCCGCGGCAAGATGGCGATCGTGTTCCAGAGCGACCGGCTGTTGCCGTGGCGTACCGCGATCCAGAACGTCGAACTGGGGCTGGAGATGCTGGAGACACCCGCGGCGGAGCGGCGGGCGGCGGCGCAAAATTGGCTGACCAAACTCGGGCTTGGCGGGCATGAGAACGACTATCCGCACGCACTGTCCGGCGGCATGCGCCAGCGCGTCTCGATCGCGCGGGCCTTTGCCACCAATGCCAATATCCTGTTGTGCGACGAGCCGTTCTCGGCGCTGGATGAATCCACCGCCGGCCGGCTGCGCGCGGAATTTGTCCGGCTGGTGAAGGAAAACGGCAAGACCGCCGTGTTCATCACCCATTCGATCAGCGAAGCCCTCGAAATCGGCGACCGCATCGTGGTGCTCAAGCGCCCAGCCAAAATCGCCTACGACGTCAGCTTCGATGCCGATACGGGGCGTGAGGAGCGCGAGCTCATCCGCAGCCGGATCGGCGAGGTGCTGGCGGTATAGATGGGGGCCGCGGCTCAAAACCCCAATCCAATTGTTTCCCGGGGGAAGAAATCATGACCAGGATCAAGTTCAGTTTCGCGCGCGGCGGCCACTTCACGGCAAAGGTGGCGCTGGATAAGGCTCCCAAGACCTGGGCGGCGATCCGCGAGCAACTGCCGCTCACGATCAAGGCGTACAACGCCCGATGGACCGGCCGCGAAACCCACACCAGGCTCGATCTGCCGAACAAGCCGCCGCGCGAGAACCAGATTCTCAACGCAGGCCTCGGCGACGTCATCTACGCCCGCGAATGGTCGGACCGCGACGTCACTGGCTTCGAAGCCATCGGCTGGTTCTACGGCACCGAGACGGTGCGCGACTGGCGCGGCGAATCCCGCGTCAACCTGTTCGCGCGCGTCGACCAGAACGAGTGGCCGTTCCTCGAGGAGGTCGGCCTGCGAACCTGGCAACAGGGCGGCGAGGATTGCACCATCAGCGTCGTGGAAGAGTGACGTCAGCAACGTCAATGCCAAGAGGCAAGCGACGATGTGATTCATAAGTCGTCATTCCGGGATGGTTCGTTAGCGCCAGACCTCAGATGCGCAATTGCGCATCGGGGAATCTCGAGATTCTACGATGTGCAATTGCACATCGTAGCTCGATGCTTCGCATCGCCCCGGAATGACGGGATCCGTCACCTGACCACGTCGCTCCATTGCGGACAGGTCTGCTGTTCGACCGGCACCAGCCATGCCCTGTAGTTGCTCTTGTCGATGATCTCGGCCGGCAGCATCACCTTTTCCGGCAGCGGCTCGTGCTGGAGATAGCGCACCGCGGCCCGGGTCGCCGTGCAGCCGATCTTGAACATGTTGAAGTCGACGGAGGCGAGGATCGCGCCGGTCTCGATCTGCTTCACCGCGGGCAGGATGCCGTTGATGCCGATCACGATGGACGAGCGGCCCGCTTCCTTCAGTGCCTCCAGCGCGCCGAGCGCCATGCCGTCATTGGCCGACAGCACGGCGTCGATCTGCGGATAGTCAGTCAGGAATTTTGCCATCACCCGCCTGGCGTCGGGTTGCTGGTAGTTGCCGATCCCGGACCCGAGCACCTCGATGCCGGGAAATTCGCCAAGCGCGCGCTTGTAGCCGCGCACCCGTTCGCGGTTGGTGGGTGCGGCCGGCGTGCCCTCGATGATGACGATCCTGCCCTTGCCGCCGAGTTTTTCGAACAGATAGCGCGCTTCGCGGTATCCGATTTCGTAATCGTCGGCGCCGACATAGGTGACGAACCGGCCGGGCAGCGGGTTGGAGACGAGCACGACCGGGATTTTCGCCTCGTTGAGCTTCTTCACCGAATCGATCATCGCGACGTCGTCGACGGGGATGAAGATGACGGCGTCTGGCCGGTCCTTCAGCACATGCTCGACCATTTCCTTCTGTTCGTCGACATTGTCTGGCTTCTTTGGAACGTAGTGCACGGTCCGGGCGTTCGCCGCGCGCGCGATCTGGTCGGCGGCGATGCGGAAGGCTTCATAGGCGGGATTGGTGGAGTTCTTGGTGAAGACGGCGATGGTCATTTTTTCGTCGGCTGCGTGGGCATGGCCTGCGAATAGAGCCACCGAGCCGGCTATAACAGCCGCTGCCAAAACTTGCATCGTTGCCTCCTTGATTGAAATTCCGTCATTCCGGGATGGTCGGAAGGACCAGACCCGGATTCTCGAGATTCTCCGATGATGCAATTGCACATCGTAGCTCGACGCTTCGCATCGCCCCGGAATGACAGTAGGGATCACAGCCACAAGATCTTCTTTCGGTATTCCAGATCAGTCAATAACGGCGCCGCAGGACCATGGTGGAACACCGCGCCGCGCTCCAGCGCGAAGACGCGGTCGGCCAGCGTCAGCACCAGATCGAGATTGTGCTCGACGATCACGATCGATGTGTGGCGGCGCAACAGGTCGAACACTTTGAACAATTCGAGGATCACGGTCGGCGCCAGGCCCTCGAACGGCTCGTCCAGCAGCAACAGCCGCACGTTGCCCGACATCGCGCGGGCCACCGCCACCATCTGCTGTTCGCCGCCGGACAGATAATCGGCCGCGATATTGATGCGCTCCTTCAGCCGCGGGAAGAATTCTAGGATCTGCTCCTCGCTCCACACCACGCCATGGCTGCCGTCGGTCTTGCGCGCCAGGCGGCCGAGCGAGAGATTTTCGCGCACCGTCATGCCCGCGAACAGGCCGCGGCCCTGCGGCACATAGCCGATTCCTGCGCGCGCGATATCCGGGGCAGGGAGGCCCGCGATATTGCGGCCCTCGTATTCGATCTGGCCCGACGCCAGCGGCACCAGCCCGGCCAGCGTTTTCAGGAGCGTGGACTTGCCGGCGCCGTTGCGCCCCAGCAGCGCAACGATCTCGCCCTCGCGCACGTCGAGCGTCGCGTCGTGCAGGATGTGGCTCTTGCCGTAGAAGGTGTTGACGCCTTCGAAACGCAGGATTTGCGCGGCTTCCCGCGCCATGTCGTCGCTGCGGCTGTGCTCGACCTCGGGAATGCCGGTGCCGGTGTAGATTTCCTGCACCCGCCGGTCGGCGCGCACCGCGTCGGGCGTGCCCGTCATCAGCACCTCGCCCTGGTTCATCACGGTGACCTGTTGCGAGAAGCCAAGCACGCGGTCGATGTCGTGCTCGACGATCAGCACCGGAATGTTGGCGGCGACGTTCTTGACCAGGTTCGAGACGCGCTCGCGTTCGGCGGCGGCGAGGCCCGCGAGCGGTTCGTCGAGCAGCAGCACCTGCGGCTTGGAGCCGAGCGCGATGCCGAGATCGACCAGCCGTTGTCCGCCGTAGGACAGTTCGGCGCCCTCGATGGTTTCGATGCCCTCCAGGCCGAGGAATTTCAGGAGCTCTGCGGTCTCGCGGTGGATCGCGGGATAGCTGTCGATATCGCGCCAGAGGTTGAAGCGCATGGCGCTGCGCGCCTGCAGCGACAGCCGCAGATTTTCGTAGATCGACAGGCCGCGGAACAGATTGGTGATCTGGAACGAGCGCGCCAGCCCCCGGTGACAGATCAGGTTGGACGGCACGCCCTGAATCTCGCGTCCGCCGAGCTTGATCGTCCCGCTGTCGGTCGGGTAGAGGCCCGAGATCAGGTTGAACAGCGTGGTCTTGCCGGCGCCGTTCGGGCCGATCAGCGCGTGGATCTCGCCGGCGCCGATCGTGAGGCTGGCGCTGTTGACGGCGCGGATGCCGCCGAAATGCTTCGAGATGCCTTCGACCTCCAGCACGCTTCCCTTGAGGCCTTCGGGCAGCAGAAAACCCGGCAGCGGCAAGCCTTCGTAGATCTTGCGCTTGCTCATGGCGGCATGCTCTTCCGGCGCCGGCCGAAAGCGCCGCATCAGCGTGCGCCAGATGCCGATCAATCCATCCGGCGAATAGATGACAAAGCCGACGAAGATCAGCCCGAACCACAGCAGCCAGTTCGCCGTCCAGATCGAGAACAGTTCGCGGAACAGGATGAAGAACAGCGCGCCGAGCGCTGGCCCCAGCATGCTGCGCATGCCGCCGATCACCACCATCGCCAGCAGTTCGCCGGAAAACGGCACCGAAACCGCTTCCGCCGAAACGAGGTAGGTCTGGAATGCGAGCAGCGCGCCGGCAAGCCCGGTCACCACGGCCGAGACCACGAACACGACGAGCTTGTAGCGCTCGATCGGATAGCCCTGGAAAGTGGCGCGCAGCTGGTTTTCGCGGATCGCCACCAGCACGTGGCCGAACGGCGACCGCGACAGCCGAAGCAGCGCATAGAGTACGGCAAGCCCGATCAGCGCGACGGTGACGTAGAAGGTCAGCGCGTTGTCCAGACTGAGCGTCCCGACACGGCCGCGCTGCAGGCCGCCGAGGCCGTCCTCGCCGCCGGTCACCTCGCTCCAGCGGAAGGCGACGGTGTAGGTCAGTGCCGCCAGCGCCAGCGTCAGCAGCGAGAAATACACGCCGCGCCGCCGCAGGATGATGACACCCGCGGCTGCGGAGACAAGCGCGACGAAGGCCATCGACAACAGCAGCGGCAGCCAGATCTCGCCGCCGAACCAGTGCAACTGGATCAGGCCGGCGGCGTAGGCGCCGATGCCGAACCAGGTGGCGTGGCCGAACGATACGAGCCCCGTGTAGCCGACGCAGAGATTGAGCCCCATGGCCGCGATCGCGAGGATCACCACCATGGTTCCGGTGTTGAGCGAGAGCCCGAGCGCGCGCAAGACAAACGGCAGGGCGACCAGCGCGAGGCCCGCCAGCAGCAGCGGCCGGCATTTTTGGGTGAACGTGGCGGTCGTCATTCGAATTTCTCGATACGCTCGCCGAGCAGCCCGCGCGGCCGCACCAGCAGGACCAGGAACATCAGCACGTAGATCGAGGCCTCGCCTGCGGCGGGGGCGAAATGAATGGTGATGCCGCGCACCACGCCGACCAGGAGCGCCGAGATCACGACGCCCCAGAAGCTGCCCAAGCCGCCGATCACGACCACGACGAAGGCGACGGTGATGATCTCCGCCCCCATCGCCGGATGCACGATCGTGATCGGCGCAAAAAACGCGCCGCCCATCGCGGCCATGCCGACGCCGAGCATGACGATCGCGGTCATGTAGGGCTGCAACCGGATGCCGAGTGCTGCGACCATGTCGGGGCGCTGGATGCCCGCGCGGACCACGCGGCCGAACGAGGTCTTGTGCAGCAGCAGCCAGACCGCGAGCAGCACGACGGCGACCACCGCCAAAAGCATCACGCGGTAGCGCGAAAACAGGAATTCGCCGACGATCACCGAGCCGCGGAACACCGGCGGGATCGAGGCCGACAGCGGCGCCGCGCCCCAGATGATGCGGATCGTCTGCTCGGCGACCATCGCAAGGCCGAATGTCACAAGCAGGCTCAGGATCGGATCGGCGGTGTAGAAGCGGCGGAGGATGTAGCGCTCGAACAGGATGCCCAGCATCGCGACCGCGATCGGCGAGATCACGACGGCCGGTCCGAAGCCGAGATATTTGGTGATCTCGACCGAGACATAGGCGCCGAGCGCGTAGAACGCGCCATGCGCCAGATTGACCACGCCGCCGACGCTGAAGATCAGCGACAGCCCGAGCGCGATCAGGAGATAATAGCCCCCGAGCACGAGGCCATTCACTACTTGTTCAAGCAAGAATCCGAACTGCATGCTCGATCCCGGAAGGCACACGATGTTGGCGGCGGCGGCGACCGGGCCGTTCAATGCGGGTCAGCCGGCGCGCGCCGATGCAAAGGCGGGCGCCGGGCGACCGACGCAGCGGTTACAAGGAGCAGGGGTTCTGTTCTTTGGTCGGCGCCAGCGACTCCAGCGGCTCGTTCGCCTTGGGAAGCGCGGTGCCGAGCGCGATGAAGTCCCACTGATCCTTGGCCTGGCCCTTCGGCCTGACGGTGAACGGATAGGCTTCCTGCATCAGCTGATGGTCCCACGACCGGAAATGCGCCTTGCGCGCTTTCAGGATGTCGAACTCGGTTTCCTTTTCGAAATAGGCGATCAGCGGATCGGTGTCGGTCGACTTGGTCTCGTTCATGGCCTGCGCCATCATCTTGAAGGCGATGTATTCGATCCAGGCATGGTTCTCCGGCGGCTTGCCGTATTTCTTGGTGAAGGACGCCACGAAGGCCTTGGACGCCGGCACGTCGAGCGTGTGATACCAGACCGTCGGCCAGGTGCCGCTCAGATTGCCATCGCCGGCCGCCCAGGCATCGGCGGTGTTGAGGTTGAAGCCGACGATCGGGTAGGGCAGGCCGAATTCGGCATATTGCTTGATCAGGGTCGTGACCTGGTTGCCGGCGAGGTTGGAGCAGACCACGTCGGGCTTCGCCTGCCGTATCTTCAGCAGGTAAGGGCTGAAATCGGTGACGTCGGTGGCGATCAGTTCGTCGCCGATCAGATTTCCCTGGTTGGCCGCGAAGAAACGCTTGGCCGCGCTGAGCAGATCGTGGCCGAAAATGTAGTCGGCGGTCAGCGTGAAGAACTTCTTGTCCTTCACCATGTTGTCGCGCAGCAGTGCCTGGCCGACCGTATTCACCATCACCGTGTTCGGGATATCGGTGTGGAAGGTGTATTTGTTGCAGTTCTTGCCGCGCAGCGCGTCGGAGCGCGCGCCGGTCTGCATGAACAGCTTCTTGTTGCGTGCCGCCACCTGCATGATGGTCAGCGCCGAAGCCGAATTGATTTCGCCGATCAGCACGGTGGCGCCGTCCTGCTCGAACATGCGCTGCGCCTTGGTCGCGGCGGTGGCGGGATTGACCGAATCTTCCGACATCACGTCGATCTGGCGTCCCATTACGCCGCCGGAGGCGTTGATTTCCTCCACGGCCAGTTTCATGCCGAGCTGGGCATAGGCGCCGAGCGCGCCGAGAAAGCCGGTCAGCGGCGTCAGATGGCCGATCTTTATCTTGTCGGTCTGGCCGTGGACGATCGACGGAAATCCGAGCGTCGAGGCGCCGGCAAACGCGGCGCTGGCTTTCAACAGGGTTCGTCGGCTGTAGCGGGTCATCGTTGGTCTCCTCCCAAAGGGCGTTTCCCGATGTCCCCCTTGCAATTCCGGCTTATGCGAGAATGTGAGAGACGTTTTTCTATTATTGGATGATATTTCCGGACGCGGTCGCCGCTGTCAACGTCAAAAGCGGCGTCGCGCCTCGTCCTTAAGAAGAATTCGCCGTGCGGTTGGCGCCGAATTCCCGCGACAATCGGCCGGCCGCGGCCTCGACGGTCTTGGCGCTGTTGTGCAGCGCCTGATTGGAAAGCCGCCAGATCGGGCCGGAAATGCCCAGCGCGCCGATCACCTGACCGGTGAAGTCGGTGACCGGCACCGCAACGCAGCGCACTTCCGGATTGAATTCACCGTCGTCGAAGGCAATCCCGGTTCGCTTGATCTCGGCGATCTCGCGCAACAGCACCGCGGCGTCGGTGATCGACTTGTCGGTCGACGGTTTCATCTCGACGCGATCGAGAAACCGCTTCAGCTGATCGGGGCGGAGCGAGGCCAGGATGATCTTGCCGAGCGCGGTGCAATGCGCCGGGCGCACCACGCCGACGCGGTCGGTCAGTTGAAACGCGCCGGGGCCTGAGGTGCGCGCGATCACCACGACGGCGTCGCCCATCCGCACCGCATAATGGGCGCTTTCGCCGGTTTCGCGCGAAAGCTCCTCGAGAATGGGGGTCGCGACATTGACCATTTCGATTTCGTCGAGCGCGCTGGCGGCCAGCGCGAACAGCGGCCGGCCGACGCGGTACCGCTTGGAATCTTTTTCCTGGCGCAGATAGCCGAGCGACACCATGGTCTTGGCCAGATGGAAGGTGGTGGAGTTGTGCAGGCCGACCAGCTTGCTCAATTCCGCAAGCCCGATGCCGTCGCGGTGGCGCGCGACCTCTTCGAGGATCGCAAAGGCGCGGCCGAGCGACTGGACGCCGACCCGCTGGCGATCGTCGGCATCGTCGTCGATATCGTGCGGCGGCGGCACCAGCTTGGCGACGGCGGACTTGCGCGGAACGGCCGGTTTCTCCGGGGTCTTTTGCTTGGTTCGGGCTCTCACAGGCTCGACTCTCCACGGGACGGCGTTGCAACAAAGCGTGGCGTCTCGCGATCGAAACGTCGGACGATCGCTGGATACCTTCCACCGCAGTCTACCACAATATAAATTGACGTACAGTATTATGAGAAATAGGGTGCCGCGCTCCCGGGCAGTGTCGGCGCGAGACGTTAGTGCGCCGATCTCCTGAGAAGAAGTCGAACGGTCGAGGAGAGAAGCGATGTCGCCGCGCAATGCGCTCAACGGGGCCCAGGTCATTGTCGATTACCTGATCCAGGAAAAGGTGCCGCAGGTGTTCGGCCTGTGCGGCCATGGCAACATCCAGTTCATCGACGCGCTGTATGAGCGTTCCGACGAGCTCAAGACGATCTCGGTGCACCACGAAAGCGTCGCCGGCTTCATGGCGGACGTCTACTACTGCGTTTCGGGGCGGCCGACCGCGACCTTCACCTCCTGCGGGCCGGGCTCGGCCAACCTGCCGATCTCACTCGGCAATGCGTTTCTCGACTCGGTGCCGTTCCTGGCGGTGACCGGCAACGTGCCGACCAGCCAGTTCAACCGCGGCGCGTTCCAGGAACTGTATCGGCATTATCAGGCCGACTTTCCCTCCACCGTGCGCTCCTATTGCAAGAAGGTGTTCCAGCCGACGCGCGGCGAGATGGTGCCGCTCGCGGTGCGGCAAGCCTGGAAGACCATGACCACGGGCCGTCCGGGCCCCGTGGTGCTCGATGTTCCCTTCGACGTGTTCATGGAATCGGCCGCCGAGGAAGCGCCGAACGCGAAAGCCTGGAACGGCAATATTTCGAGCCGCTGCGGCGCTGATCCGGAAGGCGTGGTCAAGGCGGTCGACATGCTGCTCGGCGCCGAGCGGCCGGTGATGCTGGTGGGCCAGGGCGTGCGCTACGGCGGCGCCGCCGAAGAACTCCTGAAGCTCGCCGAACGCCTGCAGATACCGGTGGCGGCCTCGGCCTCGGGTCTTGGCGCGATCGACTGCAACCATCCGCTGGCGCTTGGCCTCGTCGCGCGCGCCGGCCATTATCAGGCTAACCACGCCACGCGTCAGGCCGACGTGCTGCTGGCGCTCGGTGTGCGCTTCGACGATCGCACTTCGAGTTCGTGGATCCCGGGCTATTCCTTCACGATTCCGCCGACGCGCCTCATCCATGTCGACATCGACCCCGAGGAAATCGGCCGCAACTATCCGGTCGCGCTCGGCCTGATGGCCGATGTCCGCACCTTCCTGCGGCAGATCCACGCCGAGCTCGACCGCCGCGCCGACCTGACCAGGCGCGCCGATGCGCGCAAGAAATGGCTGGCGCAGATCGACACCTATCGCAAGGAATGGGACAAGTTCGTAGCTCCCGGCTTTTCCGACGACACCACGCCGATCAATCCGCAGCGCGCGGCGCTCGAGATCGACAAGGCGCTGCCGGAGAATGCGATCCTGGTCAGCGATATCGGCGTGCACCACAATTGGCTGTTGAGCTTCTGCAAGCCGAAGCGGCCGGACTCGCTGATCGGCTCGATGGGCTTTGGGCCGATGGGCTTTGGCGTCGCCGGGGTGATGGGCGCGAAGTTCGCAGCCCCCGACCGGCCTTGCGTGTCGGTGTGCGGCGACGGCGCGTTCTTCATGCATGCCAACGTGCTGGGCACGGCGGTCGAATATAATCTGCCTGTCGTCTGGGTGGTCTGGAACAACTACGCGTATGCCTCGATCCGCGGGTTGCAGCGCGGCTATCTCGGCGGCCGCGAACTCGCCACCGACTTCCACGATCCCTTAAGCGGCCAGCGCTACAATCCGGACTTCGCCGCGATGGCACGCGCCTGCGGCGTCGAAGGCGTCCGCGTCGACCGCGCCGGCGATCTCGGCGAAGCCATCCGCAAGGGCATCCGCGCCAACAAGCCCTATCTGATCGATGTCGATATCGCCGCCGACATAAATCCCTCCGGCGCCGGCGTCTGGGAGTTGCCGGGCCTCGGGCGCAGCAAGCCGGGCATCGGCACGCAATTCGAGCCGACCTGATCGTCAATAACCCATCGAAGCGGAATTCTCATCCGTCAAGAAATCAAAGTTGAGGAAACGTCATGATGCTTAAAGGCAAGAAGGTCGTGGTGGTCGGAGGCTCGTCCGGGATCGGTCTTTCGACCGCCGAACTCGCAACACGGGAAGGCGCTGAAGTCATCATTGCCTCGCGCAATGCCGAGCGCCTCAGTGCCGCTGCGGGCACTATCGGCGCCAAGGCGATTGCAGCCGACGTCACCGATGACAAAAGCATTGAAGATCTGTTCCGCGCCTGCGGCCCGGTCGATCATGTCGTGGTCACGGCCGCGCAGCTCAAGACCGGTCCTTTCAAGACCGTGGCCATGGAAGACGTGCGCTCGACGATGGAGGGCAAGCTCTGGGGCGCCTGGCGCGTGGCGCGTTTCGCCGAGATCCGTCCCGGCGGCTCGCTCACGCTGGTCTCCGGTTACTTAAGCATTCGGCCCCGACCCAATTCCGCGATTATCAGCGTGGCCAACGGCGCGCTCGAATCGCTTACGCGCGCCTTGGCGCTCGAACTCGCGCCGGTGCGCGTCAATTGCGTGTCGCCGGGGATCATCGACACGCCGATCCGTGCGGCGATGCCGGAAGCCGCGCGCCGCGATATGCTGGCCAAGACGGCGGCGAGCCTGCCTGTGGGGCGCGTCGGGGTGGGCGAAGACATCGCGCGGCAGATATTCGCCTTCATGACCATCGGCTTTGCGACGGGATCAATCGTCTATCTCGATGGGGGCGGGCTCGTCACCTGAACCTTGAGGCCTCGAGGTCGCGAACGCGCATGCCGCAAAGCCCTGCAAAGCTGGTAGTCGTCGGACACGGGGCGGCCGGACTGGCGGCGGCGCTCTCGGCGGCCGAAGAGGCGCGCGGCCGCGGCGTTGCCGTCGACGTCACGGTACTCGAGAAAGCGCGCGAGGCCGAAGCCGGCGGCAATACGCGCTGGTCGCCGTCGAACATGCGGCTCGATGCACCCGATCGGATCGATCCCGGTTTCGCCGACGACATGCTCAGGGTTTGCGGCGGGCGCGGCGACGCCAGCTATTTTCGCGCACTGGCGGACAATGCGACCACAACCGTCGGATGGCTGCAACGCCACGGCGTCGAATTCGTCACGCCTCTTTATTATCTCAGCGCCGGTCCTGCGCGCATCCAGCCGGTCGGCGGCGGCGGTGCTATCGTTGCAAAACTGCTAGC
>JBGPSI010000134.1:0-13585 GCA_041490045.1 Bradyrhizobium sp.
CACGACCACAGCCGATGCGCCCACCGCCGAGAAGGCCGTCGAGCTTGCAAAAAAAGCCATCGACGCCGGCGGCCTGAGTTAATCCAGAATTTTTCGCCCGCTACGCATGGCGTAACGGGCGCGACACAAGCGCGTTGGCGTTTACGCGACGCTGCGCGCGCGGCTGCGACAAACGCGAGGAGAAATGCCCCACATTTGCACGCGGGCAGCCAATCCTTTGAATAACGTGTTTGTCAGCCCAGAGACGCCAACCTGGAATTCACCGGCAGGTTCAGTTGCAGGCAAACCGCTGCAGCGCGTGCTTGGTCACGAAGCCGTAACCGCAGGTATCGCAGGTCCAGAGATAGCTGATGACGTTGTCGGCGACATAGGCGGACGCTTCCGCGGCCACCATTGAATCGGCACAGACAGGGCACGTCGGCAAATCACACCCGCGCGGATCGGGATTGGGCGCGACGGTCGGCAGGATTTCAGCAACTGCTGGCATCGTGACCTCCTTGCGATTTGAGCCTTCAAGCTGATGCTACCATAGTCTGATTTCTTTGACGATGTCGCAACACAAATGCGTTGGTTTTACGTTATTTGGCCGCCTGGAGATTTTACTCGGCTGCTCAGGGATTTTGCAGCGCAGCGAATTTGTTCCGGCGGATTCTGACTTGCAGGCGGGCTCAAGCTGCCTCAAATGAGAGAAGCGCCCGATTTCCACGCATATTGCGATCACAGGAGTTCGTCATGGATGCATCTTCGACTGCGAGTGCAGTGCACCGTCCCGGCCGCGGCCGCGTCTTCGACAGCATCGTTGACGCGGTCGGCGACACGCCGATCGTCCGGCTGCGCAAATTGCCGCAGGCCAGCGGCGCCCACGCCACCATTCTCGCCAAGCTGGAATATTTCAATCCCGCAGCCAGTGTGAAGGACCGCATCGGTGCTGCGATGGTCATCGCGATGGAGAAGGCCGGGCTGATCAATGCCGACACTGTGCTGATCGAGCCGACATCGGGAAATACCGGCATCGCGCTCGCCTTCGTCGCCGCCTCGCGCGGCTACAGGCTGAAGCTGGTGATGCCGGAATCGATGTCAATCGAACGCCGCAAGATGCTGGCATTCCTCGGTGCCGAGATCGTCCTGACGCCGGCCGCGCAAGGCATGAAGGGCTCGATCGCGACTGCCGAGGAACTGGTGCGCACCACGCCCAACGCGGTCATGCCGCAGCAGTTCAAGAACCTCGCCAATCCGGAAGTTCACCGCCGCACCACGGCCGAGGAGATCTGGAACGACACCGGCGGCAACATCGACTATTTCGTCGCCGGCGTCGGTACCGGCGGAACCATCACGGGCGTCGGCCAAGTGCTCAAACCCCGCAAGGCTTCGCTGCGGGTGGTCGCGGTGGAACCCGAGGAGAGCCCGGTGCTGTCGGGCGGGCAACACTCGCCGCACAAGATCCAGGGCATCGGCGCGGGTTTCATTCCCGACATTCTGGATCGCTCGGTCATCGACGAGATCGTCAAGATCAACAGCGCCACCGCGATCGAAACCTCGCGCGCCCTGGCGCGCCATGAAGGCATTCCCGGCGGCATTTCCTCGGGCGCCGCGATCGCAGCGGCTCTTCAAATCGGCAAGCGGCCGGAAGCCAAGGGCAAGACCATTCTTGCGATCGTGCCGTCATTCTCGGAGCGCTATCTGTCGACGGCGCTGTTCGAGGGTATCTGATTTAACCGCGTTCGGCTTTGTACTAGAGGGAAGTATTTCGATGTCTCAACCACCACGGCGGCCACGGACGCTCAACGACGCGCGCACCGAGGCCGAAGCTGCGTTCAAGCGGACCACGACGAAAGTGGCGGAGGCGCCGCCGAAGCCGGCCACGCTGCCCGGCGTGAAGGAACTGGTGTCGCTGCGCATCGATCAGGACGTGCTGGAACACTTCCAGGAGGGCGGCCCGGGCTGGCAGGACCGCATCAACGACGCGCTGAGGAAGGCCGCCGGGAAATAGTGCGCCGGCTTTCAGGCGCGTCAAGCCACCGTGCTGAATAGCGGGCCTCAGGCGTGAATTAAAAAGCCCGGGATGACCCGGGCTTTTTTGTTGCTCGCCGATTGGGCCGCACCATCAGTGCCGGAACAGGCCGCCCATCATGCCGCCCACCACACCGCCGACGAAGGCGGCGCCGGGATCCCCGCCACCACGTTGGCCGCCACCGCCACCGCCGCTTGGGCGGGCACGCCGAACCGGGCGTTCGTTGGCTTCGCCGGAGCTCGTTTGCGTGGTCGCGACGATTTCGGTCAACAGCGCCTTGTGCTGCAGCTTGTTGAGGAAGCCCGACGAGGGATAGCCGCGCGCGGACTGCCAGCGCGTGATCACCGCACGCGTCGCGTCGTCGAACTTTCCGGTCACCTTGGTATCGAAACCAAGCCCGTTTAGGCGGCGCTGCACGTCGCGGCGCTGGCCTTTATCGAGGCCGATCTGGTCTTCCGTGGTCTGGTTCGCTTCCTGGGTGAAGGTCGCGGGATCGACGCCGGTGGTCAGGTTGCGGGTGGTGGTCGATGCCCCGTTCTCCAGCGCGGCGATGCGAGCCAGCGCCAGCGACCTGAACTGACCATTGGGATAGCTCGACAAATAGGCGTTGAGCTCTTCCGGCTTGTTGGATTCCTTCACCGAGCGCCAGAATTCGAGTTCCACATCCGAAGCGCCGGAGGTAGGAGCAGCCGCGGCCAGGGCCGGGGAGGCGGCGGCGCCGGCAGCCGGGGCTGCCACCGGGTTGAGATAGACCGAACCGATCAGGTTGGTGTGCCCCCAGGGCAATTGGCCCTTATTGGTCTCCTCGTTGACCTGGGCGCGGACCTCGGTCATCGCCTGCTGGATCTCGACGCCGGGCGTCGTGATGTGGGCGATCAGGGCGCGGGTGAACGGGCTGTTGGTGCCTTCCTGGCCGTCGAGCGCGGTCTGCCCGGGGCCGGTCGCGAATGCGATCAGCGTGCCTTCGCCGGACTTCATCTCCGCAAGGCCGGTCTGCACCGAGACGCTGCGGGTCGCCGAATTCGACTTGATCTTCGCCGCGAAGGGATTGTCGCGGCAGGCATCGAGGAACACCAGCTTGACCTTGGCGTCGCTCATGGTCTGGTCGAGCGTGAGATCGATATTGATCGCCGAGCCCAGCTTGACGTCCATTTCCGATTTGATGTCGGCATCGATCGGCAGCAGGTAATTGGTGCCGCTGATGGCGATGCCGTGGCCGGCATAGAAGAACACCGCAACGTCGGCGCCTTGTGCCTTCTTGCCGAACTCGAGCAGCCGCTCGGTCATGGTATCGCGGGTCAGGTTGGTGCCTTCGACGACGTCGAAACCCACATTGCGCAGCACGGCCGCCATCGCCTTGGCGTCGATCGGCGGGTTGGGAAGCTGCGCCACGTTCTTGTAGGCGCCGTTGCCGACGACGAAGGCGACGCGTTTGTCGGCCTTGGCCGCGTTGGCCGTGAACAGCATGCAAATTACGGAAAAAATGACGGTGAGATGGCGCATCTGAAATCCCCCGGTGGAGTCAAAAAATTTGGGCTGCAACCCTTTCGGCGCAGGTTACATGAGAATGCCGCGCTTCGCGTCGGAAAAATCCGGCGGTGCCCAGGTTTGGCGGCTTCCCGCTGACCGCAAACGCTACTGAAACACAGCGAAGGGTTGCGTGATTTAGATCACAATCTCCGGAACGCCTGCGAAAAAATCGCGCGTCGCGAGCAGGCGGCTCAGGTCCCAACGCGCGCGGGAACCGGTTGGGCCGATCGCAGGTTCAACAGATTGCCGGTCAGGATCAGCGCGGCGCCGAGCAGGGTGAACATGTCCAGCCGCTCGGAATAGATCAGCCAGCCCATGGTCGCCGTCAGCGGAACCCTCAGGAAATCCATCGGCAGCACCACGGTGGCGTCGGCGTACAGCATCGCGCGCGCCATGCAGTAGTGGGTGAACGTGCCGCAGAACGCGAGCACCACCATCCAGCCCCAGGCGTAGGCCGACGGCCATTGCCAGACATAGAGCGCGGGAAAGAATCCGGCCGCCGACTGGATGACCAGCATCCAGAAGATGATCGCCAGGGTCTTTTCGGTGCGGGTCAGCGACTTCATCATGGCGATGGAGATGCCGAAACCGACGGCCGCCGCAAGCGCGATCAGCTGGCCCGGATTGATCTCGCCGGCCACGGGGCGGACAATGACGATCACACCGACCACGCCGAGCACGATGGCCGCGACCTTGCCGAACGTCATGCGCTCGCCGAGAAAGCTGGCGGCCAGGATCGCGGTCCAGATCGGCATCGTGAATTCGATCGAGACCACCTGGCCCAGCGGAATCAGCGTCAGCGAGAAGAACCAGCCGATCTGCGCGGCATAGTGAACGAGGTTGCGCCCGATATGCTGCAACGGCCGCGACGTTCGCATCGCCGCGAACCCGCCTTGGCGGCGGATCAGGGGATACAGGATCAGCAAGCCGATCACCGAGCGCGCCTCCATGACCTGAAACACGTTCAGTTCGCGCAGCGTTTCGCGGCCGGCGATCGTCACGATCAGCATCAAGGCAAGCCAGCCCGCCATCCATAGCGCGGCTCTCGGTATGGAAGGGGTCTTGTCCATCAGCGGGAAGCGCCAGACAGGCCCGCTTTCGCGGGGGAGGTTGAGGTGGGCCCGCCGGTATCGGCGACCCGGCAAGAATTTGCAACGCGTAAATCGGCTGATGCAGTGATGCACGGGCCGGGCGATCGGTGCTAAGGGATCTGGCTTGTCATTCCGGGGCGCACGAAGCGGACGACCCCGGAATCGCGAGATTCCGGGTCTGGTCCTTCGGACCGTCCCGGCGTCGGTAACAATCCGGAGACCCAGCGCATGCGTATCCTGCAACCTGCCGAATGGTCGAAGCCCCGCGGCTCTCGCACGGTGTCGAGATCGACGGCCCCGGCCGATGGGTCGTGCTGGCCGGCCAGACCGGCGACGAGAAGGGCGAATATCCCTCCGACATGGCCGGGCAGGTCGGCATGGCCTTGCGGAAGATCGTCAAGCTGTTGGCGGAGGCGGGGGCGGGGCCCCAGCACATCGTTCGGCTGACCTGGTACTTGACCAGTCGCGCCGAATACGAAGCCGCGGGCGCCGGCATCGGCGCGGCCTGGCGCGAGACGCTGGGCAAGAACTTCCCGCCTTCGACGCTGCTCTACATCGCGGGCCTGGTCGACGAGCGCGCGAAGGTCGAGATCGAAGTAACGGCCTTCGTGCCCGGCGCTTAAGGACTGCCCCGCGCCCTCCATGCGCGCGGCGGGGCCCGATCGCCTGAACTATCGCTTGTTGCACAAACCGCAACGCACCGGAAGTTTTGTAAAGGAAGCCTGCATGACCAGTCGATCCATCGCGGCGAATTTCGTTACCGCCTTCGCAACCGGCTGGCCCGAGAACCAGCCCGACATCATGATACTTTCGCTGACCACGGATAAGGGCGTGCAGGATTTCGCGCTCAGCAAGGAACAGGCGCTGCTGGTCGCGAAAACCATCAAGCAGACCGCCGCGCGGCTGGCGGCGCCCAAGGCGGGCAGCTAAGGCGTCTTCGGCGAAGCGGGTCCGGCGGTGTTTATTGAGGGATGCGATCAGTTCTGGCGGCGGTTCAGCGCGATCGAGGCGCCCCGGAAGCCGCTTTGGGACCGGATGGCCACGGATTGGTGGTTGCCGCGGGTCGCCACGGAAAGGCTTGCGGAGAATCCGGCGGCATTGGCGACCACCTCGAAATTGCCGCTGCCGCCGCGCCCCCCGAGGGACCCGGTGATGCCCCGGCTGCTTTCGCTCCACGTTCCCGAGAGCACGCCGCGGTCGGAGACCAGGTTGCCGCGGAGATCGAATCTGTAGCTGTCGCTGGCGCAGGTAAGGCCGAGATTGAGGCCGGTGCCGCGGTCCCCGACCGCTGCGGTTTCGCGGCAGCGGATGCGTTCGGTCGAGCCGTCGTCGAGGGTGACGGTACCGCCGCCGGACCAGACACCCGCCATGCCGGAGAAAGGCCCGGCCTGGGCGTGGCTTTCGGTGGCCGAAACCATCGCCACGAACAGCGTTACGACGGCGGGGATCAGACGTCTGACGGTCGCAAAACCGTCAGCGGACCGGCTCGCCTTACTGGCGCGAAGCTTCCCAGCGGCCGCTGCACGGGATGCCCGCAGAGGCGCCGTTCCATTTTCCCGAACCGGAATTACCGCTGAGCTGGCCATTGGCATACGCACCACCGATTGAAACCCGGACGAGACCTTCGCGTCCGATGCTGCCGGTCACGTCCGCGCCGGCTGCAGAAACTTTACCGTCGCTGATGGTGAGCGTCGAGCGCGTCTGTGGTTCGCAGCTGCCGCTTTTGGTTACAACCGTAACACTCCAGAGCCCGTCATAAGGAGTCTGGGCCATTGCAGGTGCGCTGGCGGTGGCTGCGGTGAGGGCGGAGGCAAACAATACAACACAAATGCGATTGAAGCGCATGAATCAAATCCCCGATGTGTATGATGACACGGCTTATCCGGGCAGATTGTGTCCAAAATTTGCTGCGCCGCGGTAACCATAAAAGTTCCCGCCAAATCAAACATTTGACCTGGGGATAGGTTCCGTTTGGGGAACAGAAATTTACCTGTTTCGAGCACTCGCGGAGGAGCATGGTACCACTTTGGGCTCCCGGTATTATATTACTCTGAGAGACTCGGCGCCAGGGTAGCGAACTGCTCGTCCTGAGGTTTCGCGGGCAGACTGTTATGGGCCTTGGCGTAGTTGATGACTTCGCCGAGCAGCTTCTGGCCGAGCGGAGCCAGCGCGCGCTCCCACAACTCGCGCGCGGTTTCGCCCTTTTTGACGAAACACCATTCCTGGGCGGCGATCGCACCGGCGTCCATGCGGTCGGCCAGATGATAGATGGTGCCGCCGGCGATCGGATCGCCTTCCTTGATGGTCCATTCCACCGCCGCGATGCCGCGGTGGCGGGGAAGGAGCGAGGGGTGATAGCCGATGCCGCCGAGCTTCGCGACGGCCAGCGCCTCCTTGCTGATGCGGGCGTGGCTATGCGCGGTCACGATCAGGTCGGTACCCTCGGCGATTTCCTTGGCCACTACGAGCCTGGGCTTGGCCTGCACCACGACCTCGATCCCGGCGGCCTTGGCTGCCGCCGCCAGGCGGTCTTCGGCATCGGCCACCACGACCCTGACAATGTCGATCCCATGCTGGCGCAGCATGTTGAAGGTGGTCACGCCGAAATGGCGGGAGCCGACAAGGGTAATCCGCATGGTGGTTGGTTCCGTCCGTCCTGAGCCCAAGGGGTATCGGTAGGGGTATCGAGCCCGTCGATAACACGTCGCGGGCTTCTGTCACGCGGCCGGACCGGGGTCGAGGGGTTTATCAACAGGGGCGGGCGCGCGGCTGGATGCCCGCGCCAAGCCGGTTCCGGCCGAGCCGACAGGCTTCTGCCGATGGCGTCGCCGGGATCCAGGCGAAGCTGTTTCAGTTCGAGGCCCGTCATCCGGGAGAGATCCGTCGTCAAAGACGGACAGTCAGGGGCACAGAAAATGGCAAAGGCGATATTCGCGGCGTGCGCCGGCAATCAACGGTAACGGACGCAGCGGCTCGGCACGCGGCCGATCAGCGCGACCAGTAGCCGTCGACGGCGTGGGCGACGAATATTCCGACGCTGATGACGCCGAAGAGCGCGGTAACTGCATCCAACATGGCAACGATCCTTAGGCCCAGCGTCAATGACCTAACGGTACAGATCGCTACACAGTCAAAAGAATTCCGGGAAGAATTGAATATTGAAAACTTGATGATGATTTTATGCAACAGGCTGCGTCACATCGGGACGATCCAGGACTGGCAAAATCGGGGCTGCGGCCGGGGCCTGCAAACGAAGTCGCCAGCCCCGCCGCGCGGGTTCTCGCCTTGCGCTTCGCGCTCGACAGGAAGCCAATCGAGGTCGACAATCTGCGAGACGGAACCGGCAGGGAGCGAGCACATGAGAAATGTCTTGGCTTACATGACCGTTGTCGCGCTGATCGCCGCAGCCATGGGCGCTCCGGCCGAGGCCCGTGAGCGCTGGCCCGCCACTCCCGCCGAAGTCGGCGTCGTGCCGCTGATCGAAGGCGCCGGTTGGGCTCCCTACCGCTGCGCCGTCGGCCCGGTCTATAATTTCTATCACGATGCCTATTACGGCGGAGAGCCGCCGGCCCTCCATCACGGCTACGCTTACCGGCCGTACTATCGCTACACGGCCTTTCGCGTCGCACCGCGGACCTATTTCTGCGACCCGAGACCCTATCGTTAGGGTCCTCTGTCTTCCGATACCCACACTTGCCGATCACGGCGTTAGCGGCGTGTTAACCGCGCCGCACAGGATCGCGCAACCATAGATCGTCGATCCTGTTGCCCTGACAACCCGAGGATTTGACGATGATGACATGGACCAACACGAAGTTACCGGCAAGTTTCAGTCAGCGCTGTCGTAGCCTGAGCGTCGCCGCGCGCGCCGTCCGCGAACGAGCCGTCATGCGCGGACGCGATCTCGATGGCTGGCGTCTCTCCCGTCTGATGCGAGAGGCCAGCACCGACGCGCAAGTCAATGTTGCCGAGCGCCAATTCAGCGCGTGGCTGCGGGCAAATCCGCTCAAGGGCGCGGATCAGGGAAACGGAGCGCCCGGATAGCCGTCGCGACCTATTGCGCCATGAATGCCCGGAAAATGCCGGTGCCTCGTTTCGCGCGGGGGTACATGCACACCATCCTGTCCAATTGTCGCAACGCAATACATTAAAAAATTTCGCCGCTGCTCTCCCGGTTTTCTACAAAATTAAATGATCGGTGTTTCCCTGAAAGGTGCCGCACCGCCGCGCGGCCAAGTAGCCGGGCGCCACCCTTTTCCACCTACCCCAGAGGCGTAAGCGTCCGGCTACTTTGAAGTAAGACCAGCGCAGCCTTCGATTCAGGTGGGCGCTTCACGAGCTCAGCGTCGCAACAGCGATCCTCGCGGGCTCCGGCCAGCGGTATTTGCCTGCCGTTGCGCGCGCCCGTATCGCTCACCCTGAGTGGCCGAGATCGAACCTGCGCATCTCGGATAGACGCGCCCGACAACAGGCGCGAGGGAATATTTCACGAGCGTTCACACGAGTGGATCGCTTTGTTTGATCGCGGCAGTGGCAGCCCACCACGACCGTTGGCTTGGATTCAGATTGGCGAACGCTGTGATCAGGAAGAACACCGCGATCGGAAACAGAGGGATATCCGCGCGCGCGGCAAAAACGGAGAGCAGGCTAATCAGGTGGGGAATTGCCGAACCGGCAAATCAGACTGAAGTCTGCTTCGAACGTTCTCCCGCATCCAAAATCCAGGTCCGGTCAGCGAAGGCGACATAAATTCGCTCCTGCCCAAGTGCCGCGCCAAGTTCTATCGACAATTCGTTCAACATCGCCTCGATTGTCTCGTCGGACAGGTGGCCGAGATAGGCATGAACGGCTTCGCCAGTGAACAGCGCCACCGGCTCGCGGTCCGAGCCAACCGTGCCGTCCGGTCGCGGCCACGCGTAGGTGACTTCCGCACGGGTGAACATGCCGGATAGTGCGGGCTGGCCCGCTTCCACGCGCCGCTTCATCCAGGCGCGGGCCGTGCGGACGGCCTCCGAAACGTCGAAGACACGGCCATCGGCGTCCCACCCCTCGCGCAAGCCCACGCTGATACGAAAATCACGGCGAGGGCCCAGCGATCCCGGAACAACCGAATAATCTTCAGCCCTGGGCGCGGCGGGTGGGGCGGTCATTTCGCTTTCAATCCCGTTGTCACCTTGACACTCGCGACCCGAGCCACAACCCCACAAAGGCACCGACACCACTGAGCAGCACGCCCGAATAGGAGATCATGTCGCCACCCCAGATTTCTGGGATAAGTCCACCGATCGTAGAGCCAACAAAGATCCCGATCCAGATAGCTGATCCCATGTCTACAGGATAGCATGGCCAGAACACTTCGGGGCGCTAAAGCCGCCCAAGCGTCGGAAGCCATTGGAGTTACGCCTCAGACGCTTCGCGCTGCTGCAGTCTCCCGACAGGTCGCCATTGCTGTCACGAAGATACAGAAACCGCCTGGAATATCCTACAAGAGAGCTTGAGGAAGCAGCCGAAGCCGTCAAGCTGAACGCGAGCTTTGGCCAGGCGCGAGGGCATGAGGGCGTCATCTATGCGGGTTTCTCTGATATGCACGATGTTGCCGCTGACGGCGTTACTCATCGGAGCCGGCACGCCCAACGCGACCGCGCTACCGTTGACCGTATTCCGCTATGAAGCCCAGGCGCAACGGCATTGTCCCGATGACACGGTGGTCTGGCTCGATTTTCGCAAAGAGATCTACTACTTCAAACACCAGAAGAGTCACTACGCCCACGGCAGTACGGGAAGCTTCGTGTGTCGGAAGGAAGCTCGCAGCGGCGGCTATCGTCGCTCGTTGCTTGGACTTCGATAGGTCGGATCAAGTCGCTCGCGGATCGATAAAGCGCCGACATCGGGATGCATCAGGATCACGCGCGCGGCGCTTGGTGCCGCGCGCATGAGAGCGATCAAGTATCAGTAGCAGGCAGGGTAGGGGTAGTATCCGCATTGCGCGGGAGCCCTATACGCTCCGTAAGCTCCGTAAGCGCCGGCAGCCGCGGCACCAACGCCCACGGCGACGCCGGCCCGCACTCCGCGGCGCACCGGCGCGCGATAGACACCGGCGTGATGAACACCGACGCGGCCAACGCCAACACCAGCCCGTCCTCCCCGATACGCGAGAGCGTCGGTGGAGACAGTCGCGACGAAGGCAATCCCGATGATGACTGACGCGGCGATGGAGATAATGCTTCGATGTGACATGATTGATCTCCTTTCTCAGGTTGATCGGTTTATCTGCTAAGCGCAGTTCTCCCGCTGCGCGTTGACCTGAGTCAATGAAGCGTTGCGGTACCACATTGCGCGATCATAACCCACGCGGCCAGCCGATAGGGTCAAGCCTGCTGCCGTATCCCTAAGGCTGCGCGGCATCCGGCTTCATCCCCTGAAGCCTCACTGCGGAGGAACTGGACGCATGAGGCGCCCCGATGGTCGCCGGCGAGCACCGCTTCGTCGCCGCTCGCTTGAGGCAAATCAATTGGGCGTCGCGGACCCAAGCATAACAAGAATGGGCTAAGGCCGAAAAATAGTGGAGTGAGTTTAGATAGTGGAGTGAGTTTCATGAGAACGATTTCACTGGCTATTGGCATGTTGGCTGCCGTCGTCGCAAGCTCAGCATCGGCCCAACCCGTCAACATGACCGGCGCATATACGTGCGTCCAGACGTGTCGGATGGGTCTGGTAGGCGGTCCTGCCTTCGTCACCCAGAATGGGCCTGATCTCAATCTCCTGAACGAAGCTGGCGAGCCCGCCCGCGCGTGGCCGGACTGGTTCGCGCCGGCAACCCGGATCTGGATCGGCGCCTGGAACGAGGGCGCCGTCTATTCGCCGGACGGCATGCTCATTCAGTTCGATAACGGAACGATCTGGCAGCGCGATCTGGGACCGCCGCCTGCGCCACCGGTAATTAGGCGCCGCAAATAGGTCGCGTCCCTGTGAGACGAACCGGAGTTCTATTTGCTTTGGCCTTGCCGTAATTGAGCTAATGTCTCCCGGGATACACACCGGCGATTGGAGACCGCTATGCCATCCTTCCAGCTGAGCCTCGTATCGCCCGAGAAGCTATTATTTGCAGGCCCGGTAGATCAGGTCGACCTGCCTGGCGTCGAGGGTGATTTTGGCGTCCTTGCCGGCCACGCACCGATCGTCGCCAGGCTTCGTCCCGGAATCGTGACTGCGATCGCCGGGAGCACGCACGAGAAGTTCGTGGTGCTGGGAGGCTTGGCCGAGTTTTCGGACGAAGTCCTTACGATCCTCGCGGACACCGCGGAAACCGTCGGGGATTTCGACCTGGCTGGACTCAGGGCGAAAATCGACGAGATGCAGGAAGCCGTGGCAAAAGAACCGGCGGGTGACGAACTTGATCGCGCTATTGCGACGCTCGACCACTACAAGTCAATCCACACGAGCCTGACCGTCACCAGCGCCTTCTAGCTGCGTGCAACAGATGCGGATGTAATCGGGACGGAAATCATGACGACCTTCGACAAACGCGAACAGGGTTTTGAAGCCAAGTTCATGCACGATGAAGAGCTGAGGTTCAAGGCGGTCGCAAGATGCAACAAGATGCTGGGCAACTGGGCTGCTACGCAACTCGGTTTGAGCGGAGATGCCGCCGCGACCTACGCCAACGAACTCGTCACCGCGAATTTGGGCAGTCAAACCACTGACGAGACTTTACACAAGGTATCAAAGGACCTCGCGGGCAAGGGCATCTCGGAGCAGCAGGTTGCTCAGAAAATGGACGCGTTTCTCCATCTGGCATTGGAGCAGATCGAAGCCGGCAATTGACTTCAGACTGTGGGCCGCTTGTTCGGAATGCAGGCATCACTCGTCATCATTCAGAAATTCGAAAACCTGAGTAGGCGGCGCCTTGCGAGCCATCGCAAACTGGTCGAGCGGCAGGGCAATGGTCAGGATACTGGAGTCGACGACTTCCAGCGTGAGTTTGAGGCCGGACTCCATCGCCTGGATCAGCTGTGGACTCACAGGAGTCCCAGCCACGCAGATCTTGGTGAGATCAGGAGTAGGGAATTTGGGTCGGCGCACCCGACTAACTGCCGATCCGGCTCTCGGCGTCCTTCAGACTTGCTTCCTTCGCCGTTTCCTCGGCGAGCAAGGTGATCAACATTTTGTGGCGGTCCTCGTCGCGAGAGGGGGCAAGCTCACTCTCGGATATCAACCGCCGATAGAGCGCGATGTTTTCGTTGTGTACGAAACGTTCCATTTCGTCCTCCCAACTCCGCATCTTTTAAGCGGTTCCGTGACACGATCGAAATGTCGCCTGAGCTTATGAGTCGTATTGCGGGTCTCATCTTGAACTCGGATGAATTTTTTGCCTGGTCAATATTGCTCAGCTGAGTGGAATGCCTGAGCTACAGGTGGGGCAGCGCAACTGCCCAATCAGCCTTGGTAGCGGCAGCCATCGCAGCCGATCGCTGCATTCCCAGGAGCTATGCAGACTGCCCTTCAGTGTGGTCTCTGGTTTGACGCCAGCGCGATCTGCGGCCCGTTTGGGAAAAGTGGACGCGGACTCCAGCGGGTCGGCCGGAATGGACTGCCGCAACAGCCAGAAGATCACGAACATCACGAGGAGAAGAGGATTCCCGCGATGGCCGCGGATTTTGGGTTTTGAGACGCGCGCGAGCAAGGGTGCCATTTTCCGGCATCGCGACAAGTCCTTGTTGCTTCAGCTCAGTCGTCGGCTCGGAGCTCACGCTGAACGGGCACAATGCGTTCAGTGCTTGATCTTTCCGGAATGTCCTCCCAGGCCCTGGGTATCTGCGATATGGGCGAGCGCCAGATCCTCTGGATAAATGAAGTTTCGCGCGATCTCGCGGTCCAGCAAATCCAATTCGCCGAGCAGCGCCGCATGACGATGCGCCGGGAGCGTCTGGACAAGGTTTTCGATCATCGCCCG
>JBGPSI010000135.1:0-13546 GCA_041490045.1 Bradyrhizobium sp.
CGCGCGACATGCGCCGCGCCACGGTCGCCGGCACCGAGCCGACGGTGGCACAGCAGGCGGCGGAGTAAAAGGTCTCGTCGTCCCGGCCAGGCCAACGGGTCCGGCCTTCGGCCGGCCCGATGACAGTCTCCGCGCGAGCCGGGACCCATAATCATCGATGTCCGTTGTCGTGCCGAACTGGTGCGGCGGCTATCCCGCCTGCAACCAGCATCGGTGGTTGGGTCCTTGCTTTCGCAGGGGACGACGCCGTGGGTGTGTTGGACGCCGGCACGTAACTTCGGCTACGCGTGCCCCGCCTCGTTCGACAGCATGCCCGGATCGATCCCGATCTTGCGCAGCGCGCGGAGGTATTTTTCGTTGATGTCGTCGCCGAAGATCAAATCCGGATCGGCGTCGCAATGCAGCCAGCCATTGTCCTGGATTTCAGCTTCCAGTTGTCCCGGCCGCCAGCCGGCGTAGCCCAGCGCGAGGATCGCGTGCTTGGGGCCGGCGCCTTTCGCGATGGCTTTCAGGATATCGACGGTTGCGGTCAGGCAAATTCCGTCGTCGATCCGCAAAGTGGCATCCTGGATGAAGAAGTCGCTCGAATGCAGCACGAAGCCGCGGCCGGTCTCGACCGGGCCGCCCTTGAGCACCTTCATGCTCTCGGCGTTTTCCGGCAGCTTGATCTGGTCGGCCTTCTTGATGATGTCGAGTTGCACCAGCAGTTCGGGAAAATCGATGCTGCCCGCCGGCCGATTGACGATGATGCCCATCGCGCCTTCGGACGAATGTGCGCAGAGGTAGATTACCGAACGCTCGAAGCGCGGATCTCCCATCACGGGCATCGCGATCAGAAGCTGGCCGTCGAGATAGCCGCCTTCGGACGAATTATCGCCGGTGCCGGCGGCTTCGCGGCGAACTATCCTCGGTCTTTTGCCTGCAGGGTCCATCCGCAAGGGACTCTCATGTTACTGCCCATCCTGATATTGGGTGGCAGTTCTGTCAATCAAGCTTCGCCTGGCGCTTGAAAATACATCACAAGCAATTCAATGGTTTGTGGCCCCACAAGCCGGTAAATACGTCTCATGACCGTCATAGTTCCCGTCCGCGCCGCGCTCGGCTTCGCCGCAACCGTCTTTGCGTCATCCCTGACGATCGAAGCCCGCGCCCAGGACGCCTCACCCTGGCAACGCGACGGGCACTCCGCGGTCCGGCTGCTGGCGGGCTCGCGCAGCGGCGCGGTGCTGCTCGGCGGCATCGCGTTTCAGCTGCAGCCGGGCTGGAAGACCTATTGGCGCACGCCAGGCGATTCCGGCGTGCCGCCGCGCTTCGATTTCTCCAAATCGGACAATATCGAAGCCGTGACGGTGCTGTGGCCTGCGCCCCTGAAATTCGACGATGGCGCCGGCGGCCATTCCATGGGCTATCACGACCAGATTGTGCTTCCGCTGCGAATTGTGGCGAAAAACGCCGACAAGCCGGTGACGCTTCGCGCCGACATCAACTACGCGGTGTGCGAAAAGATCTGCATTCCCGTCCAGGCCAATGCCGAGCTGCCCTTCACCAGCGTGGCGAGCACCGAAGACAGTGCACTGTTCGCTGCACTCGACACGGTGCCGAAGCCGGCCAATGTCGGCGATCCCAATCCGCTGACCATCCGCGACGTCAAGCGCGACGGCAAATCGAGCGTGCTGGTCGACGTGGTGAGTCCCGATGCCGGGGATGTCAGCCTGTTCGTCGAAGGACCGACGCCGGACTGGGGACTGCCGGTCCCGAAACTGCTCGAACATGGCCCGCCCGGCGTCGAGCGCTTCGCCTTCGAACTCGACGGCGTGCCGCCAGGCACCAGCCCCAATGGCGCCGCGCTGAAATTGACGCTGGTCGGCGGCGACCATTCGTACGAATTCAATATCAATCTGGAATGATCGAAGAGTCATTCCGGGATGCTCCCAAGGACCAGACCTCAGATGCGCAATTGCGCATCGGGGAATCTCGAGGTTCCGGGTTCATGCGGAGCCTGTCATCGGGCCGCGCTTTGCGCGGACCCGTTGGCGTGCCCCGGAACGACGAAGGCCACCCAACCGAATCTTAACGAATAGTTGATAGGCGAAATGGTCGCCGCAGCCCCGCGGCGGTTTCGAGGTTTTTCCATTTGGCCGCGACGGACGCACCATCCGCAACAGTTCCGCCCGCCGGTATGCTTACGCGGCTGCGCTCGATGCTGGCTGGTTCCAGCGAAGCCTCCCTGACAAGGCGCCTCGCCGGCACTATCTTCATCATCCGCGTCATCTCGGCGGCGCTCGCCTATCTTTCGCAGATCCTGCTGGCGCGATGGATGGGCGGCTCTGATTACGGCGTTTATGTCTACGTCTGGACCTGGGTGCTGCTGCTCGGCAGCATGATGGATTTCGGCATTTCGGCCTCAGCGCAAAAAATCATTCCGGAGTATCGCACCAGCGGCGAGTACGCGCTGCTGCGCGGCTTCCTGTCGGGCAGCCGCTGGATGACGTTCGTGGTGTCGTCCCTGGTCTCGCTGCTGCTGGCCGGCCTGGTAAAATGGCTGTCGCCGTGGATCGACAGCGGCGAGATCGTTCCGCTCTATTTCGGCTGCCTCACGCTGCCCGCCTTCGTGGTCGCCAACACCCAGGACGGCATCGCCCGCTCGCATGACTGGATGCGGCTCGGGCTGATGCCGCAATTCATCGTGCGCCAGTCGCTGATCATCGGCTTCACCGCCGGCGCCTTCGCGCTCGGCTTCCATCTCGGCGCCACTACCGCGATGCTCGCCAGTGCTGCCGCGGTGTGGATCGCCATGATCGGGCAGATGCTGGTGCTGAACAAAAGGCTCGACGGTCATATCGAGGCCGGCCCCAAATCCTACGATTTCCGCGGCTGGCTCGCGATCTCGCTGCCGATCCTGCTGGTCGAAGGCTTCTATCTGCTGTTGTCCTACACCGACGTGCTGGTGCTGCAGCAGTTCCGCTCCTCCGAAGAGGTCGGCGTCTATTTCGCCGTGGTCAAGACGCTGGCGCTGGTGTCGTTCATCCACTACGCGATGTCAGCGACCACGGCGCACCGCTTTGCGGAATATCACGCACTCGGCGACAAGCCGCGGCTGTCGGCCTATGTCGCGCATGCGATCAAGTGGACGTTCTGGCCCTCGCTCGCCGCGACCGTGCTGCTGCTGGCGCTGGGCAGGCCGCTGTTGTGGCTGTTCGGGCCGAAATTCGTGGTCGGCTACGACATCATGTTCGTAGCGGCTATCGGACTTGTGGTGCGCTCGGCGATCGGCCCGGTCGAACGGCTGCTCAACATGCTAGGACACCAGCATATCTGCGCACTGGCCTATGCGCTCGCTTTCGTCATGAACGTGGTGCTGTGCGTCGCGCTGGTGCCGCGGTTCGGCGGCCACGGCGCCGCCGCGGCAACCTCGATCTCGTTGACGTTCGAGACGGTGCTGCTGTTCTGGATCGTGCGGCAGCGGCTCGGCCTGCACGTGCTGGCGTTCGGGAAGAGCGGCTAATTCTCTCCTCGTCATGCCCGGGCAGAAGCGCGAAGCGCGTCTTCGGCTGGATGCCCGGGCATCCACGTGCCTCACAGCCACCGCAAGCAAGACGTGGATGGCCGGGACAGGCCCGGCCATGACGGTCGTTAATGTCGAGGCACGAGCCTCGCGCTACTCCGCGGTCCAGCCGCCGTCGATCGAGAGGTTGGCGCCGGTAATCTGGGCGGCGTCGTCGCCACACAGGAACAGCGCCAGGGCCGCGACCTGCTCGGAGGTGACGAACTCCTTGGTCGGCTGTGCTTCCAGCAGCACGTCGTGGATGACCTGCTCCTTGGTCAGGTTGCGCGCCTTCATGGTGTCGGGAATCTGCTTCTCGACCAGCGGCGTCCAGACGTAGCCGGGCGAGATGCAGTTGCAGGTGATCTTGAAGGTCGCAAGCTCCAGCGCCACGGTCTTGGTGAGGCCGGCGATGCCGTGCTTGGCCGAGACATAGGCCGACTTGAAGGGCGAGGCCACCAGTGAATGTGCGGACGCGGTATTGATGATACGGCCCCAGCCGCGCTTCTTCATGCCGGGCACGGCTGCGCGGATGCCGTAAAACGCCGACGACAGATTGATCGCGATGATCGCCTCCCATTTCTCAGGCGGGAACTCCTCGATCGGCGAGACGAACTGGATGCCGGCATTGTTGACGAGAACGTCGACCGAGCCGAAGGTCTTTTCTCCCAAAGCGACCATCTCGGCGATCTCGGCGGGCCTGGTCATGTCGGCGGGTGAATGCACCGCCTTGACCTTGAAATCCTTCTCGATGCCGGAGCGTTCCTTCTCGATGTCGGCGGGCGCGCCCATGCCGTTGAGAACGATATTGGCGCCGGCGCCGGCGAAGGCGCGCGCATATGCCAGCCCGATGCCGCTGGTCGATCCCGTTACCACCGCGGTCTTGCCTGTCAATATACCCATTTCATCTGCTCCTGTTGTCGTCGGGAATTTCGGTGCCGTCCCCGGTGAGATCGTAGGTGACCATGGTTTCGCCGGATTGCGGCTGGTCGAGCCAGTCCTTGTGGCGCATCGACAGGTGAACGTCGCGCTCGCCCGCGCCCCAGTGCTCGACCATGCCGACATGCGAAAAATCGTAATCCTTGGAGGAGGATTCGTAGTTCTTGCTGCGGTAGATCAGGTGGACCACCGTGACGGTGTTCTCCCTGGCGGCCTTGCACAGGAACTCGACCGAGGGATCGTTCTTGAGATAATCGGGCAGCTTTCCCATCAGTTCGCGCAGCGCCTTGCGGGCATTGTGAATCTGCTTGTTCTTGTCGGTGTTCATCCGGGTGCGGCTGGAAAAGCGGATGTCCTTTTCGCGCTCCGCGGCCTCCAGCAGCGAGACCGGCAGCGGTCCGCGGGCGCTGAACAAATCGACCTGGAAGATCAAGAGGTCGTTGGCGATCTCCGCATCGAGCACGAAATCGAGCGGCGTGTTGGTGGCGATGCCGCCGTCCCAGAAATGCTCGCCGTCGATTTCGACGGAAGGAAAGCCCGGGGGCAAGGCGCCGGACGCCATGATGTGTTCCGGCCCGATCTTCTTGCCCTGCTTCCTGAATTCGAAATTGTCGAAATATTTGAAGTTGCCGGTGGTGACGCTTACCGCGCCGACGCTCAGCCGGGTCTCGAGCGCGTTGATGCGGTCGAAATCGACCAGCCGCTCCAGCGTGGCGCGCAGCGGCGCGGTATCGTAATAGCTCTGCGATTGCGGGCTGCCCTGCGGCCAGAGCGGAGCCGGCGGAATGCGCGGCCGGAAAAAGCCGGGAACGCCGAAGGTCGCGATCAAGGCGGCGCTGGTCTCGTTGAAAAGCGATCGCGCGCGGTCGCCCTTGGTGACGGGATTCCAGGGCACCGGCGCCGACACCATGTTCCAGAATTCCTTGAGGCGCTCAAGCCGCTTTTCGCGCGGGTTGCCGGCGACGATCGCGGCATTGATGGCGCCGATCGAGATGCCGGCGATCCAATCCGGCTCGAAATCGAAGTGACACAGCGCCTGATAGGCGCCGGCCTGATAGGAGCCGAGCGCACCGCCGCCCTGCAGCACCAGCACGCGCTGTGCCTTGGCGGGCGTCCTTGCTGGCGCTGGGCTGGAATGATCGGTCATGGGTCGGTCAATCAAATATGGGAAATGCGAGACGCACCGTGGCGTTCCTTCACGGTGACGTCAATCGGCGAGACGCCGGGCGGCGATCACGCCGGGTTTATCGCGGATCCGATGAGGCCAGAATAAGCGTCCAGAATACCTTGTATTTGGTATTCGGAGCATAGCTCGCCGCGATGCCTAATTTTGTGACACCGTTTTTCAGCATGTTGGCCCGGTGCGGCGGCGAATCGCGCCAGCCGGAAAATGCCTCGGCGAGCGTATGATAGCCCGCCGACACATTCTCCACCGCGAGCGTCGCGGGGTATCCCGATGCGTTAAGACGTTGCGCCAGCGGCGCCTTGACGTCGTGGTCGAGCTTGTTGCGGCTGGCCATCACCTGCGACTGCGCTTCCGCAAGCTTCATCAGATCGGGATCGACCACGACCGCCCCGAGCCCGTTGTTCTGCCGGTACTGAGAAATCATCGTGGCCGCGGCCTGCGTATCGAGCCTCGCACCGGCACTGGCCATGTCGGCATACATGGTCGGCTCCTCGATCGGCGCCTCCCCCGCACAGCCGCCAAGCGCCAACAGCGCGATAATGGCGATGATCGCCCGCATGATTCGAAGTTCCCCCGGCGCATGATCCGTCAAAGTGTGAGCGGGTTGGCGGATAAGATCATGCGCACATTCAATGATTTAGAGCGCGATCGGACGCAAAATCGGACTCCACTTTTGCTGATCGCGCTCTGTGGCCCGAGGGTTGTTGCATACCAACCGTGGCTGAATGGTGAACGCGGGGCCGGATTTGGCCGTCATTCCGGGGCGAAGCGAAGCTTCGAACCCGGAATCTGGAGATGATGGGCGCTGAGATTCCGGGTTCGCGTTTACGCGCGCCCCGGAATGACGAGGCAATCAGTCCTGCGCGGCGAAAATCCGGTAGTGCCGCGGCTGCAATCCGACGACATCGCCGGCCCGCAGTTCCCGATCCCGGGGCGCGTCGATCTCGATCACGGCCTCGCCCACGGACAAAGCGACTTCGGCGCGTTGAATCGGGCCGAAGGTCCGGACATGCCGTACCTTGCCCTCAAATGCGCCGCTGCCGGCCGGCCCGACCTGCATGTCGTGACGGCGGACGAACAGTTTCGACGCACCGGAAGCCGCGCCGTCGGCCCTGATACTCAACACCTTGCCGCCGAGCCGCACGCAGCCGTCGCTGATCTCCACCGGCAGCACGATCGATTCGCCGATGAAGCCATGCACGAACGCGGTGGCCGGATTGTCATAGACATCGCCGGGCGTGCCGATCTGCACGATGCGGCCCTTGTCCATCACCACCACCCGGTTGGCGACTTCGAGCGCCTCTTCCTGATCGTGGGTGACGAAAATCGAAGTCACGTTGATCTCGTGATGCAGGGAGCGCAGCCACTTCCGCAGCTCCTTGCGCACCTTGGCGTCGAGCGCGCCGAACGGCTCGTCGAGCAGCAGGATGCGCGGCTCGATCGCCAGCGCGCGGGCAAGCGCAATGCGCTGGCGCTGGCCGCCCGACAACTGACTCGGATAATGATTGGAAAGCCAGTCGAGCTGCACCAGGTCAAGCAACTCCTTGACCCGCGCGCGGATGCCCGCTTCGTCCTTGCGGACCGCCCGCGGCTGCACCCGCAGGCCGAACGCGACGTTCTCGAACACCGTCATGTGGCGGAACAGCGCATAGTGCTGGAACACGAATCCAACGTGACGCTCGCCGGCGCCATGGGCGAGCGCGCTTTCGCCGTCGAACGTAACCTCGCCGGCGTCCGGCCAGTCGAGCCCCGCGATGATCCGCAGCAGCGTGGTCTTGCCTGAGCCCGATGGCCCGAGCAGCGCCACCAATTCGCCTGACGCGACCTTCAGGTCGACGCCGTCGAGCGCGGCAAACGTACCGAATTTTTTCACCAGGCCTTTGACTTCAATGGACACGCGGTACCTGCCCTTCGTCCAGATGCCGTTCGAGGATGGTTTTCGCCACCAGCGTGATCAGCGCCAGCATTGCCAGCAGCGATGCGATCGCGAACGACGTTACGAACTGGTATTCATCGTAGAGGATTTCGACCAGCAGCGGCATGGTATTGGTCTCGCCGCGAATATGGCCCGACACCACCGATACCGCACCGAATTCGCCCATGGCGCGGGCGTTGCACAGGAGCACGCCGTAGAGCACACCCCATTTGACGTTCGGCAACGTGACGCGGAAGAAAGTCTGCAGGCCGGACGCGCCGAGCGAGATAGCGGCCTCTTCCTCCTGCGTGCCCTGCTCCTGCATCAGCGGAATCAGCGCGCGCGCGACGAACGGAAATGTGACAAAGATGGTCGCAAGCGCGATGCCGGGCACCGCGAACAGCACGTGGATGTTGTGGCTCTGCAGCCACGGCCCCCAATAGCCCTGCGCGCCGAACAACAGCACGAACACGAGGCCGGAAATCACCGGGCTGACCGAGAACGGCAGGTCGATCAGCGAGATCAGGAAGGTCTTGCCGCGAAAATCGAATTTTGCGATCGCCCAGGCCGCGACGATGCCGAACACCAGATTGAGGCCAACGGAAATCGCCGCCACCAGCAGCGTCAGCCTGATCGCCGACAGCGCTTCCGGATCCGACAGCGCGGAAAAATAGGCGCCAATCCCCTTTGAAAAGGCCTGCGCGAACACGACGACCAGTGGCAGCACGACGAAGACGGTAAGGAAGATCACCGCCATCGCGATGATGACGATGCGAACGGGCCGGGGCTCCGTCCGCAGATCGTCCCGGGCGGCGCTCATCGAAAACTGGGGCTGCTCCATCGGCTTCAGTCCCTAATGCGCGGGTACGCGCAGTTGCGCCCAGCGCTGCAGGCGGTTGACCGCGAAGATGATCAGGAACGACGCCACCAGCATGACGACGGCGATTGCGGTCGCGTCCGCATAGCGGAATTCCGAGAGCCGGATCACGATCAAAAGCGGCGCGATCTCCGACACGTTCGGCAGATTGCCGGCGATGAAGATCACGGAGCCGTACTCGCCGACGGCGCGCGCGAAGGCCAGCGCAAATCCGGTCAGCAGCGCCGGAACCAGGCTCGGCAGGATCACCCTGGAAACCGTGTGCCAGCGGTTGGCGCCCAGGCTGGCGGCGGCCTCCTCGATCTCGACGTCGAGGTCGAGCAGCACCGGCTGCACCGTCCGCACCACGAAGGGAATGCCGATGAATATCATGGCGACGAAAATCCCTATCGGCGTGAATGCCACCTTGATGCCTAGCTCGGCGAGCGGCGCGCCGCGCCAGCCTTTTTGCGCAAACAGCGAGGTCAGCGCGACGCCGGCGACCGCGGTCGGCAGCGCGAAGGGAACGTCGACGATGGCGTCAAACAGCCGGCGGCCCGGAAAGCGGTAGCGCACCAGCGCCCAGACGATAATCGTCCCCATCACCAGATTGACGAGCGCGGCAGCAAAGGCGAGGCCGAACGAAATCTTCAGCGCGTTGAGGGTGCGGCGGCTGGTGAGGATGCCCCAGAACTGATCGAGGCTCAGCTCGAAGGTCTTGAGGAACAGGCCTGCGAGCGGAATCAGGACGATGACGGAGAGCCATGTCAGCGTCAGCCCCATGGTGAGACCGAACCCCGGCAAGGTGCTGCGTCGACCTCCGCTCACAATGCCCCCCGCTTTCGCCTTCGCCATTCAGTTCTTGTAGATCTGGTCGAAAATGCCGCCTTCGCCGAAGTGTTCCTTCTGCGCCTTGGTCCAGCCGCCGAATACGTCGTCGATCGTGAACAATTCGACCTTTGCGAACGAGTTCTCGTATTGCCTGGCGATCTCCGGATCGCGCGGACGATAGGAATTGCGCGCGGCAATTTCCTGGCCTTCCCTGCCGTACCAGTATTTCAGGTAGGCTTCGGCGACCGGGCGGGTGCCTTTCCTGTCGGCGACCGCATCGACGACCGACACCGGCGGCTCCGCGAGAATGGACATCGGCGGCGACACGATCTCGAACTTGTCCTTGCCGAATTCGCGCTGCGCGAGGAACGCCTCATTCTCCCAGGCCAGCAGCACGTCGCCGACGCCGCGCTCGACGAAGGTCACGGTCGAGCCGCGTGCGCCGGTGTCCAGCACCGGCACGTTCTTGTAGAGATCGGCAACGAATTGCCTGGCCTTTTCGGCTGAGCCGAATTTCTTCAACGCATAGCCCCACGCGGCGAGATAATTCCAGCGCGCGCCACCCGATGTCTTCGGATTCGGCGTGATGACGCTGACGCCGGGTTTGATCAGATCGTCCCAATCCCTGACGCCCTTTGGATTGCCCTTGCGCACCAGGAACACGATGGTCGAGGTATAGGGCGAGGCATTGAGCGGCAGCCGCTTCTGCCAGTCGACAGCGACAAGGCCTTTCGCGGCGATGGCGTCGATATCATAGGCCAGCGCCAGCGTGACGACATCGGCCTGCAGGCCGTCGATCACGGCGCGCGCCTGCGAGCCGGAGCCGCCATGCGACTGCTTGATCTCGACGCTCTTGCCGGTTTCTTTCCGATAGGCTGTCGCGAACGCCTTGTTGAAATCCACATAGAGCTCGCGGGTCGGATCGTAGGACGCGTTGAGCAGCGTGACATCGGCGGCAAACGCCGAACCTGCCCACAGCAGCCCGGCGACGACAGGCACCATGCGACGGAACATCCCAATCTCCACTCGGCCTGACGACTTCATTGTCATCGAAGGCGAGGATATCAGTCAGGTCAATGCGACACGAAGTCAACGAAACCGCATCTTATTGTTCGCGCTGTCGCAAGGTCACTATGCTACGAAGTCTTGACCGTATGGATGCCGCATTCTGTCTTGGCGCGGCCGCGCCAGCGGCCGGCGCGCGCGTCCTCGTCGGTCGAGCTACGGCTGGTGCAGGGCATGCAGCCGACCGACAGATAGCCGGATTTCGCGAGCGGGTGCGGCGGCAGGTTTGCACGCGCATAGATCGCCTCGACCTCTTCGCGCGAGACGTTGGCGAAGGGATTGAATTTCAGCCGGGCGCCGTCCTCTTCGACGACGGGGATGTCGGCGCGCAAGCCGCCCTGAAACCGCTTGCGGCCGTTGATCCAACCGCTGAACGGTTTCAGCGCGCGCGCCAGCGGCTCGACCTTGCGAATGCGGCAGCAGGCGTCGGGATCGGAGAACCACAATTCGCGGTCGGGATCCTCGCGGTTCAGCGTCTCTTCTTGCGGCTTGATGGAGCGGACATCGCGCAGGCCCAGCGCCGCGATCAGGGTATCGCGATAGGCAAGCGTCTCCTCGAACAGCCATCCGGTGTCGAGAAAGACCACGGGGATCGCCGGATCGACATCGGCCATCACCTTCAGCAGCGCCGCCGACTCGGTGCCGAACGAAGACACCAGCGCGAGATGCTCGCGGCCGACGGTCCGCAACGCGGTGGCAATCACTTCCGCCGGTGACGCATGGCGCAGCACACGATCAAGCTCTTCGGCAGGCGGCAAAACCCGCGACGTCGCGGGTGACGCCTGATGGACAACAGCATTCATGGATTGGCGCTTTCCGAATGACGCAGCATCATCCGCCGGTGCAGCGCCGTCATGCGGCCGTCGCCGGTCGGCTGGTAGAACACGGAATAGCGCTTGACCGTATTGGCAAACGCTTCCGCGTCGGCAGGCTTCTTCACTTCGAATGCGTCGAACCCGGCGCGTATCATGAACAGGAACTGGTCGCGCAGCACCTGGCCGGTGGCGCGCAACTCGCCGCGATAATTGTGACGTTCCCGCAGCAGTCGCGCCTGGCTGTAGGCGCGGCCGTCGCGGAAGGTCGGAAACACAAGCGCCACCACCGCGAGCCGGTCGAGGTACGGCACGAGATCGTCGAGGTCGCGGTTGTTCGGCCAGGTCACCCCGGTTTTTCCGGCCCGGCCCGAGAGCATCTCCGGGTCGCCGAGAAACCGCGCCGCGGAAATCAGGATCGCGCCGTCGCCGGGAATCCCGGCGTCGTCGGCGAGATGGACAAACTCGTCGCCGGCTATTTTTCCGTTCTTAACGAGTGGCATAGACGCACTCCCTGAAAGGTTCGACGCCGAGCCGCTTCACCGTATCGACGAACAGCTCGTCGGGACGGGCGCGCAGCGCGAGATAGGCCTCGACGATGTCCTCGACCACGTCGGCGACGTCGCCATAGGGAACTGCGGGTCCGATCAAGGCGCCGAGTTCGGCGTTCTCGTCGGCGCGGCCGCCGATCGTGATCTGGTAGAACTCCTCGCCATTCTTCTCGACGCCGAGAATGCCGATATGGCCGACGTGATGGTGGCCGCAGGCATTGATGCAGCCGGAGATATTGATGTGCAGCCGCCCGATCAAATCGGCGGTGTCGTGATTGGCGAAGCGCCGGGTCAGTTCCTGCGCGATCGGGATCGAGCGCGCGTTCGCAAGCGAGCAATAATCGAGCCCGGGGCAGGCGATGATGTCGGAGACCAGGTTGACGTTCGGCGTGGCGAGCCCGATCTTGTCGAGCGCCTTCCACAGTGCCGGGAGGTCGCGCTTGGCGACATGGGGCAGCGCCAGGTTCTGCTCGTGGCCGACGCGGATTTCGCCGAACGAATATTTGTCGGCGAGATCGGCGAGCGCGTCCATCTGATCGGCGGTGGCGTCGCCGGGAGGGCCACCCACCGGCTTCAGCGACAGCGTCACGATCGCGTAGCCCTGCATCTTGTGCGTGAACACCGAATTCTTGCGCCACCGCTCGAACAGCGGGTCGTGCGCGGCCTGCTTCAATTCCTCCGGCATGTGCGGCAGCTTTTCGTAGGCCGGATAGCTGAAGCGCGAACGGATGTCCTCGATCATGGCGTCGTCCAGCGTCAGCGCGGTGTCGCTGTCGCGCATCTGCTGCCACTCGCCCTCGACTTCGTTTGCGAATTTCTCGATGCCGAGCTCGTGCACCAGGATCTTGATGCGCGCCTTGTAGATGTTGTCGCGGCGGCCGTACTGATTGTAGACGCGCAGGATGGACTCGACATAGCTGAGGAGGTCGTGGCCGTGCACGAATGGCTTGATGGTCTTGGCGATGAACGGGGTGCGGCCGAGCCCGCCGCCGACCAGCACCTCAAATCCGGTTTCGCCCTCGGCATTCCGGTGCAGCCGCAGACCGATGTCGTGGATCTTGATCGCGGCACGATCGTGCGGCGAAGCGGTGATCGCGAATTTGAACTTGCGCGGCAGGAACGAGAATTCCGGATGCAGCGTGGTGTATTGCCGCAATAGCTCGGACCAGATCCGGGGGTCCTCGATCTCGCCCGGCGCCACGCCGGCCCATTGATCCGAGGTGACGTTGCGGGTGTTGTTGCCCGAGGTCTGCATGGCGTGGATACCGACTTCGGCGAGATCGCCCAGCGCGTCCGGCAATTCGGCAAGCTTGATCCAGTTGAACTGGATGTTTTGCCGCGTGGTGAAATGGCCGTAGCCGCGGTCGTAGCGCCGCGCGACATGCGCCAGCCGCCGCAATTGAGTCGACGACAGCGTGCCGTAGGGGATCGCGATCCGGAACATGTAGGCGTGCAGCTGCAGATAGACGCCGTTCTGCAGCCGCAGCATCTTGAATTCGTCCTCGGTGAGCTCGCCGGACAACCGGCGCTTCACCTGGTCGCGAAACTCCTCCACGCGTTCGTTGATCAGCGTGCGATCAAGGTCGTCATATGCATACATGCGGGAAGGGCCTTATGCCGGAACCGGAAGATCGATGGTGACGCCCTGCAGCCGGATATGTTCGCGCAGATTGCCGGGCTTGATCCTGCCGCTTTCCTTGATTTCCACCGGCGCGATATAGGCGCCGACCGCGCCGACATCGTCGGCGACGGATTCCGCGAGCAGCGTGCGGGCCTCATCGGAGGTGCGAACGATCGCGGCGTCCGACAGTTTGGCCGACCAGTCCTGCCGGGCGGTGCGGTAGATC
>JBGPSI010000136.1:0-13478 GCA_041490045.1 Bradyrhizobium sp.
CCTTCGCGCAATTCGCGGGCGAGGTCGTCGAACACCGCGTCGCGCGGCGGCGGAATGTCCTCGAGCAGTTGCTCCATCAGCGCGTCGTCGTGATCGGCGAGCTTTTCCAGCATCGAGAAACGGGCTTCCTTCTCGCGGTCGAGATCGCCGCCCTCTAGCGCCACCACTTCGGAGGCCTTGTGTTCGCGGTAGACGAAGGCGCGCTCCAGCGCGAGGTCGACGAAACCGGCTATCAGGTCACCGTTCCAGATCGGAATCTGACGCAATACCAGCGGAATCCGCGACGCCGGCTGTAACGTCGCGAGCGTCTCACGGATGCGTTTGTTGGCACGATCGATCTTGTTGAGAAACAGAAAGCGCGGAATGCCGAGGTCTTCGAGTTCGCGCAGGATGAGCTGAAGCTGCGGCAGCTTTTTCTCGTCGGCCTCGCAGACCACGACCGCGGCATCGACCGCCGGCAACGCGGCGCGCATGTCGTGCGCGAACTCGACCGAACCGGGGCAATCGATGAAAGTGTAGCTGTCGCCCATGAAACTTGTCGTGGCGGCGGTCAAGCCGACGCCCATCTTGTGGCGGCGGGCTTCCGCCGTCGCATCGCCGACGGAAGTCCCGGCGTCGACGCTGCCGGCACGCGGGATCGCGCCTGTGCGTGCCAAAATCGCTTCTAGAAGTGTGGTTTTACCGCTTTGGAAAGGGCCCACCAGTGCGATGCACCGTGGACCGCGGGGACTTCTGACGTCTTGTCCCATTGCCGCCTCCTTGGTTGGAGCTCGGCCCTTGATTGGGTCGGCGGCCAGGATGCTCCCCCTCCGCCGACGATTTGGCAAGCCGGAAAAACGTCGCTTCGGGCATTGCGCGACAGACTTTTGCCGCTGAGTGGCGTTCGCAGAAAATAGCCCCGCTCTGCAAAGAGCGGGGCTAGCAATAAGCCGTTACCTGCCCGGCCGAAGTTCCAGGCTTTCAAGGCCGGCTGCGACGCTCAGGCCCACCTGGCCCTGCACGCTGAGCGGCTGCAGCGCGATCGAATTATCCGAACCGCCGACCAGCACATTGCCGCCGAGCCCGACACCGACCGATGCGCTGCCCTGCGCGCCGGCGTAGTTGCCCGAGAGATCGCCCGGCCCGAGCCGCGACACCGGCGCGTAGACGCCCCAGGCCAGCGCCGATTCCTGGGTGATGCCGAGATCGACGCCGACCTTGCGGATGGTCGCGACATAGCGATCCTCCGGCATGCCGTCGGCGCGCAGCACGCAGCCGAGATTGGTCACGGAGCCGACGATGAAGCCGATGCTGGCGCCGCCGCGGCATTCGAGGACGCCGACCCGTACGCGATCCATCGGCTGCTGCGCACGGGTGCCGGCAAAGGATGTGACCAGCGTGGCAATGGCTAACCCGGCAAGGACAAGTGAACGGCGCATGAAGTAATCTCCGGCTGAAAAGATGTGATGCGAGCAGGAATCAGAACAGCGCCATACCCCCAGCGCCGGCTTTTCTATGGCACAACATCAACGGTCATGCCAGATTTGGGGCGCTCTCAGCCTTGTCATTCCGGGGCGACGCGAAGCGTCGAACCCGGAATGACGAATCCCCAAACAAAAAGAGGCCCGCTTTCGCGGGCCTCTCGTGTCGGCATCGCGCTTTGTCAGCCGCGATGGTGATGGTGACGGTGATGATAGTGGTGGCGATAGCCGCCGAGCCGCACCGGCTCCAGCTCGATCGAGGCCACCCCGGCCGCGACGTTCAGGCCGGTCTGGCCCTGCAGGCTGATCGGTTGCAGCGCGTAGGCATTGGCCGGACCGCCGACCAGGAAGTTGCCGCCGCCCCCGATCCCGACCGAGGCGTTGGCGCCGACGCCGCCGTAATTGCCGGCGAGATCGCCATAGCCAACCCGCGTGGTCGGCGCGTTCACCGCCCAGGTCAGCTTGGTCTGATCGGTGATGCCGAGATCCAGGCCAAGGCGGCGAAGCGTCGCGATGTAGGGTTCGGGCCGGCGGCCTTCGCTCTGGAACACGCATTGCAGGCTGGTGCTCGAGCCGACCACGTAGCCGACATTCTGGCCGCCCTCGCATTGCAGGATGCCGGCGCGGACGGGCGGCATCGCGTTGGCGCTGGCGATCGAGCCCGCGAGCGCGGCGATGGCAATCGTAGGTCTAGAGAGTCGCATTAGTCTGGTCTCCGCGTGACGAATTGAACTTGCGGAGCGGACAGGATGGAAGCGCCGTGTCCAAAACAAGGCGCTTCCGGAAAGTTGCCGCCGAAACATCAAAACTTCGGCGGCAAATATTCCAGTCGTGATTTGACTATCTCAAATTGCCACAAAACCGCTGGATGCGTTTGCAGGCGTCCTCGAGATCGGAGTTTTTCGCCGCATAGGAGATGCGGAACGCAGGTCCGAGCCCGAACGCTGAACCCTGCACCACGGCGACGCCTTCGTTTTCCAGAAGCTCCGTGACAAAATCCTCGTCGTTGGCGATCACCTTGCCGGACGGCGAAGTCTTGCCGATGGTTCCGGCGCAGGACGGGTAGACATAGAACGCGCCCTGCGGCCGCGGACAATCGATGCCCTTGGCCTGGTTGAGCATCGACACCACGAGATCGCGGCGCTCCTTGAACGCCTTGTTGTTGACCGGGATGAAATCCTGCGGACCGTTGAGCGCCTCGACCGAAGCCCACTGCGAAATCGAACACGGATTCGAGGTCGACTGCGACTGGATGGTCTGCATCGCCTTGATCAGCTCGGCCGGGCCGCCGGCGTAACCGATGCGCCAGCCGGTCATGCAATAAGCCTTCGACACGCCGTTCACCGTCAGCGTGCGCTCGTAGAGCTTCGGCTCGATCTGCGCCGGCGTCGTGAACACGAAGTCGTCATAGACCAGATGCTCATACATGTCGTCGGTCATCACCCAGACATGCGGATGCTTGACCAGCACGTCGGTGATTGCCTTCAGTTCAGTGCGCGTATAGGCGGCGCCGGTCGGGTTCGACGGCGAACACAGGATGATCCATTTGGTCTTGGGCGTGATCGCCTTCTCGAGATCGCTCGGCTGCAGCTTGAAGCCATGCTCGGCCGTGCACACCACCGGCACCGGTTCCCCGCCGGCGAGCGCCACCATTTCCGGATAGCTCACCCAATAGGGCGCGGGAATGATGACCTCGTCGCCCGGATTGATGGTGGCCATCAGCGCGTTGTAGAGCACCTGCTTGCCGCCGGTTCCGACGATGATCTGGTTCGGCGTGTAGGTAAGACCGTTCTCGCGCTGAAACTTCGCGATGATCGCCTGCTTCAGTTCGGGAATGCCGCCGACATCGGTATACTTGGTCTTGCCGGCCTCGATGGCATGGATCGCCGCCAGCTTGATGTTGGCCGGCGTATCGAAGTCGGGCTCGCCGGCGCCGAGGCCAATGACGTTGCGGCCGGCCGCTTTGAGCGCGCGTGCTTTATCCGTGACCGCGATGGTCGCGGACGGCTTCACACGGTCAAGCGCAGCGGACAGAAACGGCATCATCATCTCCTTGCGGACATCGGCAGCACACCATGTGCGGCTCTCGATCCACGACTCTATTTGCTGGGATCGTGGCACCCTAAAACGGGTCACGCTGCATCGCAAGAAGCTTGGCCCGAGTTGGCCAAACTTTAGGAAACGTTAAAAGCCGCCGGCTAGGGTGGCGCAACATTCATAAAATTCCGCGGCGAAATGACTCATTTCTGGCAAGGGCTGCGATCCGGCCAATGGCTGACCGCCGCGCGCATACGGGGTTACAGCCTGATCCTGCTCGGCTTCTGCGCCATCGCGGTGGCCGGCTGGATCGCGCTGTCGGACGGCCTGATCGACCGCAACGGCAAGCCGCTCGGCACCGATTTCTCCAACGTCTATGCCGCGGGGACATTGACCTGGCAGGGCCGGCCGGCGGACGCCTATGCGCCGGCGCTGCAGCACGCCGAGGAGAAAGCGGTGTTCGGCGGCCGCGAGGTACCGTTCTACGGCTGGCATTATCCGCCGTTCTTCTTCGCCGTAGCCTTCGCCGTGGCCGCCTTTCCCTATGCGTGGGGGCTTGCGCTCTGGGTCATGGCGAGCCTCGCCGCCTACCTGGCGGCGATGCGCGCGATCCTGCCGCGGCCGGAGACGCTGCTGGTCGCGGCCGCCTTTCCGGCCGTGTTCGTCAATATCGGCCACGGCCAGAACGGATTTCTCACCGCGGCGCTGCTCGGCGGCGCGCTGCAGCTGCTCGATCGACGGCCCTGGATCGCCGGCGTATTGATCGGCTGCCTTGCCTATAAGCCGCAATTCGGCGTTCTGATTCCGGTCGCGCTGTTGGCTGGCGGACGATGGAGCACGATCGCCGCCGCAGCAGTCACCATTGTCGCCCTGCTCGCGATCAGCTTCGCGACGCTCGGCGGCACCGTCTGGCACGCCTTTGCCGACTCCATGACCTTCACCCAGACCGTGGTGCTCGAACAGGGCGACACCGGCTGGGAGAAGATCCAGTCGATCTTCTCAGCGGTGCGGATGTGGGGCGCGAGCGTCCATACCGCCTATGCGGTGCAGAGCGCGCTGTTGCTGATGCTCGCCGCGACGCTGGCCTGGCTTTGGCAGAGCGATGCCGCATTCGAGCTGAAGGCGTCGGCGCTCGCCAGCGCGAGCCTGCTCGCGACGCCCTACGTGCTCGACTACGACCTGGTCGCAACAGCGGTCGCCATCGCGTTCTTCGCACGCCACGGCCTCACCCGCGGCTTTCGCAGCTTCGAGATCAGCCTCTTGGCCGCGGCCTTCATGGTGCCGCTGTTGTCGCGCGGCATCGCAGGCGCGACTGGCATACCACTCGGCCTGCTGGTGCTGCTAATGCTTTACGTTTTCACCTTGCGGCGCGCGGTACTGGATCGCGCGAGCTCAACGGCCGGCGCCCACCGACTCGCGCAGGCGTGATCTGATTTGTTCCGGCGTGTTCGAAAAGACTTCTCCACGGTTGCAGTGCGGTAGAGCTTTTCGACCTTTTCCATCTTGCAGGCCTTGCGACGCAACAACATCGGCATCATTGTTTAGCCGCGTTGCGGAGTGACAAGACGATCGCCCCGCGCGCGGGGCCAAATCTTTCTGACCAACAAATCCTCCTGACCTGTTTTCCTTACCAACCGAACGAAGCCGAATGTACAAACTCTTTTCGATGCAGCGCTCCGGCAACAGCTACAAGGTCCGCCTTGCGCTAGCGCTGTTGAACGCGCCCTATCGCGCCATCGAGATCGACATCTTGCGCGGCGAGAGTCGAACGCCGGAATTCCTCGCCAAGAATCCGAGCGGACAGGTGCCGCTGCTGGAAGTCGCCGAAGGTCGCTACCTCGCCGAATCCAACGCCATCCTGTGGTACGTCTGCGGCGGCACACCGCTGGCGCCGGAATCGCGGATCGAGCGTGCCGAGGCGCTGCAGTGGATGTTCTTCGAGCAGCACGCGCTGGAGCCGAATATCGGCGCCGCCTATTTCTGGCTGGCGCTGGTCAAGGGCGGCCGCGACCTGCAGACGCATGCGCTGGAAGACTGGATGGAGCGCGGCTATGCCGCGTTGCAGGTGATGGAAAATCACCTCAAGACCCATGAGTATTTTGCCGCCGGCCAGCTCACCGTCGCCGACATCGCCGTGTACGGCTACACCCACGTCGCCGACCGCTGCGACTTCGACCTTGCGACCTTTCCGGCGATCCGCGCCTGGCTGCGCCGGGTCGAGCAGACCCCGGGCTTTGTCACCATGGACTGGCAACCCGGCGCCGAGGTCGACGATTCGCCCGGCATCGCCGCCGAGGCCTGAGGGCGGCGGCGTCTCGTCAAAATCCCCGGGATTTCAAAGCCAGCGGCCCCAAGACCAGGAAATACCGGCATAAACTGCGGGCACAGTGGGCAAAACCGCCCATCGCGCCGTCATTTCGCCATGTTCAAGGGCGGGCCGCCGCAAAATTGCCAGCGATTCCAGCGATATATTGGGGGTTGCGGGTGATTCGCCCCGCGTTGAAGGATCTTCCGGCCATGAAACGGTCGCCCGGCGCAGCAGGCTTTAACGGCCGCTCCGCGCCTGTAGCATCGTCCCGACTGACCGACGCTGTCGCGGCTTCGCTCGCGATCGGCGCGCTGTCGCTGTGCCTGATCGTCACCCTCACGGTGCTTTCGATCAAGGTCTCGATGGCCATGCCGCTTCCCGCATAATCGAAGATTTTTCCAGGCCATTCGCAATTTTGCGCGACAACACGCGGTGCCGGGCATCGCGATCGGGTAACGATGAAGACACCTGTCGTACTTGTTACGCTGATGCTGGCGACGGCGATCCTGCTGGCGGCATCGCTCCTGATCGCCAGCGGCACGCGCGGCGAAGACGCGCTATGGCCGCTCGAGACCCATCCGCCGGGCAGCGCCATGCTGCCGCAGCAGCGAGAAAAGTGACTGCATCCCCGCTGACATTCATGCGCGAAACCCGCTCCGCCTCGCCGCTCGATGTCAATTTGATCCGATAAAGCCGGAAAGCCGCGTCTTTCGCGCCAACCTTTCTTTAACCATCGAGCGAGAAAGCCCGCCGTAATTGCAACTATCGGTCAAGCTGGGCGCGTTACTCTCGTGGAGGAACGAGAACAGGCATGCGGTTCGACTGGCGCGCAATCTGTGGTCCGGCTCTGACGACGGCGACGGCTCTGATCGCCTTCGTGATCGATCGTCATTTTGTCGGCGTTCCCAATCCGGCGCCGCTGTTCGTCTGCATCGTCGCGTTCGCGGGCTCGCTCGCGGGCCTCGCCTCCGGCCTGATCAGCGCCGCTATCGCGGTCGGCTGTTCCGCGCTGTTCTTCTTCAACCACCGTGCGGCGCCCGGCTACGACGTGGCCGATCTGGTGCGGCTGGCCATGCTGTCGGTGACCGCGGGCGCCACTGCCGCCATCACCGGCCTGCTGCGGCAAAGGATGATGGATGCGTTCGCCTGGGAGCGCAGGCACTATGCCACGGCCGCGCGGCTGGCGGCGGCGCTCGACCAGTTCGACATCGGCATCGTGCTTTTGGATTCCGACACCCGCGCGGAATTCATCAACCGCGCCTTCCGCGATTATTTTTCGCTTCCCGACGACAAGGCCGACAGCAAGCCGCCCTTCATCGCCCTGATGTATCACGGCCGCGACACCGGCGCCTTCGAACTGCCGGAGGAAGAGCTGAACGCCTTCATCGCGCAGCGCACCGAGATGATACGATCGGGCGATTCCACGCCGATCAACATCAGGCTCGCCGGCGGCAAGGTGCTGCGCTTCAGCTGCACGGCATTGCCGGACGGCGGACGGATGCTGAGCTACACGCCGGTCACCGACCTCGTGCGCCATACCGACGACCCCGCCAAGGCGGAATATTACCGGTCGCTGCGCGGCAGCGGAAATCGTGATTCCGGCCTGCACCAGCACGCTGCGGAATAGAAGCGGCGCCGCACCGAACCGCGAACGGGATTGATCCTTCCGGGCCGTATCCTTAGTAAGGCAGCGAGATCACCGGCGCTCGCGCGCCTTTCGGATTGCTCCGTCCATGAATGCAAGATCCCAAGTGCCCGGCGAGCTGTCCGTCCGCCCGGTGACCCGGCAGGATCACGACCAATGACTGCCATTGTGGGACGGATACAATGCGTTTTATGGGCGGGCGGGCGCGACCGCGCTTTCGTCAGAGATTACACAAATGACGTGGGCGCGCTTCTTCGATGCCGATGAGCCGGTCCATGCTCTTGTCGCCGAGAGCGGCGGACGATTGCTCGGCCTGACCCATTATTTATTCCATCGCAGCACGACAGCCATCGAGCTTGTCTGCTATTTGCAGGATCTGTTCGCCGCTGAGTCCGCGCGCAGCAGAGGCGTCGGCAGGGCGCTGATCAATGGCGTCTACGAACAAGCAAGGCTTGCGGGATCGCCGCGCGTGTACTGGCAGACCCACCAGACAAACCTCACCGCGATGCAGCTTTACGACAAGGTGGCCGAGCACTCCGGATTCGTCGTGTATCGCAAGCTGTTCTGACGATTTGCATTTTCTCCGCGCCGCGGATTCCGCCCTGGCCGGCCTTTCCGGGCCTGTGGATAAATCCGGCTGTCATTGCTGCGTAACAAAGCAGGACTAGCCTGCGCCTTGCGTCTGATCAGGCCCCCCGTCACAGATCATGCGCCCCAGCGGTCCCCGTCAGTCGCCGCGTCTGGCCGGGGCCGCACTTTTTTGGGCTGAAGGTCCTTTGCCCGTTCGGTCGCGTTGGATACAGCTCATTGAAACCAATATCCGCATCCCGCGCTCAGGCGAACTGCCTTCATGATCCGTGCCGTCCTCGTCGCCCTCGCCTTCTTCGCGCTTACGCTGGCGCTGCTGCCTTTGCAGTTGATCGGGATCCTGTTTGACCTGCGGCTGCAACGAAGCATTCCCCATCTCTGCCACCGCATTCTCTGCGCGCTGATCGGGGTACGGATCCGCGAGGTAGGCACGCGATCGAGCGCGAGTCCCGCGCTGATCCTGTCCAACCATGTCTCCTGGCTCGACATCTCCGTCATATCGGCGCTTTCGCCCGTGGTGTTCGTCGCCAAGAGCGAGGTGGCGCGATGGCCGGTGTTCGGCTGGCTCGCGAAATTGCAGCGAACCGTCTTCATCGACCGGCAGGCCCGGCACCAGACCGGCGCCGCCACACGCGAGATCGCCGGCCGGTTGCTCGGCGGCGACGCCGTGGTGCTGTTCGCCGAGGGCACCTCGAGCGACGGCACCCGCGTGCTGCCGTTCCGCTCTGCGCTGGTCGGCGCGGTGCATCACGCGCTCGGCAACTCCGCGCATCATACCAGCATCATCGTGCAGCCGATGTCGCTGGCCTATGTCGGTTTCGGCGGCGTGCCGATCGGCCGCGCCTTGCGCGAACGCGTGGCTTGGTACGGCGACGCCGACCTGATGCCGCATCTGGCGCGCGTGCTGGCGTCGGGCGCGGTCGATGTCACCGTGAGCTGGGGCGAGCCCATCGCCTACGACATGAGCGCGGACCGCAAGGCGATCGCGCGCGAAGCCGAAAAATCGGTCCGGCGCATGACGGCGGCCGCCCTGCGCGCCGCGCCGCCGGTGACGTCAGAGGCTTCAGACCGGGCGCTGCCGGAACCGGCGTGAACCGCATGGGCGCCATGGTGCGCTGCGCCTTGCGGCCTTGAGGCGTCGGGGCCAAAATGCGGTCTCGTCCCGCGCTTCATTCCCCACAGGACCAATTTCATGCAAATTCGCAATCTCGGCGGCTCCGGCCTGCGTGTTTCCGCCGTCGGCCTCGGCTGCAACAATTTCGGCCAGCGCACCGATCTGGAAACCTCGCGCAAGGTGATCCACAAGGCGATCGACCTCGGCATCACGCTGTTCGACACCGCCGACATCTATGCGGGCATGGGCGGCTCCGAAACCGTGCTCGGCGAGGTGCTCGGCGACCGCCGCAAGGACGTCGTGCTGGCGACGAAATACTCCAAGCCGATGAGCACTGACGGCACCAAACAGGGCGCGTCGCGGCGCTACATCATGTCCGCGGTCGAGGCCAGCCTGAAGCGGCTGAAGACCGACTATATCGATCTCTACCAGCAGCACGATTACGATTCCCTGACGCCGATCGAGGAGACTTTGCGGGCGCTCGACGACCTGATCCGGCAGGGCAAGGTGCGCTACATCGGCAACTCGAATTTTCCTGCATGGCGCATCGCCGAGGCCGAGCTTTTCGCGCGACAGATGAATGTGAGCAGGTTCGTCTCCTGCCAGGACGAATACAGCCTCGTGGTGCGCGACATCGAAAAGGATCTGCTGCCGGCGGCGCAGGCCTACAATCTCGGCCTGCTGCCGTTCTTTCCGCTCGCCAGCGGACTGCTCACCGGCAAATACAAGCGCGGCGCCGCCGTGCCGGCGGATACGCGCTTCGCCAAGATGCCCGCGATCCGCGATCGCTATGTCACGCCGCGCAACGAGGACATCGTCGAGAAGCTGCAGGCGTTCGCGCAAGCGCGCGGCCGTACCCTGCTCGAACTCGCCTTCTCATGGCTGGCGGCGCGCCCGCAGGTCTCGAGCGTGATCGCCGGCGCCACCCGCGTCGAACAGGTCGAGCAGAACGTGCAGGCGATCGGCTGGCAGCTCAGCGCGGAAGATCTCGCCGAGATCGACAAGATCACGAAATAGATTCGTCATTCCGGGATGCGCCACTTGGCACAGGCCCGGAATGACAAGCTATGTTGGCACCTTACCTACCCGGCATCACTCATCCCGGCGCCGCGCCCGCCTTGGGCCGCGCCACGGTCTGCATCACCTCAAACCCCTCGAATTGCGGAGGGCCGAGATAGAGCGGCTTGTTGTCGCCAGCCTTCTGATGCGCCGCGCGGAATGCGTCGGATCTGGTCCAGGCTTCGAAGGCGGCCTTGCTTTCCCAGATCGTGTGCGACGCATAGAGGGTGTGATCCTCGGCTTCCGGTCCTTTAAGCAAATGAAACTCGACAAAGCCCGGCACCTCGCCGAGGTGGCTGTCGCGCGAGGCCCAGACGTGCTCGAAGTCGGCTTCGGAGCCCTTGGCGACGCGAAAACGATTCATGGCGATGAACATGGCTTGATCTCCTTATAACCGGCGGGATCGGTCAATACCGACATGATTTAGTTCGATGCCGAACCGCCGCATGCGCGCAATCCGACAATTCAGCCCCGAAGGCCAGCGGAAAACAGAAGCACAGCAAGACTCACGCCACCAGTCCCTTCATCGGCTTCACCGCCGCACTGTCGGGAAACACCGTTTCCGCCAGCATGCGCTCGGCAAGGCCGAGATGGTCGCGCAGCACGCCCTTGATCACGGCGCGCAGATCGGTGGTCGGCGCGAGGTCGCGGGCCTCGTAGAGATTGGCGGGCTTCAGCCCGGGCCAGTCGGAAATCACGCGCCCGCCTTTCACCGCGCCGCCGGCGAGCAGCGCGATGGTGCCGGTGCCGTGATCGGTGCCTTGGGTGCCGTTGATGCGCGCGGTGCGGCCGAACTCGGTCGCGACCACCACGATGCTGTCGCGCCAGCGCTCGCCCAATCCGCTTTCGAATTCCGCCAGCGCGCCGTCGAGGCCGGACAGCAGCTGCGCCAGCCGCCCTACCGGGCCGCCTTCATTGGCATGGGTATCCCAGCCGTCGAAAGCGAGTGCCGCGATCCGCGGGCCGTCGTCGGCCGCCATCAGCTTGGCGGCGCCGCGCGCCACCAGCCGCATCGCGCCGATGGTGTTGGTGCCGGGCTTCGGCTTCATGTCGTCGCCGTGCGCGGTCTTGTCGAGCTGCAACCCTTGCGACAACGCCGTCGCCAGCGCCGGATCGCGGTGCCGGTAGAGCTCGACCAGCCGCATCGCGGTATCGTCATCGGCCTGCGGCAACGCCACCGGCGCCCAGCCCACGGTCGGCGCCGCGCCACGCAGCACCAGCGGCGTGGTCGGACCGACGGCAAGCGCGCCCGTCACCCGGTCCCCGCGCGGCAATCCTTCCAGCGCACGATTGAGCCAGCCCGATTGCACCCGGCCCGGACCGGCAAAACCGCTTTCGAGCACATCCTGTCCGTCGAAATGCGAGCGGTCGCGATACGGCGTCGACGCCGCATGGATCACGGCGGCATGTTTCTCTTTGTACATCCGCGCGAATTCCGGCATCGACGGATGCAGCGCGAAGAAAGAGTCCAGCATGGTCGCCGCGTGCGGACCGTCCGACGTCAGCGCGATCGCGCCGTGCAGGCCGGCATAATCGGGATCGCCGACCGGGGCGATGGTAGCAAGCCCGTCGAGGGCGCCGCGCAGGATCACGACGATCAGCCGCGGGTCGCGGCCATCGGCGGCGCGCGCGAATTTCGGCAAATGGGCCCAGGCGGCAAAGGACGCGCCGCCGAGCAGCAGCGCGCGCCGCGATGTTGCCAGCAATGTCCGGCTTTCACACCAATCCATCGTCATCTCCTCTGGAATTCGGGCGACATCAGCAAGAGCGCCAGCGCCTGCTGCCGCGTCTCCGCGCGCTCGACGGTCCGCCGCGTTTCCGGCGACGCCGCATCCGCCGCGGCGAGCTCCAGGAGATCGCGCGGATCGATATTGTTGCCGAGACGGGACGCAATCTGCGCCGAGATATCGAGCCGCAGCTTCATGCCTTCCGGCGCGGCCCATGCCGCGTTGGTGTCGGGAAATCCGTTCGGCCCCGCCGGCGTCCAGAGCGGCTGGCCGAGCTGGTTGAGGCCGCCGAGATAAGGGCCGGGGTCCTCCGGAATCCGCGCCAGCAGCCGGCCGGTCGCAACCAGAAATTCGTAAGGCGAGCGCACTTTCGTCAGCGGCGCCCGCCAGGCCTCGTCAGAATCCACCAGCGCCAAGGTCATCGCGCTGAGATCGCCGTCGGATTTGCGGAACACATCCTGCAGCCGCGCCACCAGCGCGGGCGGCGGATCGTCGGCCACGAAATGACGAACGAACTTTGTCGCGATGAATTTCGCGGTGGAAGGATGGCGCGCGATATCGGCGAGCGCCGCTTCGCCCTGCGCGACGCCGCTGTTCTCGTAGGCCTTGCCGAGCAGAAGCTGCGGGCCCGGCTGATGTGCGTTGGCGTTGAAGGCAAAATTGCCGGGCGCGCCGAGCAGTCCCTGCCGTCCGGCAAAGGTCCAGCCGGTGATGATGCGCGCCAGCGAAGTGACATCTTCCTGTGAGTAGCCGCCGCCGACGCCTAGCGTATGCAGCTCCATGATTTCGCGCGCGAGATTCTCGTTCAGGCCGCGCTTGCGGTTCTGCCCGGCGCGGGAATCAGGCCCGAGCGATTGCTGGTTGTCGAGGAAGAACAGCATCGCCGGATGCTGCTCGACCGCCTTCAGCATGTCGCCGAAGCGGCCGAGCACATGCGGTCGGATGGCCTCGCGCTCGAACGAGCCGGCCCACATCCGCGCCAGCTCTCCCTTGTTGGCGGAGATGCAGAAATGGTTGGACCAGAACGCCACCAACCGCTCGGTGAAGCCGCAATCGGCGATGACCGCGCGCTGCAGCCGCGCCAGCGCCTCGGCGCGGTAGGTTTTCTGGATGACGTTGAGCGGCTGCTGCGGCGGCTTTGGCGCGTTCGGCTGCATCGCCTCGGTCGCGGCCATCGTCGCGCCGGCATTGCCGTTTTCCGGCGGCTTCATCGCCGGATCTTTTCCCGACATTTCCTTGGCGACGCTGTTGAGCGACAGGCTTCGCCGCTGCGCCCCGGTGTCCGCAGGCGCCGGCGCCGGGTTGGCCTCGGATGGAACCGCATCCGCCTTCGCGGCCGCCTCGCGCGCGGCCTTGACCTCCGCCTGATAGGCGAACACCACCTCGGCCAGCGCCGGAGTCGATTGCAATCCCGGCATCTTCAGCAGTACGCCGTTGGCGCGGCTCAGTTCGGCCTTCACAAAACCGCGCGGGTCGGAGGCCGCATTGACGAGATCGCCCGACGCGCCGCCGCGCGCGCCGAAACCGAAGCGATTGAGCG
>JBGPSI010000137.1:0-13281 GCA_041490045.1 Bradyrhizobium sp.
CTCCGCGCTGCTGCACCGGCAGCCGGACGACATCTGGCGGATCGATCTGCAGCTTCATCCGGATGCGGATCCCGCGGTCGAGAAGCGGCCGGAAAACGTGCGGCCGCGGATCGCGCGCATGCTCGGGCACGAGAACTTCGATTTCGAATGGATCTCGCTCTATAAATTCCAGTGCCGCCGGATGGATAAATTCATCCATGGCCGCGTGATCTTCGCCGGCGATGCCGCGCATCAGGTCTCGCCGTTCGGCGCGCGCGGCGCCAATTCGGGCCTGGAAGATGCCGAGAATTTGGCGTGGAAGCTTGACCGCGTGCTGCGAAAGCTGTCGCCGGAAGCGCTGCTCGAAAGCTATCACGCCGAGCGCAGTGCGGCGGCTGATGAAAACATCCGCGAATCGACCCGCTCGACCGACTTCATGGCGCCGGTGTCGCGCCAGGAAGCGCGGCTTCGCAAGGCCGTGCTGTCGCTGGCCAAGGAGACGGAATTCGGCAAGCGCATGATCAATGGCGGGCGGCTGTCGGTGCCGTCGATCTACGAGTCGCCGCTTTCGACTGCCGACAGTGACGCGTGGCGCGGCGGCCCGCGGCCGGGGACCTCGATGCCCGATGCCCCGATTGCCCCGCGCGCCGGCGATTCCATGTTCCTGACGGATGCCTTCGTAAAGGCGGGAACACGGTTCACCCTGCTCGCGTTCAGCAATGGCGCCGCGATCGATCCGCCCGAAGGCGTCGGCGTGATCGGGATTGGCGGCGACGAGGGCTTCTCCGATTCCGCAGGCCTTGTAGGCGCGCGCTACGATGCCGAGCCGGGCACGGCCTATCTGTTGCGGCCCGACGGCTATGTCGCCGCACGCTTCCGGCACCCGACACGATCTGCGCTCGACGCCGCGTTGGCGCGCGCCTGTGGCATGAATTGAGGCTCCAGATGGCACTCTCCACCAGTTCGAATTTCGCCAGGCCGGACGACGCCTTTCGCGCCGTCGTCGAGGCGCATCGCGGCTTGAGCGACGCGGAGAGTGCCGATCTCGACGCGGCGCTGGTGCTGATCCTGGCCAATCATATCGGCGACCTCGACATTCTGGGCGAGGCGATCGCGCTGGCGAAGCGGCGGATGCTCGACACAAGCGAGCAGCAACAGCAGCAACAGCAGCAACAACAGCAATGACAGCAATGACAATAGCAACATCATCAGAAGCGTCATTGCGCGCGAAGCGAAGCAATCCATCGAGCCAAACCAAAGCTGGATTGCTTCGTTGCGGAGCCTGTCATCGGGCGCGCATTTCGCGCGACCCGTTGGCTCCTCGCAATGACGGAGATAGAGTTATCGCAAAGGAATTGAATTAATGGCAAAAGGCTTCGCATCGACGACCGACATGGCGGAGAAGAAAATCACCTTCTCCGAGATCGGCACCGATCTCTATGCCTTCACCGCCGAGGGCGATCCGAATTCGGCCGTGATCGTCGGCGACGACGGCTGCATCGTGTTCGACGCGCAGGCGACGCCGGCGATGGCCAACAAGGTGATCGAGCGGGTGCGCACCGTCACCGACAAGCCGATCAAATATGTGGTGCTGTCGCATTACCACGCGGTGCGCGTGCTCGGCGCGTCGGCCTACAAGGCGCAAGGCGTCGTCGCCTCGCAGGAGACGTACCGGCTGGTCGCGGAGCGCGGCCAGCAGGATTGGGATTCCGAATACGGCCGGTTTCCCCGCCTGTTCCAGGATGCGCAGAGCATTCCCGGCCTGACCTGGCCGACACTGACATTCGAAGGCGAAATGTCGATCTATCTGGGCAAGCGCGAGGTGCGCCTGATGCAGCTCGGCGCCGGCCACACGTCGGGCGATATCGTCGCATGGGTGCCGGACGCCGAGGTGATGTTCTCCGGCGACCTGATCGAATACCATTCGGCCTGCTATTGCGGCGACGCGTATTTGCGCGAATGGCCGGCGACGCTGAACGAGATTCGTTCGTTCAATCCCAAGGCGATCGCGCCCGGGCGCGGCGATGCGCTCAAGGGACTTGCGACCGGGCGCGATGCGATCGCAATGACGCGCGATTTTGTAAGCACGCTCTATGGCGCGGCGGAATCCGCGGTCGCCAAGGGCCGCAATCTCAAGGAAACGATGGCGGCGACGCGCGCGGTGATGGATCCGAAATTTTCGAATTTTGCGATCTACGAACACTGCCTTCCGTTCAACGTCTCGCGGGCGTTCGATGAAGCCTCAGGAATCGACGATCCCATCATCTGGACCGCCGAGCGCGATCGCGAGATGTGGGCTGCCTTGCAAGGAGGATGACCATGAATATCAACACCTCGCCCGATAAGATCGCCCAGAGCTCGCTCCACATCACGCCGGGCTACATGTCCGGCTTCCGCAACAGTTTCGAGACCGAGGCGCTGCCCGGTGCACTGCCGATGGGGCGCAATTCACCGCAACGCTGCGCCTATGGGCTCTACGCCGAGCAGCTTTCCGGCTCGCCCTTCACGGCGCCGCGCGGCAGCAACGAGCGCTCCTGGCTGTACCGGATCCGGCCGTCCGTGAAGCACTCCGGCCGTTTTGCAAAAGTCGACGCCGGGCTGTGGCGCACCGCGCCCTGCCACGAGCAGGAGATCGCGATCGAGCAGCTGCGCTGGGACCCGACGCCGATCCCGAAAACCGAAATGACATTCCTGCAGGGCGTGCAGACCATGACGACGGCGGGCGACGCCGGCATGCAAGGAGGCATGGCGGCGCATGTCTATCTCATCACCAAATCGATGGTCGATCAGCATTTCTATAATGCCGATGGCGAGATGATGTTTGTGCTGCAGCAGGGAACCTTGCGCTTCGTCACCGAGTTCGGCCGGATCGACGCCGAGCCCGGCGAGATCGTGGTGATCCCGCGCGGCGTCAAATTCCGCGTCGAGATCCCTGGCGGGCCGGCGCGCGGCTATCTTTGTGAGAATTACGGCGGCGCCTTCACGCTGCCGGAGCGCGGCCCGATCGGCGCCAATTGCCTTGCCAACGCCCGCGATTTCCTCACGCCGGTCGCAGCCTATGAGGACAAGGACACGCCGACCGAATTGTACGTGAAGTGGGGCGGTTCGCTGTTCAAGACGATTCTGCCGCATTCGCCCATCGACGTGGTGGCCTGGCACGGCAATTACGCGCCGTACAAATACGATTTGCGCACCTTCTCGCCGGTCGGCGCCATCGGATTCGATCACCCCGATCCATCGATCTTCACCGTCTTGACGGCGCCGTCGGAAACCGCCGGCACCGCCAACATCGATTTTGTGATTTTCCCGGAGCGCTGGATGGTGGCGGAAAACACCTTCCGCCCGCCCTGGTATCACATGAACATCATGTCGGAGTTCATGGGGCTGATCTATGGCGTCTACGATGCCAAGCCGCAAGGCTTCGTTCCCGGCGGCATGAGCCTGCACAACATGATGCTGCCGCACGGCCCGGACCGCGAGGCCTTCGACCACGCCAGCAATTCCGAATTGAAGCCGGTGAAACTGACCGGCACCATGGCCTTCATGTTCGAGACGCGCTTTCCCCAGCGCATCACCGCGCATGCGGCGAAATCGTCGACGCTCCAGGACGACTACGCCGATTGCTGGAAGGGGCTGGAGAAGCGGTTCGACCCAAACCGGCCGTAGCATTCTTACGTCATTCCGGGGCATCGCGCAGCGATGAACCCGGAAATCTCGAGATTCCCCGATGCGCAATTGCGCATCTGAGGTCTGGTCCTTCGGACCGTCCCGGAATGACGATCGGCATGTGCGATGAACACAAGCAGGACCAACTATGCCCCATCCCAACGATCCCGCGCTTCGCTCCTTCATCCCCGTCGATCCCGCCTCCGACTTCGCGATCCAGAACCTGCCTTACGGCGTTTTCTCGACGCCGTCTTGGCCGACACCGCGCGTCGGCGTGGCGATCGGCGATTACGTGCTCGACCTCGCGGTGCTGGAAAGCGAAGGGTTGATCGATCTCTCGCCGGCGTTCGACGTGTTCGCACAAGGCTCAATCAACGTCTTCATGGCGCTGGGGCCGAAAGTCTGGTCGCGCACGCGTGCGCGCATCAGCGAGCTGTTGCGTCACGACAATCCGAAACTGCGCGACGACAAGATGTTGCGCGAGCGCGCGCTGGTGCCGATGACGGAGGCCAGGCTGCATCTGCCGATCGCCGTCGCCGGTTACACCGATTTTTATTCGTCGAAGGAGCACGCCACCAATGTCGGCGTCATGTTCCGCGGCAAGGACAATGCGCTGCAGCCGAACTGGCTACATATGCCGATCGGCTACAACGGCCGCGCCTCGACCGTGGTCGTTTCAGGCACGAAAGTGCGGCGGCCGCGCGGGCAGTTGAAGCCGCCGGGCGCGGACGTGCCGTCATTCGGTCCCTGCAAGCGGCTCGATTTCGAGCTGGAAATGGGCGTGGTGGTCGGTCAGCCCTCGGCGATGGGCGAGACGCTCACCGAAGCGCAGGCGGAGGAGATGATCTTTGGCTTTGTGCTGCTGAACGACTGGAGCGCGCGCGATATCCAGCAATGGGAATATGTGCCGCTGGGGCCGTTCCAGGCCAAGGCGTTCGCGACCTCGATCAGCCCGTGGGTGGTGCCGCGCGAGGCGCTGGAGCCGTTCAGGGTGCATGGACCGGCGCAGGATCCGGCGCCGCTGCCGTATTTGCGGCAGGCGCAGCCCAACAATTACGACCTGCAGCTCGATGTGGCCTTGCGCGCCGTGCCGATGAACGGGGGCTCTCGGATCTGTCACACCAATTTCAAATACATGTACTGGTCGTCGGTGCAACAATTGGTGCATCACGCCTCCTCCGGCTGCGCCATGAATATCGGTGATCTCCTGGGGAGCGGCACCGTCTCCGGCCCGGAAAAGGACCAGCGCGGCAGCCTGCTGGAAATCTCCTGGAACGGCACCGAGCCGGTCGATCTCGGCGGCGGTATCAAGCGCACGTTCCTGGAAGACGGCGACTCGCTTGTCATGCGCGGCTGGTGCCAGGGCGAGGGTTATCGCGTCGGGTTTGGCGAGGTCGAAGGGACGATATTGCCGGCGTAGTAGCCCTCTCCGTCATTGCGAGCGTAGCGACGTGTCCGCCGTAGCTCAACGAGCGAAGGCGGAAGCAATCCAGAGTAAGGCAAGCAAGACTGGATTGCTTCGTGGCTACGCGCCTCGCAATTGTAGATGTTCACTAATTCGCTGATTGGATCGCGGTGGTCTTTGTGGCGGCGAAAGCCTTCGGGGTTTGTCCAGCCAGGGCCTGATGGGGCCTGTGGTTGTTATAGTAGATCAGATATTCGAACAGTTGGTTGGCGAAGTGGTCAAGGTTGTCGAAGGTCGCGCCCTCGATGAGGTCTTCGTCGAGGGTTCGCCAGAAGCGTTCGACCTTGCCATTTGTTTGTGGCCGATAGGGCCTGGTGTAGCGGTGTTTGATGCCAAGTTCGAGCAGCATTGCCTCGAAGGGATGCTGGTGCGGCTTGGTGCGGGCTGCGAACTCGGCGCCGTTGTCGGAAAGGATTTCCAGGAAGACCAACCCGTAGGTGACGTTAAGGGTATTGATCATCTTCAGTGTCTTGAACATCACTGGAAGTGCCTTCTTGGAACTCAGCACCTCGGCCCAGGCAAGGCGCGAGCAGCTGTCGACCAGACTGATGATGTAGGCCGTGACCGGGGGTGGCGCCAGGAACATGTCGCGCGGCAATTGATGCAGATCGACGTGGCCGAGCTCCCCGAGCTTGTCCTTGATAATGCGGCGTTTCTCCTCGCGTATCGCTGGCGTGCGGCGGTTCAGTTGATAGCGCCTCAGCACCCGGTAAATCGTCGATGGCGAGGGTACCGTGTCACGTCGTTCCCGCAAGGCCGCATAGATCTCGTAGCGATTCATCCCCCGCTTGCGCTGGGCGACGATCTCGACCTCGATGCCTTCCGGCTCGCGCCGTTCCCGCCATTTGGGGCCACGCCGGCGTGGCAACAGGTCGGCTTCGTCCCCGCTCTGCAGATAGCGATTGTAATATTTGCGGAATGTCTGTGAGCAGGTCCCATGGTGACGGTAGAACTCACCAACACTATTGAACACCGACGACTTGCGGGCCTTGACCGCCTCGTACTCCGGGATCAAAAATCGCCACTTCTGCAGATAGTTGCGTTCAATCGTCCGGTCATAGCTGTTATCGCGCATAGGATCATCCTCCAGAGGAGCGATCCAATCAGCGAATTAGTGAACATGCACAGCAATGACGGCGAGGGATTGCGGGCTGAGACCCTCACCGCTCCTCCGGCGCAATATCCCTGATCCGCGCCGAATGCGCGGCGATGTCCTCGAGGCTGTATTTCAGATGCACGCGCTTGTCCGACGGCAACTGCCTGGCGACGCATGCGCCCGGCCGCCATTCATGCGCGGGACGGATCGGCCGCGAAACGAAGCCGCCGCCGCAGTTCGGGCAGACATTGTGGAGTTTGCTCTCGACGCAGTCCGCGCAGAAGGTGCATTCGTAGGAGCAGATGCGCGCCTCCGTCGAGGCCGGTGGAAGGTCCTTGTCGCAATATTCGCAGTTCGGCCGGAGTTGCAGCGCCATGGTCGCCTCATCGCCTGGGAGTGATCCCCATCATCGCAAATCGCTGCGCCAATTCGAATGCCGAATCTCCCTCGATTTCGGACACGCGGCGGCCGTCATTCCGGGCTCGCGCTACGCGCACCCCGGAATGACGGCAGTGAAAAGGTGCCAGGACGCTAACGCGTCCCGCCCTTCAGCGGCAGCTTTGAGCTTTGCTTCAGCCGGTCCAGCACGATCGAGGAGCGCACATGGGCGACGCTCTGGTGCGGCATCAGCACGTTGTTGACGATGTCGGACAGGCTTTTGAGGTCGCGCAGCACCGCCTTCAGGAGATAGTCGGCGTCGCCGGTCAGCGAGTAGGCCTCCTGGATGTCGTCGACCCGGTTCACCAGCGCGCGAAACCGCTTGGCGTTATCGGGCGAGTGGGTCGCGAGCGTGATGTGAATGAAGGCGATGACGCCGAAGCCGAGCGCCTCGCTGGCGAGGTCGGCGTGATAGCCGGAGATCACCTCTTCTTCCTCCAGCCGCATCCGCCGCCGCGAGCATTGCGACGCCGACAGGCCGGCGATTTCGGCGAGCTGCTGGTTGGTCAGGCGGCCGTCATCCTGCAGCGCGCCCAATATCTTGAGGTCGAAGGCGTCGACCGATGTCATGCGTCAAATCCCCCGATTATGCACGAACCGTGCATACTATCGCGAAAATGCCAATTGTTTGCATACACATTGTGCCGTTCGCGACTGAATATTCAAGCTGCAAAATCAGGGGAGAACCGTCAGCGATGGGTCCATTTCCGCATGATGCGCCGGCAGCGATGGTCAGCGACGACAATCCGATGGGTACTGACGGCTTTGAGTTCGTCGAATACGCGCATCCCGATCCGCAAGCGCTGCATGCGCTGTTCGAGCTGATGGGTTACGCGCCGGTCGCGCGCCACAAGACCAGGAAGATCACGGTCTATCGGCAGGGAGATATCAATTATCTGGTCAACGAAGAGCCCGGCGCCCACGGCATTGCCTTTGTCGCCGCGCACGGGCCGTGCGCGCCGTCCATGGCCTTTCGGGTAGTGGACGCGAAGCGCGCCTACGAGCGCGCGCTGTCGCTCGGCGCGGAGCCGGCCGAACTTCCGCCAGCCCAAAAGGTGCTCAATGTCCCCGCGATCAAGGGCATCGGCGGCAGTCTGCTCTATTTCGTCGACCGCTACGGCGCCAGGGGGTCGGCCTATGATTCCGAATTCGAGTGGCTCGGGGCCAAAGACCCGCGGCCGGAAGGCGCGGGGCTCTATTACATCGATCACCTCACCCACAACGTCCATCGCGGCCGCATGGATGTCTGGACCGGCTTCTACGAAAAACTGTTCAATTTCCGGCAGATCCGCTTCTTCGATATCGAGGGCCGTGCGTCCGGCCTGTTTTCGCGCGCATTGACCAGCCCCGACGGCAAGATCCGGATTCCGATCAATGAGGACGCCGGCGATTCCGGCCAGATCGAGGAATATCTCAAGGTGTATCGCGGCGAGGGCATCCAGCACATCGCCTGCGGCGCCAGGGATATCTACCGCACCGTCGAAAGCCTGCGCGACGCCGGGCTGCCATTCATGCCGTCACCGCCCGACACCTATTTCGAGAAGATCGACGCGCGCCTTCCCATGCATGGCGAGCACGTCGCGCGGCTCAGGCGCGACGGCATCCTGATCGACGGCGAAGGGGTGGTCGACGGCGGCCACACCAAGGTGCTGTTGCAGATCTTTTCCGCCAATGCCATCGGGCCGATCTTCTTCGAATTCATCCAGCGCAAGGGCGACGACGGCTTTGGCGAAGGCAACTTCAAGGCGCTGTTCGAATCGATCGAGGAAGACCAGATCCGCCGCGGCGTGCTGAAGGTGGGGAGCGCGGCGTAGCCCAAAAGCCGTCATTCCGGGGCGCGCGCGAAGCGCGAACCCGGAATCTCGCGATAACTTCCGGATTCCGGGTTCGACGCTTTGCGTCGCTCCGGAACGATGGAGGGGGTTCTATCGCCCGCCTTTCCACTCGCTCGCGACGGTAGCAATGTCAGCGGTTTGCGGCTCGCGGATCGCCGACGGCGTGCGCGAAAAGCGCGGCGCGGGGGCTGGCTGCGTGACGCCGTGGCGGGTCACAAAAATCTTGCGCGCCGCCATGTGCGGGTGTTTCGGCGCTTCCGCCATGGTCAGGATCGGGGCGAAGCAGACGTCGGTGCCTTCCATGATCTTGCACCATTCCTCGCGCGTCTTGCTCTTGAACACCTCGACCAGTTTTTGCTTCAGTGCAGGCCAGGCCTTGGGATCCATCTGGGCGTCGAAACTGGCATCGGACAAACCGGCAAGCTGGCGCAGCAACACATAAAACTGCGGCTCGATCGAGCCGATCGAGATGAAGTTGCCGCAGGCGCATTCGTAGACGCCGTAGAAATGCGCGCCGCCGTCGAGGAAATTGCGCTCGCGCCCCTCCGTCCAGCGGCCGATCGCCGTCATATCGAAGAACATCGACATCAGCGATGCCGCGCCGTCGCACATCGCGGCGTCCACCACCTGCCCCTTGCCGGACTTCTTCGCTTCCAGCAGGGCGGCGAGCACGCCCACCACGAGATAGAGCGCGCCGCCGCCGAAATCGCCGACCAGGTTGAGTGGCGGCACCGGCCGTTCCTTCGGGCCGATCGCGGCCAGCGCGCCGGTGACGGAGATGTAATTGATGTCGTGGCCGGCCGCCTGCGCCAGCGGACCTTCCTGGCCCCAGCCGGTCATGCGGCCATAGACCAGGCGCGGATTGCGGGCCTGCACCACGTCCGGTCCCAGCCCCAGCCGTTCCATCACGCCCGGCCGAAACCCCTCGATCAGCGCGTCGGCGCTGGCAAGGAGATCGAGCACCTGCGCGATGGCGGCCTTGTCCTTCAAATCGAGCTCCACGACCTTGCGCCCGCGCCCGGCTACCGATTTCATGTTCTTCTTGGCGCCGACGCGGTCGAGCGTCACCACCTCCGCACCCATATCCGCCAGCATCATGCAGGCGAAGGGGCCGGGTCCGATGCCCGCGAATTCGACAATGCGAACGCCGGTGAGCGGCCCGCTGGCGCGCTGGGTGGAAGCCTCGGAAGCGGGAGATGCCATGGTATCGGTCACGTCAAAAATCCATTCTTATTGTTTCAGGGTCTTATTGCTTCAAGCTTGCCTTGGGGGTGTGGCGTTCCGGATCGCTCAAGGTGACCTTGGCGGCGTCGGCCCATAATCTGGCATTCTGCTTCTGGCGTTCGGTGCCGCTGCCTTCCTCGGCGATCTTGCGGCCAAGCGCGAGATAAACCGGGATATCCTCGTCGCGCATCGGCTTTGTCGCCTGCTTGCGCGCCATCGCCTTCTCGATGTAGGGAGCGAGCTCTTCCTGTTTCGTTTTCGCGCGCTCGATCTCGCGCGCCCGGAACTCGGGCATCACGTCGCTGGCGAACAGTTCGAGCGCGGCGCAGATATGTTCGTGCTTGTTGCGACCGCCCTGCTGGATGAACACGGTCTGGTCGACGCCGGATTCCTCGAAGTGGCGCAGATGGGTGCGCAACTGGTCCGGCGTGCCGATGCCGTGATCGGCGCCGGCTGCCGGCAGCGCGTGCCGCGCCTTCTCGAAATTGGCCCAGATGTCGGTACGCCCGGGCTTGTGCTCGCCGAAAATATAATGATGCGCGAGGCCGTAGCGGAAAAACCGCAAGCCGTCCTCGCCGCGGCGGCGCGCTTCCATTTCGTCCGGATGCACGGAGAAGCCTGTCACCATCGCGACATTGGGATTGACCGCGTGCCCGATCGGCACGCATTCCTCCTTGAAGATCCGGTAGTAGTCATCGACCCATTGCCGGGCTTCGCGGGGATCGACGAAGGCGAAGGTCAGCGCGCCGATGCCGCAGCGCGCCGCCATCTTGATGGTCTCGCGGTTGGAGCAGGCGACCCACAGCGGCGGATGCGGCTTCTGCAGCGGCTTCGGCACCACGTTGCGGCACGGCATCTCGAAGAACTCGCCCTTGAAGCCGGGGTACGGATCCATCGCCATCATGTCGGTGCATTGCTCGACGCCCTCTTTCCACATCCGCCGCTTCTCGACCGGATCGAAGCCGACGTTGAAGCCGCCGAGCTCCATCAGCGACGCGCTCTCGCCGGTGCCGAATTCAACGCGGCCGTTAGAGACGAGGTCCAGCGTGGCGATGCGCTCGGCGACCCGCGCCGGATGATTGTATTTCGGCGGCATCAGGCAGATGCCGTGGCCGAGCCGGATTTTCTTGGTGCGTTGCGAGCAGGCCGCAAGGAAGATCTCGGGCGCCGAGGAATGCGAATATTCCTCGAGAAAATGGTGCTCGACTTCCCAGGCGTAGTCGATGCCAAGCTTGTCGGCGAGTTCGACCTGGTCGAGCGCCTCCTGAAACAGCCGGTGTTCGTCGCCTTCGTTCCACGGGCGCGGCAGCTGATGCTCGTAGAAAATTCCGAATTTCATCCGCGCTCCACCCTATCGTTTGCGCATGATCTTTTCGATCGATGTCCGTTTTCCGGATCATGCACGCAGTTTTTAATTAGCTGATTAGCTAAATTGTCTCGCGTGGCGAGCGGCATGGCAAGCATCTTTTGATGCTCGTGCTGGCTAAATGCAGTGCGGCGCGCTCAACTAGCGCGCCGCACGAATGGTTTGAAGTGAAATACGCGATCAGCCGGCGGCGGCAACCGCGCGTTGCGCCATTACCTTGATCAGGTTGGCGCGATAATCCGACGAGCCATGAAGATCGCTCATCAGGCCGGTGGCGGGAATCTTGATGCTGTCGAGCGCCGATGCCGACCAGTTGGCCTTCAGCGCCGCCTCGATGGCCGGCACCCGCATCACGCCGCTCTGCGACGCACCTGTCGCGGCGACGCGGACGTCGCCGGATTTTGTCTTGGCGACGAACACGCCGGTCAGGGCAAAGCGCGACGCCGGATGTGGAAACTTGGAATACCCCGCCTTGGCGGGGATCGGGAACGACACCTGGGTGATGATCTCGCCGTCGTTGAGGGAGGTCGAGAACAGGCCCTTGAAGAAATCATCCGCCGAGATCGAACGCTTGTTGGTCTTCACGGTCGCCCCGAGCGCGAGCACCGCCGCCGGATAGTCCGCCGCCGGGTCGTTGTTGGCGATCGAGCCGCCGATGGTGCCGCGGTGGCGCACGGCCGGATCGCCGATCAGGGAGGCGAGATGGGCCAGCGCCGCAATCGCCTTTTGCACGGGTCCGCTGGTGGCGACGTCGTAATGCGTCGTCGCCGCCTTGATCGTCACCGCGTCGGCGGAGACGTCGATGCCGATCAGCTCCTTGATCTTGCCGAGGTCGATGACGTCGGATGGCGATGCCAGCCGCTGCTTCATGACCGGGATCAGGGTGTGGCCGCCGGAGAGATATTTTGCCTCCGAGCCCTTTGCAAACAGTGCGGCGGCTTCGTCGACGGAGGAAGGGCGATGGTAAGTGGTCTCGTACATGACTGGTTTCCCTCTCAACCGTGGATGGCGTGCCACACCCGATCGGGCGTCGCCGGCATTTCAAGCTTGTTGTTGCCGATCGCATCCGTGATCGCGTTGATCACGGCGGCGGAAGCGCCGATCGCGCCCGCCTCGCCGCAGCCTTTGACGCCGAGCGGATTGCCCGGGCACAGCGTCGTGGTGTGGTTCAGCTTGAACGACGGCAGGTCATCGGCGCGCGGCATGGTGTAGTCCATGAACGAAGCGGTCAGGAGCTGGCCGTTCGCGTCATAGGCTGCGCCTTCGAGCAGCGCCTGGCCGATGCCTTGCGCGAGCCCGCCATGGACCTGGCCCTCGACGATCATCGGGTTGATCAGCCGGCCGAAATCGTCGGCCGCGACGAAATTGACGAAGGAGGTCTTGCCGGTGGCGGAATCGACCTCGAGTTCGCAGATATAGGCGCCGGCCGGGAAGGTGAAGTTGGTGGGATCGTAGAACGCGGTTTCCTTCAGGCCGGGCTCCATGCCGTCGGGCAGATTGTGCGCGGTGTAGGCGGCGAGCGCGACCATCGGCAGCGCGATCGACTTGTCGGTGCCGGTGACCTTGAACTCGCCGTTTTCGATGACGATGTCGCCCTCGGACGCCTCCAGCAGATGCGCCGCGATCTTCTTGCCCTTGGCCTCGACCTTCTCCATCGCCTTGATAATGGCACTGCCGCCGACCGCGAGCGAGCGCGAGCCATAGGTACCCATGCCGAACTGCACCTTGTCGGTGTCGCCGTGCACGATCTGCACCTGGCTGATCGGAACGCCGAGACGTTCTGAAATCAGTTGCGCAAACGTGGTCTCATGGCCCTGGCCGTGGCTGTGCGAACCCGTCAGGATTTCGATGGTGCCGACCGGATTGACGCGGACTTCGGCGGATTCCCATAAGCCGACGCCGGCGCCCAGGCTGCCGACCGCTTTCGAGGGCGCGATGCCGCAGGCCTCGATGTAGCAGGAGAGGCCGATGCCGCGCAGCTTGCCTTCGGACTTCGCCTTGGCCTTCCGCGCCGGGAAGCCGGCATAGTCGATCGCCTTCATCGCGGCGTCGAGCGAGGCGCCGAAATCGCCGATATCATAGGCCATGATGACCGGGGTCTGGTGCGGGAATTGCGTGATAAAATTCTTGCGGCGCAATTCGCTGGGATCGACCTTCAGCTGCCGCGCCGCGGTTTCCATCAGCCGTTCTACCACGAAGCTGGCCTCGGGCC
>JBGPSI010000138.1:0-13233 GCA_041490045.1 Bradyrhizobium sp.
CGACTCGAAGCCGTCCATCTCGACCAGGAGCTGGTTCAGCGTCTGCTCGCGCTCGTCGTGGCCGCCGCCCAGGCCCGCGCCCCGGTGCCGACCGACGGCGTCAATTTCATCGATGAAGATGATGCAGGGCGCGTTCTTCTTGGCCTGCTCGAACATGTCCCTGACACGAGAGGCGCCGACGCCGACGAACATCTCGACGAAGTCGGAGCCCGAAATCGTGAAGAAGGGAACATTGGCTTCGCCGGCGACCGCGCGCGCGATCAGCGTCTTGCCGGTGCCGGGAGGTCCGACGAGCAGCACGCCGCGCGGAATCCGTCCGCCGAGCCGTTGATATTTGCCGGGGTCGCGCAGGAATTCCACGATCTCCTGCAGGTCCTGCTTGGCCTCGTCGACGCCGGCGACGTCCTCGAACGTCACGCGACCATGGGCCTCCGTGAGCATCTTGGCGCGCGACTTGCCGAAGCCCATCGCCTTGCCGGCACCGCCCTGCATCTGCCGCGACAGGAAAATCCAGACGCCGATCAGCGCGATGAACGGCAACCAGGAGACCAGCAGCGACACAAACCACGGCACGTTGTCGCCGGGCGGCTTGGCGGTGATCTGGACCTTGCCGTTATAGAGGCGGGACACCAGGGTCGGGTCGTTCGGCGCATAGGTCTGGAAACTCGAGCCGTTGGTGAAAGTGCCGTGGATATCCGGCCCCTGAATCACGACGTCGCGGACGTGGCCCTGGTCGACCTCGGTCAGGAGCTGCGAGAAAGAGATATCCTGCGAGGACGTGCGCTGGCCAGGATTCTGGAAGAGCGTGAAGAGAGCCAACAACAGCAAAACGATAATGACCCAGAGGGCGAAGTTGCGCAGATTGGCGTTCATCGATCTTCCTTCGTGGTCGCGCGGATCGCGGCCTTATGTCCTTGGGTCGTGTCCTTGGGCAGGTGCGAGGGAAACCCTCGTTGGACTGCAATACAATCTAGGTGCCGCCCCGGTCCATGCCAAGGGAACCACATGGGACTATTTAACCCATCCTAGCGCGATTCCCGTTCAAATAATGGCGCTGAATCCGGCGGTTTCCGGGGGTGGTTAAGAGTCCCCGAGCGAATCCGCCCTAGGTACGCCCAAAGCACCGGTAAATCGGTCCCGCGTCACTTCGTCCGGCGGCGTGGCGGCGCCGGCTCGATGCGTAACCGGCCACCGGCCAGGCTGACCAGCGCACCCGCAAGGGTCTGTTTCAGCCTTGGTTGGCCGGATTTCGGCCGGCTTCTCCCGGCGCTGTCGGCGGCGGTCCGGTCCAGCGCCGCCAGCAGGGCTTCGACCTTGCCGAGTTCGGCCGGCCCCTCATGGCCGAGCCGATTGATCGCGCGCAACAAAAGCCGCAGACGGATTTCCTCCGGCATGGCCGTAAACGCCGCCATATCGAAGGTCTTCGCATTGAGGATCTTGGCATTGAGGATCTTGGCGTTGAGGATCTTGGCGTTGGGGGCGCCGGCATCGATTTCGGCCTGGCGATCCCTCAGCGCGAGGTAGCGCTCGGCGCCCTCGGCCAGCACCTCCACCGCGGCGTTGGCCCGCGCCAGCCTGGAGGCCAGCCGCGCCAAGCTGCGCGCGTCGCCCCCCTCGGCCGCGAGCGCCGGCATCACCGCACGAATGCGGGGGCGGGTGAAACTCACGTCGCGGTTGGTCGGATCGTCGGCGAAGTCGATTCCGGCCTTCTTGAGCGTCGCGATCAGCTGCGATTTCGAAACATCCAGCAGCGGGCGCGCCAGACGCAGGCCGTCGCGCTCGGACTCCCGCGCCATCGCCGCAAGACCGGCGATGCCGCTGCCGCGCAGCAGCCGCATCAACAGCGTCTCGGCCTGGTCGTCACGGGTATGCGCGGTAAGAATATGGGTCGCATGGCTTTGCCGCGCTGCTTGCGCCAGCAGGCGGTATCGCGCCGATCGCGCCGCGGCCGGCAATCCGGTTTCCGGCTTGGCGCCGGTCCAGCGCAGCGTGCGATGCGGCAGATCGAGGCTTTGTGCCAGACGCTTGACCTCGCGCGCCTCGCGCGCCGCCTCGGGGCGCAGGCCATGATCGACGGTGACCGCGATCAGCTGCGGCCCGCGCGTCAGGGCACGGCGCCAGCGCGCCGCAAGCCACATCAGCGCGATGGAATCGGGGCCGCCGGACACCGCAAGCACGAGCGCGGGCGCCGTCTTCCAGTCCGCGAACAGGCGTTTTGCCTCGCCCGCCGAAATCGGGGAATGGTCGTCGTTGCTGTCCATGACCCATTGCAAGACCGCTGACGCCGTCCGGTCAAGCCCGACGGCATGGCTTCGGCGGATCACACGCTCAGCACTTGATCCGCTTTTGCTCGCGATCGACGGCGGCTTTGACGCCGCCGGAGGCGCGTGGATATTTCCGCAATACCTCGCCGAGCGCGGCGCAGGCAGCCTCCTTCTCCTTCAGGGCCGCCAGCGATTGTCCGAGCCGCAGCAGCGCGTCCGGGGCTTTCGCCGATTTATCGAATTTGGTGGTCACCCCGAGAAAGGCTTCGGCGGCGTCACGGTATTTCTGGCGCTGGAAATAGCTCTCGCCCAGCCAGTATTGCGAATCGGCGATCAGGGGATCGCTGGGATATTTCACCGCGAAATTGCGCATGGTCTCTTCGGCCAGCGCGTAGTCCTTGCGCTGCATATAACCGATGCCGAGATCGAACTCGTCCTTTGGCGTCGCCGAGGGCGGCAGGGTGGTCAGCGTGGGGCCCGCGCCGGGCGCACGCGGCGCCTGGGGGGGCGCCGCCGGATTGGCCGCGCCGCCGGTATTGGCGAGATCAAGCGGCTCGCCGGGGCCGCGTCCGCCGGGAGCGCCGACCGCGCCTTCGGCCGGCATCGGAAGTTGGCCGCCGCCGAGCGCGCGCGGCGCGCCGGGGGCGTTGGGATTTTGGCTGGGATCAAAAGCGTCGCCACGCCGCCGGCCGGCCTGCGGCGCGCCAGCCGGTTCCTGCATGATCGGCGCCGGCGCGGCGATCTGCTGTTGCTGATAGGTCGGCTGCTGATAGGTCGGCTGTTGATAGTTCGGGGCGAGCTGCACCGGAGGCGCCGCGGCGACACTGGGCTGGGGGACACCGGGTTGCGCGACATTCGGCTGGGCCATGCCGGGCTGGGCAACGGCGGGGGGTCCGCCGGGGGCGGCCTGCGCACCGCCCTGCAGTGCCTGCAGACGCTCTTCGAGCTGCCGGTTGCGGTATTGCAGTTCCTCGTTCTGGCCGGTGAGTTGCCGCAACTGATTCTCAAGTTGCTCGATGCGCATTTCCGGGTCCATGGCGTCGGATTGCGCAAAAGCCTGAGACGCCAGCGTTAGCGTCGCGGCAATCGCCACGGCACGGGTAGTTCTATGAAAGCAGGATGACATTTTGGCCTGACGACGAAAGCGGCGTGACATCGAAAGCGGAACACATTGAGAGAGGGAGTACGCCAAAAATGTGACTGAAACAAACGCGCGGCATCAGCAGAACGGCGCGAAATAAAGCCGGCGCCCGAGGGCGCCGGCGGCAGACTTTGCGAAAAACCATCGCGCCTTAAGAGCTGGCGTTCAGGACCGTGACGGCGCGGCGGTTCTGCGACCAGCAGGAGATGTCGTTACAGACCGCGACCGGGCGTTCCTTGCCGTAGGAGATCGTCCGCATCCGCGAGGGGTCGATGCCGCGCGAGGCGAGGAATGTCCGCACCGACTGCGCACGCCGCGCGCCCAGCGCGATGTTGTATTCACGGGTGCCGCGCTCGTCGGCATGGCCTTCGATGGTGAAGGCGTAGCGGCTGTAGGTCTGCAACCATTGCGCCTGCTTCTCCAGGGTCGCGATCGCCTGCGGCGACAAATCGGTCTGGTCGCTCTCGAAGAAAACGCGATCGCCAACATTGACCACGAAATCCTGCTGGCTGCCGGGGGTCGCCGCATTGGCCATCGCGTCGGCGCCCAGGTTCTTGTTGGCGCAGGCACCCATAGACAGCGCCACCGCGAGCACCGCGGCCAGCCTCAATCCCTGGAGGATACGCATCTGATATTTCATTCCGGAGCCTCCACGCTCACGTTCTAGACTGTCATCCGGTCTACAGGGCGATGGTTAAGCGAACGTTCCGTCAACCTTGATGAGATGTTGCCGGACCCGATCAAATGCCGACGAACGGCGAAAAGCAACCGCGATGGTTAATGGGTTGTAAATGTGGCGCGAGGGTGAAGGCAAGCCGGTGGGACGCCCCGACCACCGATTTTAGGGCCGGTCCGACGCCGATCTGCAACACCGTGTCCGCAAAATGGGCAGGCTTCAAAATGGGCAGACCTGATGCCGCCCCGGGGAACCCGGCCGGATGGTCAGGACTGCTGCGGAACGATCGAGGTGTGGTCGAACGACGGGGAAACCACCAAAGCCGGCGCCGATGGACGACGCTCGCCGGGCCGCTGGAACAACATCCGCCGTTCGAATGCGCTTGAACGCAGGAACGGGTAGCGGGCGAGCACCTTTTCGCGGACGGTCGGCAAATGTGCGGCCATCAATCCGACCGGCTTCACGAGACCCGGGTACAAACGCGGTTCACACCAGGTCTCCTGCAGGAACACCTTGCGATAGAACGCCTGATGCTCGGGGCGAACGATCGCCAATCCGTAATCCGCATTGAAATAGACCCCCGCCATCGAACCCAGCCTGACCGTGACATAAGGAAGTTCCGGGAGATTCCTCGCCTTCTCGGGATCGGCGACAAAGCGCGTTGAATCGATGAAGATCAGCCCCTTGTCGAGCTGAGGGTGGAGAACGTCGCCAAACAGTTCGACCGACGGCGACATCCGCCACTCCGACGTCAGCACGCTGACGCGAATCGAGCTGTAGAGTTCGCCATGAAAGTAAACGCCGAAGGTCCAGGCGTTGGGGGCGTCCTCAAATTGATCGGCGACACGCTGGTCGGCGGAAGGCCGGATTGCGCCCTCGCGAAGATAGGCCCGGTACCGAAGGTTGTAGATCTCCTCCTTTTCCGCCGGCGTCTCCGCCAGGCGGTAATCGACTTGATCCAACAGGTCCGGATTTTGAACACGAGCCACAATGGACGGTTGGGCCGCGGACCTCATGCAATACTCCTTACAACTTCCCAGCAACTTATACGCGTAGACTAAAAGATTAACAGCTTCTTAACGAAATGCAAACGCATCGCCTTGTTAGGGTTAACCTCCTGGGAAGCTCCAGACATCGCTCCGGCGGCCTGACGGGCAGGAAAATTCCCCCGACGGCCAGCCGGCGGAACGCCTATGCGATCGATCGGACGGGAAGAGCGACCAGTTGCTCGTCCGGCGAGCGGCGGCCATGCGAGGCGTTCAGCAACTGGCGTACCCGCACCGCAGGTACCGGCCGGCTGAACAGATAGCCCTGCGCCTCGGTCACCGTTCCGTCGGCGCTGATCAGTTCCAGCTGTTCGTTGGTCTCGATGCCTTCGACCACGACCGACATTCCGAGATCGGCCGAGAGCCGGGCTACGCCGCGCAACAGCGTCAGCGGTCGGTCGGTGTCGATGCCTTCGAGGAAGGAGCGGTCGATCTTCACTTTCTGCAGCGGGAAGTTATGCAGATAGCTCAGGCTCGAATAGCCGGTTCCGAAATCGTCGAGCGAAATCCGCACGCCCAGCGTCCGCAACTGGGACAATACGTCATGGGTCAGCTGGGTATTGCGCAACAGCGAGGATTCGGTGATTTCGATTTCCAGACGCTCCGCGGACAGGCCGGAGATCTCGAGCGCGTAGCGAACCTCGCTCAGCACGTCGCGCTGATGGAACTGTTGCGGCGAGAAATTGACCGCAACGCTGACGCCTTCCGGCCATTTCATGCATTCCATGCAGGCCTTGCGCAGGATCCAGCGGCCGAGATCGACGATCAGGCCCATGTCTTCGGCAACCGGAATGATATCGACCGGGGAAACCGTGCCGCGCACCGGATGATTCCAGCGCAGCAGCGCCTCGCAGGTGGCGATGCGCCCGGACTTGAGATTGACCAGCGGCTGATAGAACAGCTCGAATTCCTCGTTGGCCAGCGCCTTGCGCAGATCCAGCTCCAGGATGCGGCGCGCCTCGACGGTCTGCGCCATCTCGTCGCGGAAGAAACAATAGGTGCCGCGGCCGTCCGCCTTGGCACGATACAGCGCCATGTCCGCGTTCTTCAGCAGCGTGTCGGCGCTGACGTGCGGCGACGTCATCGCGATGCCGACGCTGGCGCCGATTTCGACCAGATGATTGTCGATCTGATAACGTTCGCTCAGGTGGTCGACGATGCGTCGCGCGAGATGGGCGGCGTCTTCGTTCGATCTGATGTTCTGCTGGAACACCACGAATTCGTCGCCGCCGAACCGCGCCACGAAATCCTCCGGACGCAGCATGTTGCGCAGGCGTTCGGCGACGGCGCACAGCAGCTGATCGCCGCAGGGATGACCCAGGGTGTCGTTGACCTGCTTGAATTGATCGAGGTCGATGAACAACAGCGCCGACAATTGCTCGCCGTCGTGCGGAACCGTCAGCAGGCGCTCGATCTCGTCGCGGAAATTGACACGGTTGGGAAGCGCGGTCAGTTCGTCGTAACGGGCCAGATGGGTAATCCTGGCTTCGGCGTTACGGCGTTCGGTGATGTCTTCCAGGAGCACGACGGCGCCGCCGCCGTTCATCGGCTGGAATGTCCAGGACAACGACCGCCCGCGGGCCGCATCGGGATCGGTCGTGATCATGTCGCGGGTCTGCGTATGCACTATTTCCGCAAGGATCATCCTGCCGCTCGACGCCGAGATCGAGCCGGCGCTGACGCAGGCCGCGATGATGTCGGATGCGCTGGCGCCGCCGTTCACGATATCATCGGAAAGGTCCATCATCTCGCTGAAACGATAGTTCATTACCGCTAGCCGCCCGTCAGGGCGGAACATGCACAGGCCGTGCGGCATGTTGTTCAGAGCCGTGTCGAACTGACCGGCTAACGCCGCTTCCCGTTCCCTGGCGACCCAGGCGTTCAGGTAGATGCGCTGCAGGCTGGATGTGAGTCGCTGGATTGCGATGAAGAAGACGAAGCTCAGGAGAGCAAGCGCGATGTGATAGGCTCCGCCGACATACACCAGCGCGGCGAGCAGCGGTCCGCAGGCAACCAGTATCTGGATGTGAAAAATTCGCGGCCGGCCAAATGCACGACCGACGCCGCCCGACGTGCATGCCACAACCGTTGTGACGCAGAGCATATGGGCGGCGGCATCGTCGGTCCGCAACAAGACGGCGACGGACCAGATGCCGATCGCGATTCCATAGGCGATTGCACCCCGCTGGTACCGCTTTTCCCAAATCGCCGCTTCGTCCACGGTCAGCGGAGAATGCCGCTCCTTGTAGCGATACATCTGGAGCGCACGCGCCAGTCCCACGATCACGAAGAGCGGCACACACAGCCAGCCCACAAAATCGCCGGTGACGCTTGCAATCACGGCACAGGCAATTGCGGGGCCCAGCGAGCCGAAGATCATCGGCGCGGGATTGATGAACAGAGAATCGACCATCGCCGCGTAAATCGACGGCGGCATCTGCTGCTGATCGAGGTCTCCGGTCGGATTTGCAAGCTGCATCGGAAGGGCGCACGTCCTGTTCGATACGTAGTCTTACCTATCGCAGGTGAAGCCTTTCTGAGGGAACATCGTTACTGGAGCATTGTTTTTTTCGAGGCAAAGCAAAAATCTGCCCGTTAAATCAGCAGGGTGGGCAAGGTTTGCCGACTCCACCAAAGCAGCAACGCGCAATTCGTCGCCTTCCCAGCTGTCGACGATGAAGGGATGGCGTCGGCCGTTATCTTCGGCGGCGAATTGGACCATCAGGTCGCGCCCGGCGCGAGCGCCGCGTGCCGTGCAACCGGCTCCGCAGGCCGCTGGATGATGCCCCCGAAACAGCGTCTGCTTTGCGGCACAGCGCCGGCCCGACCACAGATCTTAACCACGCCCCGGGATTCGACCTTAAATTCGAGTTAACCTTCTTGGTAAACTTGCCGTAAAAAGGTAGTTTCCGCCGGGAATTGGTTCAGGAGAGTACCCGATGTCCGACGCGGTTGTGGCTCGCTCAGCGAGATTGGGCGACTCCTGTCTTCAGGACATTCCGCGCCTGCTTTCGAAGGAGGAAATCCGCAATCTCACGCAGATCGACAGCGTAAAATTTACCGCGGCCGCACTGTTTGAGTTTGCCCAGATCGCCGCCGCCATCTGGATCAGCGAGACCTGGTGGAATCCGCTGATCTACGCGCTCGCGGTCCTCGTCATCGGCTCGCGTATCAACGGACTGGGCGCGCTCATGCACGACACCGCCCATTATCGCGCCTACACCAACCGGCCCCTCAACGACTTCGTCGGAGAGATTCTTGCCCTGCCGACATCGTCATCGATGGCGGGTTATCGAAACAGTCACTTCGCGCATCACCGCGAGTTGAACAGCGAAAACGATCCCGACTGGCAACGAAACCTGGGAATGAAGGAGTACGAATTTCCGGCGCCCGTGAGCAGCGTGCTGATGCGCACCATGCAGTATCTGTTGGGCCTGAAGACTGTTGCCGCCGTCACGGGATTTCACAAGAACAAGGAAACGCGCGATATTGCAGTTGCGGTGACCCGTGCACGGCTGTTCTTTTTTGCCGCGCTTCTGGTCTCATCGATCGTGCTGGGGTTCTGGAAGCTCCTGCTCCTGTACTGGATCGTGCCGCTGATGACGGCCTTCCTGGCCGTTCGGTATTTCCGCAGCGTCGCCGAGCACTATGCCGTCGAGCACGAGAACGTACTGAACGAAAGCCGCACCGTCATCGCTCCGCTCTGGGAGCGCTGGCTGATCGCGCCCTGGGGCCTGAACTATCATATCGAGCACCATCTATTCCCGGGCGTGCCCTGCTTCCGGCTGGCTGAACTTCATCGGCTGTTGATGACGCGGGATCCCTATCCGCGAATCGCGCACGTGACTTACGGCTATTTCAGCGGATTGCTGCATGATTGCGCTTCGGCTCGAAGGACCGAGATCGCAGCCTCGGCCTCTTGAGCCGGACGCGGACCCGGATCTCGGCGAAAGCGCCTTTGATCGGACGAGTGTTACGACAGCAGCGGCGACCACGCCGGGTCGGACGCGAAGCCGGGGGTCGGCACCTTCAGTTCGTTGCGCCCGGTGATGTCGACGGTGAACAACGAAGGTCCGCTGTTGCCGCCGGGATCGCGGAAGAACATCAGTACCCGGCCGTTCGGCGCGAAGGTCGGCCCCTCGTTGTGGAAGCCTGACGTGAGAATCCGTTCGCCCGAGCCATCGGGCTTCATGATGCCGATGGAAAACTGGCCGCCACCCTGCTTGGTGAAGGCGATATAGTCGCCGCGCGGCGACCAGACCGGGGTCGAGTAGCTGCCGTTGCTGTCGTCCTTGCTGAAGGAGATGCGTTGCGCGGGCCCGCCGGCCGCCGCCATCACATAGATTTGCGGCTTGCCGCCACGGTCGGATTCGAAACAGATGCGGCTGCCGTCCGGCGCATAGGACGGCGAGGTATCGATCGCCGGCGTATCGGTGAGGCGCGTGGTCGACTTCGAACGCAGATCCATCACGAACAGGTTCGAATTGCCGCCCTGCTGCAGGCTCATGATCACGCGCTGGCCGTCCGGCGAGAAGCGCGGCGCGAACGACATGCCCGGGAAATTGCCGACGATCTCGGTCTGTCCGGTTTCGATGTTGCGCAGGTAGACTTTCGGATCGCCCTGCCCGAACTCCATATAGGTGATTTCCTGGGTCGACGGCGAGAAGCGCGGCGTCAACACGAGATCGGTGCCGCGGGTCAGATAGCGCACATTGGCGCCGTCCTGGTCCATCAGCGCCAGCCGCTTGATGCGCCGTTCGGAGGGGCCGCTTTCGTCGACGAACACCACGCGGCTGTCGAAATAGCCCTTCTCCCCGGTCAGCTTCTCATAGATCCGGTCGGAAATGATGTGCGCGATCCGCCGCCAATACTCCGGCGAGGTGTAGTATTGCTGGCCGTCGAGCGGTTGACCGGTGGTAACGTCCCACAGGCGGAATTCGGCCTTGAGACGCCCGTCACCCTGGCGGGTCATGCGGCCAACGACCAGGGCCTGGGCGTTGATGGTTTTCCAGTTCTGGAATTGCGGCGCCGCATCGATATTGACGGTCTTCTCGATGAAGGCTGCCGGGTCGATCGGGGCGAACAGGCCGCTGCGCCTGAGGTTGTTGGTGATGACCTGGCCGACGCCGGCGCCGACCTCGGCGTCCGCCGGCGAGCCCGCGACAAAATCCGGGATCGCGATCGGCAGCGGCGCGACGTTGCCTTCGGTGATCTGCAATTTCGTCTGGGCGCCCGCGAGCGAGGGCAAAAGCAAACCCGTGGCCGCGCTGGCGCCGGCGATCAGGACGTTACGTCGGGAGAGCGGCAACGGAGGAAGCGAAGACGACGTCACGGACATTGCGGGCTCATTTCCAATAATCAAATCATCCACTGTGGAACATCTGCTTGGGATCGAAATCGATGTCCATGAATTTCCACTGTTCGTACGTCTCGTCTCGCAACATCGTGTAGGGCTGGCCTTGCAGGACGGCGCGAACGGCGGCATCCGCCGCGGCCTGGTAGCGCGGCGAGCTTCCGGTCGAGACCACCTGCGGGGGCGCGGCGAGGCGGCGATCCGGATTCAGCCGGATGCGCACCGTGACGTAGAGTTCTTCGGGGTGTTCGACGCCCGGCTGGACGTTCCAAAGGCTCGCGAGCCTCGCGCGCATGGCGTCAAGTTCGGACTGCGACAAGGTGGCCGCGGTGCCGCGTGTGGTCCCAAGCGAGGCCGAGGAGTTCAGCGCCGCGCCGGTGATGGCCTGCCGGGTCGGATCGCGCTTGTCGAGCAGGGCCGCGATTTTCGATTGATCGAACACCCTCTCCTGCTTCGGCTTCGGCGGCTGCGGCGGCGCAGCCTTGGCCTGCGGCTTCGGCGGCGGCTTCTTGGCCTCTTCCGTCTTCAGGGCCTCGGCGATCGGATCGACCTTGGGCTGATCGGGCTTCTTCTCGATCGGCTTCGGCTCGTCCTTGGGCTTGGCCTCGGCGACCGGCTTCGGCGGGTCGGGCTTCTTCTCAACCGGCTTTTCCACCGGCTTCGGCGGCGGTTCCGGAGCGGACGCCGTCACGATTTCCTTCTTTTCGGTGATCTTGCCGACAGCGTCCTCGGCCGGGCTCGCGTCGGCGACCTTTTCGACCATCGGCTTCGGCTTGTCCTTTTCGCCGGTCTTGATGCCGGCGGTGATCTTGGAGAGCTGATCGGCCGAAATGATATCGACCGGCATCGATTCCGGCGGCGGCGCTTCGAGCGAGCGCGCCGAAAAGGAGACCACCCCCCATGCGATCACGAGGACGTGGAGTGCGACCGACGCAATGAGTGTCCTGTCGACCTTCACCTTTCGCCTACCCCTGATCCACTTCCGTCACCAGCGCCACGCGCCTGAAGCCGGCCTGCGACAGCCGCCCCATGACCTTCATCACCGTACCGTAGTCGACTTTCTTGTCGCCCCGGACGAAAATGCGCTCGTCGAGCCCGCCGCGGGCGTCCGTGATCGCCTTCAGCTTCGGTACCAGTTCCTCGATCCCGATTTCGGTGTCGTTGAGGAAGACCTGGCCTTTCAGATTGACCGACAGCGTCAGCGGGTTCTTGTCCTGATCGAGGCTCTTGGCCTGGGTCTGCGGCAGATCGAGCGGCACGCCGACCGTCAGAAGCGGCGCCGACACCATGAAGATGATCAGCAACACCAGCATCACGTCCACCATCGGCGTGACGTTGATTTCCGCCATCACGGGACGCCGCCGGCCCCGGCGTCCGCCGCCGCCGGACGAACCTGCCATGTTCATCGCCATGATCGGGTGCTCATCGTAGGCTTCATTATACCGCCGCTTAGGCCCGCTCGTCGATCTGACGCGACAGGATCGCTGAAAATTCGTCGGCGAACCCCTCCAGCCGCTGGGCCTGCCGATTCACCTCGGAAGTGAACTTATTGTAGAAAATAGTCGCCGGAATTGCGGCGATAAGGCCGATGGCCGTGGCAAATAGCGCCTCCGCGATACCGGGCGCCACCACCGCCAGCGAGGTATTCTTGGAGGCGGCGATCGACTGGAAGCTCGACATGATGCCCCAGACCGTGCCGAACAGGCCGACGAAGGGGCCGGCCGAGCCGACGGTTGCCAGCACCAGGAGACGGCGTTCCAGCCGCTCGACTTCCCGGGCGATCGAGACGTTCATGACCTTTTCGATCCGCATCTGGAGCCCGGCGAAGGAACGCGCGTGGCTCTCGAACGAGCGTTTCCATTCGCGCATCGCGGCCACGAAACAGGCGGCCATCGATTGCGTCGGCTTGGCCGACAGCGCGCGGTAAAGTTCCTCGATCGACTCGCCCGACCAGAACGCCTGTTCGAAGCGATCCATGGCGCGCTTGGTGCGCGAATACAGGATCATCTTGTCGATCGCGATCGCCCAGACCCACACCGAGCAGGAGAGCAGCCCGAGCATCACGCCTTTCACAATCCAGTGAGCCTGCAGGAACAGGGCGATCAGCGATACGTCGGCGGATGCGATCGGCAAGGCTGATTGAGCCACGTCGGCCGGATTCATAAGCGATATCCTCTCAACGCAAGTGTCCCAAATCCTCCGGGAGCAAAATGGCTGCCGGTTCGACAGCCGCGCGGCGGGCGCGGCGTAAACGCCAGCGCGTGAGCCCTGTTCACTGTCACATGGGAGGCCCGTCCAAAGCCGGGGCCTGCTTCCCGTGCCAACATGTCAAAACGAGGGCTATCGGCGCGTCATAACGCCCCCAACCAGACGCTAATCATGGTTAATACCCGGTTACCAAAGAGGATTTTCGGGACCGGAAATGCCGTCACCGGGACGGCCGAATTGGTCCCAAACCAGCCCTTCCGGGCGCATAAAAAAACCGCCCACCTGCTGAGCAGATGGGCGGTCCTGTCGCCATCAGGCGTTATGGGGGCACACGGCCTGCGGCTTTAACTTTCGAGTCTCAGGCCTGGGGCTGGCCGTCCTGGGGCGGCGTCGGACGGGGCCGGTGCTGCGCCATGAACTGGTCGAACTCTTCCTTGTCCTTGGCGTGGCGCAGGCGATCGAGGAATTCCTTGAATTCGGTCTGCTCTTCCTCCAGCCGCCGCAGGGTTTCCATGCGGTATTCGTCGAAGGCGCGGTTGCCGCTC
>JBGPSI010000139.1:0-13228 GCA_041490045.1 Bradyrhizobium sp.
ATCAATCGAGGCCTTGGTCAACGCTATCGCCGTCGCCCTTGCCGCCTTCACCGCCCAAGAGTGCCTGAACTTCTTCGCCGCAGCCGGTTATGATCGATCCTGATCAGAATCTGCTCTAGTCACTTGTCTTGCCATCGCGCTCTATTTCTTCACTTCCATCCAGGTGTCGAAGGCGCGGCAGGCGTTCGGCATCAAAGTGCCGGCTATCACCGGCAATCCCGACTTCGAGCGGGTGTTTCGCGTGCAGATGAACACGCTGGAATGGATGCCGATCTTTCTGCCTTCGCTCTGGCTGTTTGCCATCTACATCAGCGATCCCATCGCGGCCGTCATCGGTCTCGTCTGGATCGTCGGCCGCATTCTCTACATGACCGGCTATTCGCAAGCCGCCGAAAAGCGCGGCCGGGGTTTTGGGATTCAGGCAATGGCCGCTATCGTTCTCTGGCTGGGTGCGTTGGGCGCCATCGTCTGGCGTCTCATCCACGGGTGAAGGCGCAAGCCCGATAACAGGCACGCGCCTAGGCCGGGAACGCAATTCCTGAAGATCAAAAAACACAAGGGGAGAACAAACCGGATGGCCCGCCTGCCCTATCTCGAGGCCGACCAGGTCGCGCCCGAATATCGCGACATGCTCACACGCAACACCAATCTGCACAAGCTGCTGGTCAATTCGCCGGACATGGCGCGCGCCTTCAACGGCGTCGGCGGCTACATCCGCTTCAAAAGCAAGCTCGACCCGCGCCTGCGGGAACTGGCGATCCTGCAGGTCGGCTGGATGGAGAAGTCGGAATATGAATTCACCCATCATGTGAAGATCGGCAAAGAGTTCGGCGTCACCGATGCGGATATCGCGGCGCTGATGGCGGAAACCGAGGGCAAGCCGTCTGCGCTGGAGCCGCTCGCCAGGGCGATCCTGAAGGGCGCCCGCGAGATGGTGCGCGGGCTCGCGATGTCGGATTCAACCTTCGCCGAGATCAAAAAGGAACTCTCCGACGAGCAGATGACCGATCTCGTGCTCACCATCGCCTTCTATTGCGCGGTCGTCCGCGTCCTCGCCACCATGAAGATCGACAACGAGCCGTATTATAAAGAGGTACTGCAACAGTATCCGATCCCGGGAGTGACCTGACATGCGCTTGAAAGATCGCGTCGCCATCGTCGTCGGCGCCGGCCAGAGCCCCGGCGAAGGCATGGGCAACGGCCGCGCCACCGCGCTGACCTTCGCGCGCGAGGGCGCCCGCGTGCTGTGCGTGGATCACCATCTCGATTCAGCGCGGGAAACCGTCGACATGATCGGCGCCAAGGGCGGCACCGCGGCTGCCTTCCAGGCCGACGTCACCAAGAACGCCGAGCTCAAGGCCATGGCGGAGGATGCGAACGCCCGCTGGGGCCGCATCGACATCCTGCACAACAATGTCGGCGTCAGTCTTTCGGGCGGCGACGCCGAACTGTCAGACTTCACCGAGGAGGCGCTGGAGCGCTGCGTGGCGATCAACCTCAAGAGCTGCATCTTCGCCGCCAAGTACGTGATCCCGATCATGCGCCAGCAGCAGAGCGGCGCCATCATCAACATCTCGTCGATGGCGGCCATCACCACCTACCCTTACGTCGCCTACAAGGCGACCAAAGCGGCGATGATCGCCTTCACCGAGCAGCTCGCCTACCAGAACGCCGAATACGGCATCCGCGCCAACGTCATCCTGCCGGGGTTGATGAACACGCCGATGGCGGTCGACACCCGCGCCCGCGAATTCAAAAAGAGCCGCGCCGAGGTCGAGGCCGAGCGCGACGCCAAGGTGCCGCTGCGCCGGAAGATGGGCACCGGCTGGGACGTCGCCAACGCCGCTTTATTCCTGGCCTCCGACGAGGCCAATTTCATCACCGGCGTGACGCTGCCGGTGGACGGCGGCGCCAGCGTGCGGCGGGGTTAGCCCGCCGCCGAGAGCGGCTCACGCGATCAGGGCGTACGTAGCGGCGGTGCGCCAGTCGCGTCCTTTTCGCGCACGGTACGCAGTTCGTACCAGAGCGCGTTGAGAACGCCGATGGTGGCGGCAAGGCCGAGGCCGAGGATCCAGGAAAAATACCACATCGCATTATCTCCGCATTCTCGTTCAGTAAGCCGACGCTTTGGCTTCAGAAATCGTCGTCGCGCTGACCTTGCCCCACAGCACCTTGTAGACCCAGGCGGTATAGGCGAGCACGATCGGCAGGAAGATCACGGTTGCGATCAGCATGTTGCGAAGCGTCGCGCGGCTCGACGAGGCGTCGAACACGGCGAGCGAATCGTTCGGATTGGTGCTCGACGGCAGGATGATTGGAAACATCGACAGCCCGACGGTAGCGATAATGCAGGCGATCCCGAGCATGGAGACCAGCACCGTCAGGCCGCCCCGGCGGGCGGCAAAACCTGCCGCGGCGAGCAAGGGCGCGACCACGCCGAGCAACGGCACGGCCATGAGCCACGGCACGGTGTGGAAATTCTGCAGCCAGGCCGCCGAATTGACCACGACGGTCTTGCCAAGCGGGTTGGACGGGCCATCCCACACGATCGGGCTCGTCACCTGATAGCCGCCGAACGCGCCGAGCCAGACCAGAACGCCGCCGCCCGCGAACAGGATCGCCGTGACCAGGGCGGTCCTCGATCCGATCGCCGCCGCGCGCTCCGCCACCGGGCCCTCGGCCTTGAAACTAAGCCACGCAGCCCCGTGCGTCACCAGCATGGCCAGCGACACCAGTCCGCAATAAAGCGCCAGCGGAAGCAGCAGGCCGAACAGATTGCCTTCGTAGATCGGCCGCAGATCGTCGGTGAAATGGAAGGGCACGCCCTTGAGCGCGTTGCCGACCGCAACCCCGAAAATCAACGCCGGAACCGCCCCGCCGACGAACAGCGCCCAATCCCAGTTCCTTCGCCACGCGACGCTCTCGCGCTTGGAACGATATTTGAAGCCGACCGGGCGCAGGATCATCGCGAACAGCACCAGGAACATCGCGAGGTAGAAGCCGGAAAAACTCAGCGCATAGAGCGCGGGCCAGGCCGCGAAGATCGCACCGCCGCCGAGAATGAACCAGACCTGGTTGCCTTCCCAGACCGGACCGACAGTGTTGATGGCGACGCGTCGTTCGATGTCGGTCTTGGCGACGAAGGGCAACAACGCGCCGACACCCATGTCGAAGCCGTCAGTTGCGGCAAAGCCGATCAGCAGGACACCCAGCAGCACCCACCAGATCAGCCGCAGCGTGGTGTAGTCGAAAATAAGTTGGATCATGACCGTATTCCCTGACGAGGCCTGTGGATTACTCGGCCGGCGCGGTTGCGCCGGTTGTCGCCGCGAACTGACCGAACGAGCCCATATCGCCCACCGCGTCGGGGCCCTTCCTGATGGCCTGCAGCATCAGCGTACATTCGATTACGGCGAGCACGCCATAGACGGCCGTGAAGCCGATGATGGTCAGCACCAGATTGTAGACGCCGAGCTCCGAGGTCGCGAGGAAGGTCGGCAGCACGCCGTCGATGATCCAGGGCTGCCGTCCGAACTCGGCGACGAACCAGCCAAGCTCCGCGGCGAGCCAGGGCAGCGGAAAAGCCCAGAGCGCGAGATGGAACAGCCAGCGCGGCGCCTCCGCCTCCCGCATCGTGTACCAGAGCGAGATCACGAATACCGCGAGCAGCACGAAACCGAACAGCACCATGAAGCGGAAGGTGAAGAAGATCGAGGGAACGCTGGGCACGGTCGACCACGCCGCGTCGCGGATCTGCTCAGGTGTCGCCTGCGCAGGGTTCTCGACATAGCGCTTCAGCAGCAACGCGTAGCCGAGATCGCCACGAGTCTTCTCGAAGGTGGCGCGGGCCGCCGCGTCGGCATGATCCTTCTTGAGCTTCTCGAGCGCGTCGTAGGCGACGAGGCCGTTGCGGATTTTCACTTCCGTATCTTTCACGAGATCGAAAATGCCGGGGATCTGCTCATCGATCGAGCGGGTACCGATCAGCCCCATCATCCAGGGGATATCAATGGCATCATACGTCGCATGGGCCTGCATGTCCGGAATGCCGAACAGAGTGAACGAAGCCGGCGCGGGCTCGGTCCGCCACATCGCCTCCATGGCGGCGAGTTTCATTTTCTGGTTGTCGGTGATGGTATACCCGCTCTCGTCGCCGAGCACGATGACCGACGCGGCGGCAGCGACGCCGAAGGCCGCCGCGATCACAAACGACCGCTTTGCGAGCTCGATATGACGGCCGCGCAGAATGTAAAAGGCCGAAATACCGAGCACGAAGGCGGCGCCGCAGACGTAACCGGCGGACACCGTGTGCACGAACTTCGCCTGCGCGGTCGGATTGAACAGCACCGCGACGAAATCGGTCACTTCCATCCGCATCGTGTCGGGATTGAAGGCGGCGCCGACCGGGTTCTGCATCCAGCCATTGGCGATCAGTATCCATAGCGCCGACAGATTGGTGCCGAGCGCCACCATCCAGGTGACGGCGAGATGGGCGCGCGGCGACAGCCGGTCCCAGCCGAAGAAGAACAGCCCGACGAAGGTAGCCTCCAGGAAGAAGGCCATCAGCCCCTCGATCGCCAGCGGCGCGCCGAAAATGTCGCCGACGTAATGCGAGTAGAAGGCCCAGTTCATTCCGAACTCGAATTCCATGGTGAGGCCGGTGGCAACGCCGAGGACGAAGTTGATGCCGAACAACAGGCCCCAAAACTTGGTCATGTCGCGCCAGATGGTTCGGCCCGTCATCACGTAGACGGTTTCCATCATCGCCACGAGGATCGACAGCCCCAGCGTCAGCGGCACGAACAGGAAGTGGTACATCGCGGTCAGCGCAAATTGCAGCCGCGAAAGCTCGACGAGCAGCGAATTAGTCATGGAAACGCACCTTTCGAGAGGTTTGAATCTACCTAGCCGTTACGAGCGGCACTTCTATTGACGTGGATCAAACGTCAACGGCCGAAATCGATGCAGAAAACGCCAATGCGAACATCGAATGACGGAAAACGCACAGAGCGCCGCCGGAACCGGACAGCCGCCGCGCCGCTCCAGGGGATTTCAACCGACCGTGATCACGCGCTCGGCCTTGGCCGCGGCTTCGGCGCGACGGGGCTGCGCATCACGCTAAGCTGGCAAATCGCCCGCACGCTGTTCCGGATCGGCTTCGCAGGCGCGCTGGCGGTGTTCGCCGGGCGCCTGATCGAAGATGGCGCTTTCGACGTGACCGCGATCTCCGGCGCGCTTGCCTGCCTCGCTTTGTCAACCTGCGCCGGCGTGTTCGGCGATCTTGCCGCGGCGGGCGCCGAGGAACGTGTTGTCAATCGCTTGCGATCTGCGCTGCAGGGTGCGCTGTCGCTGATGTCGCCGGTACGCATTCGCCCCAGGCCCGCCGGCGCGCTGGTGGCCGGACTGCAGCGTTATCCGGGCGCGCTTGCCGGCCTCGTGATCAGCCACAGCGCGGCGAAATCCATGTTGGCGATCGGCCCCTTGCTCGCGGCGGTGGCGGTCGCTCTCGTATCGTGGGAGGCGGCACTTACGCTTTTTCTCGCGGTTCCGATCATGGTTATCTTCTTCGTGCTGCTCGGCGGCGTCGTCCGCGGCAGGGCCGAGGTACAGGAGAAGGCCTTCGGAAGATTGGCGGCGCAGTTCTCGGACCGGATCCGGACCCTGCCGACCATCCTGGCCAATCACGCCTTGCTGCGCGAGCACGACAAAATCGAGCAGCGGATGACGCTCTATGCCGAGAGCACGATGGCCGTGCTCAAGGTCGCGTTCCTGAACGCCGGCATCATCGACTTCTTCTCCGCCATTGCCATCGCCGTGCTTGCGGTCTTGCTCGGCCTCAGCCATCTCGGGCTGATGCATGTCCCCGGATTTTCCGGGCTGGCGCTTTGGCAGAGCCTGTTCATTCTGATCATCGCCGCGGAATTCTTCACGCCGTTCCGCCGCTATGCGGAGCAGTATCATGTCAAGGCCGAAGGCCAGGCCGCAGCCAAGGAACTGGACTGGTATTTCGATGAGTCCGGCGAAGCAACGACCAACGCAGGCAGCGCCAGCGCCAAACCATTTGCCATCGCCGGCGCCTTCGACGCTGCGGATCTTCCTCCGACCGGTCTGGTCGCGATCTCCGGCCCAAGCGGCTCCGGAAAGTCGACCCTGCTGCGCAGGCTGGCCGGCATCGAAGCGCCGCCGGCCGATTTCAAGTCGCTGCCTCAGGTGACGGCCGAAGGCTGCGACTGGATATCGACCGACATCTACGTACCGGCGGGCACGCTCGCCGAAGCCATCGCCTGGAACCGCGGCAGCCACGAGCTGGCGACGCTGCAGGCGGCGGCCCGGCACGTCGGATTGCTCGATGAACGGCTGCTGCCTGGCGGGCTCGACGCCCGGATCGCGGAAGGCGGCGACAATCTCTCCGGCGGGCAACGCATGCGCGTCGGCATCGCCCGCATCATGCTTTCCGGTGGCGTGGTCCTGGCCGACGAGCCGACCGCCAAACTCGATCCGCAAACCGCGCAGCTGGTTCGGGAGGTGCTGACCGACATGGCAAAGCGGCGCCTGATCATCGTCGCAACCCATGACGAGCGGCTGATCGAAGCGGCCAGCCGGCATCACGTGCTGCGTTCTCCATCCCAGGCTGGGCAGGCGGTCGCCGCATGAGCATACCAAACTTCGCGCCTTCAATGGTCACGGCCGTCCCTGCGCCCACTTCGCTGCGCGCGAGGTCGCCGTGGCGGCTCGCCATCGTGCTTGCCGTGGTGGCCTCGGTATCCGGGGTCCTGCTCACCGGCATCTCCGTCTGGTTCCTCGGCGCCGTGGCGCTGGCCGGACTTGGACCCGCCGCGCTCGCTTTCAACTTTCATATTCCGGCGGCGCTGGTCCGGCTGTTCGCGCTGAGCAAGACGCTCGGCAAATATGGCGAACGCGTCGTGGGCCATCGCGCCGCCCTGCTCGACCAGGTCAAACGCCGCGCCCGGCTGTTTGCGGCGATGGCGCAGGCTCCTTCCACCCGCGCGGCGGGCTGGCAGTTCGGCAACCAGGACCGGCTGTCCGACTATATGGAAGACGTCGAGGACGTCGATTACGAGCGCTTGCGCGTCGGCATGCCGGCGGCGATTCTGATCGCTGGAATTGCCGCGCTCGCCGCGGCGACGGCTTGGCTCACTCCGCTCGCTCTCGTGCCGATTGCGCTGTTGTCGCTGGCGTTGACGCTGACACTGCGCCGGCTCGTGCCGCTTGTAGGCAAGCAATGGGCAAGCGTGCGATCCTCGCAACGGGCTGCCGGCCGCCTGCTGGGGACGGCGCTGGCTGCGGTGGTGCCGCTGCAGGCCGAGCGCGCCTTCCCGGAGATACTGACCATAGCCTTTGCCCATTTCAGCGACGCGGAAGCCGGGCGGCTTGCCGAGCGTCGCGCGCTTGCCGTGCTCGACATGCTTGCCGGGCTTGCCGGTCCGCTGGCGACACTCAGCGTGCTGGTCGCGGCCTGGCACGCCGGCGAGCGCGGCGGCGCGCTTCTAATTCCGGCTTTTCTCGGGTTCGGCTGGCTCGCGCTCGGCGAGACCGCGCACAGCGTCTCGCGGATCGTGCTCGGAAGGGTGCGGGAGCGCGCCGCCCGCGAAGGCCTCGAGGACTGGTCCGGGGCAACCGCGCCGAAGACGACGCCAGCGCCCTTGCCGGCGACGCTGCAGAACCTGACGCTGAGGAACGTGCCGCGCCAGACGCCCGATGGCCGCAGCCTTGGGCGGCCGATCGATTTGAGTTTCCGCGCCGGGCATCCGACAGCCCTTGTCGGCGCCAGCGGCACCGGAAAGACGACGCTGCTCAAACAGATCGCCGGCTGGATCGGCGCCGACAACAACGGCCAGTTTGCCGGCGACGGGGTGGTGATGCTCGGCGCCTATCGCCGCGCGGCGTCGCATCTCTGCCTGCACGATGCGGCGATCCTGTCCGATACGGTTCGCGAAAATCTGTTCGCGCCCGGCGCCACTGAAGAAGAGTGCTGGCTGGCGCTCGCCGCTGTGGAACTCGACGGCCGTTTCGCCGATGGGCTCGATGGCTGGATCAGCCAGGACATGTTGTCGCTCGGCGAAGCGCAAAGGCTTAATCTCGCCCGCGCGCTGCTCAACGATGCGCCTTTGGTTCTTCTCGACGAGCCAGGCGAGCATCTGGATTTCGATCAGGCGGCGCGAATACTCAAACGGGTGCTGTCGCAGCTGGCGAACAGAATAGTCATCTATTCCAGCCACGCCGAATACGCATTGCCCGGAACCGTCCGCATCCCGATCGGCACCGACCGCGAGATCGCCTGACTTGAGTTCGGTGGCTGCATCCTTCGAGACGCGCGCAAGTGCGCGCTCCCCGGGGATGAGGTCTACCCCTCGCCGGTCCGGATGAGTTGTTAGACCCTCATGGTGAGGAGCGCGTCTTCCCGCGTTTCCGGACGATGCTTCGCATCGCCGGGAGAACCATGAGGCCACGCGCGGCGCTTCGTTGTCGCAGATCAGCCGCAACCAGCCGACCGCCGCGATCACTTCGTCAGCGGGCAGCCGCTTTCCTTGGCGGTGAAGAAGGCCTTGTCGCCGGGCACCACCGCGAGCTGCTTGTAGTAGTCCCAGGGTTTCTTCGATTCCGACGGCTTCTTGACCTCGAATAGATAGAGGTCATGCACCATGCGGCCGTTGGGCAGGACCTTGCCGCCCTGCGCGAACATGTCGTCGACCGGCAGCTCATGCAACTTGGCGGCGACCGCTTCGGTGTCCTTGGTGCCGGCCGCCTTCACCGCTTTCAGATATTGCAGCGTCGCCGAATAGGTGCCGGCCTGGATCATGTTCGGCATCCTGCCGGTGCGGGCGAAGAAGCGATTGGCGAATTCGCGGCTCTTGTCGTCGCGGTCCCAGTAATAGCCTTCGGTCAGCACCAGCCCCTGGGCTGCTTCAAGGCCGAGGCCGTGGACTTCGGCGAGCGTCAGCAACAGGCCGGCTAGTTTCTGGCCGCCCTTGACGATGCCGAATTCCGCCGCCTGCTTGATCGAGTTGGTGGTGTCGAGACCGGCATTGGCAAGCCCGATGACCTTGGCTTTCGAGCTCTGCGCCTGCAGCAGGAAGGATGAGAAGTCCGACGAGTTCAGGGGAATGCGGACGGAGCCCAGCACCTTGCCGCCCTTTTCCTTGACCAGGTCGCCGGTGTCCTTTTCCAGCGCGTAGCCGAAGGCGTAATCGGCGGTCATGAAGAACCAGGTGTCGCCGCCGGCCTCGACCAGCGCGCCGCCGGTGCCGACCGCGAGCGCATGGGTATCGTAGGCCCAGTGGAAGCCGTAGGGCTGGCAGGCGTCGCCGGTCAGGCGCGAGGTCGCCGCGCCCACCACGATGTCGATCTTCTTCATCTGCTTCGACAGATCGTGAATCGCGAGCGCGACCGAAGACGTCGTCAGCTCGGTGATCATGTCGACGCCTTCGACCTCGTACCAGCGCCGCGCGATGGCGGTGGCCAAATCGGGCTTGTTCTGATGATCGGCGGAGATCACTTCGATTTTCTGGCCGAGCACGCTGCCGCCGAAATCCTCGACCGCCATCTTGGCCGCTTCGAACGACCACTTGCCGCCGTAATCGGCATAGACGCCGGACTGATCGTTCAGGATTCCGATCTTCACGCCCTGCGCCGACACCGGCGCGGCGAGCAACAGGCCGCACACCGCAACGGCCGCCGACAATAATCCCGACTTCATGATAGGCCTCCCCAGGGTTTCGGTTCCGGGCATGATATTTAATAACCCTGCGCCTGCCCATCTATTTCGCGCCGGCAAAACAGCGTGAGCCGCAGCGCGAAACGGGCGACGCTAGAGCATGATCCGGAAAAGTGGGAACCGGCTTTCCGAAAAGATCATGCTCAAACAAAAAGATAGATCGGGATGACGATGCGAAGAAAAATCATCCCGATCTAGGTCCGCCATGCTCCGCGGCGGGAACCTTCCGGCGGGTGGAATCGGCCAGGTTGCGGACGATCATGTAGAAGATCGGCGTGAAGATCAGTCCGAAAACGGTCACGCCCAGCATGCCGAAGAACACAGCGACGCCGACCGCCTGACGCATTTCCGACCCCGAGCCGCTCGAAACCACCAGCGGCAGCACACCCAGAATGAACGCAAACGACGTCATCAGGATCGGGCGCAGCCGCAGGCGGCAGGCCTCGATGACGGCGTCGAGGCGCGGCTTTCCTTCCAGCTCGATGTCGCGGGCGAATTCCACGATCAGGATGGCGTTCTTGGCGGCGAGACCCACCAGCACGACAAAGCCGATCTGGGTCAGGATGTTGACGTCCTGCCCCATGATCCGCACGCCGATCGTTGCAGCCAGCAGGCACATCGGCACGATCAGGATGACGGCAAACGGCAGGCTCCAACTGCCATATTGCGCCGCCAGCACCAGGAACACGAACAGCACGCAGATCGGAAATACCAGAAGCCCGGAATTGCCGCCGGTGACCTGCTGATAGGACAGGTCGGTCCACTCATAGGAAAAGCCGCTCGGCAGGGTGTCGGCCGCCAGCCGTTTCATGGTGTCGATGGCGGTCGCCGAACTCGTACCCGGCAAGGTGTCGCCCTGCAATTCCGCCGCCGGGTAGAGGTTGTAGCGCGCCACCCGATCCGGTCCGGAGATATTGCGGAAATCGACCACGCTGCCGAGCTGCACCATGTCGCCGGCGGCGTTGCGGGTACGCAGGCGGGCGAGATCGGCGGTTTCCTTGCGGAACGGCAGATCGGCCTGCGCGGTCACGTGGTAGGTGCGGCCGAGAAGGTTGAAATCGTTGACATAGGCCGAGCCGAAATAGGTCTCTATCGTTTCGGTTACGCGATCGATCGGCACCCCGAGCTTCTGCGCCTTGACGCGATCGATATCGACGAACACCTGCGGCGTGTTGGCGCTGAAGGGCGAAAATACCGAGGTCAGGCCCGGTGCCTTGCGCGCGGCGGCGACCAGATCGTCGGTCGCGGCAGCCAGGAGTTCGGGGCCGCGGCCCTGACGGTCCTGGATCCGCATGGTGAAACCGCCGCCGGTACCGATGCCCGGCACTGACGGCGGCGGAATTACGATGATGAAAGCGCCCTCCAGCACGGCCAGCCGCTTGCGCAAATTCGCCGTGATCGCAGCCGCCGACAGTCCCTTTTTCAGGCGAACTTCCGGCTCGTCGAACACCGGAAATAACGCCGCCGCATTGCTGGACTGGGTGCGGGTGGCGCCGGACAGTCCGGCGAAGGCCGCCACCCTGACGATGCCGGGGGTATCCAGCGCGATCTTCTCGACCTCCCGCACGATCTCGGTGGTTCGCGCCAGCGAGGCGGCGCCCGGCAACTGCACGGAAACGATCACATAGCCGCGATCCTGCGCCGGTATGAAGCCCTGCGGCGTGGTGACCAATAACCAACCGGCGCTGCCGATCAGCACCAGATAGACCAAGAGCATCGCGAGCGAATGCCGGATGACGAAGCCCGCGGCGGCGGCATAGAGGTGGGACAGGCGGTCGAAGCCCCGATTGAAGAAACCCGTGAATTTTTCCCAGCCGCGCCCGATCAGGTTCCAGCTCGCCGCCGGCCGCTTTTCCGCGTGCGGCTGCAGGATCTGCGAGGCCAGCGCCGGCGAAAGCGTCAGCGAACAGAAGCAGGAGATCGCGGTCGCCACCGCGATGGTGATGGCGAATTGCTGAAAAAACTGTCCGGAAATGCCGCCCAGGAAGGCGGTCGGCACGAACACCGCGGACAAGACCAGCGCAATCGAGACCAACGCGCCACCGACTTCCTCCATCGTCTTGAGCGCCGCATCGCGCCGGCTCATGCCGTCGCGAAGGTGCCGCTCGACGTTTTCGACCACCACGATCGCGTCGTCGACCACGATGCCGACCGCGAGCACGAGGCCGAACAGGGTCAGGTTGTTGATAGCAAATCCCAGCACCGCCATGACCGCGAAGGTACCGACCAGCGACACCGGTATCGCGACGATCGGAATGATCGCGGGACGCCAGCCCTGCAGGAACAGCAGCACGACGAAGACGACGAGCGCCATCGCCTCGTAGATGGTCTTGATCAGCTCGTGGACGGATTGCGCGATGAACTCGGTCGGGTTGTAGCCGATATTGTAGTCGAGCCCCTTGGGAAAATTGGCCTTGAGCCTGACCATGGCATTGGAAATGTTTTTCGCTGTCGCCAGCGCATTCGAGCCGGGGCGCTGCGTCACCAGCATTGCGACCGCGGTCTTGCGCAGCAGAAAACTGTTGGTGGTGTAGTCCAGTGCCCCCAGCTCGATCCGGGCCACGTCGCGCAGCCGCACCGTGCGCCCGTCCTGGCCGGCCTTGACGACGATGTTCTCGAATTGCTGGATATCCTTCAGCCGGCCGGTGAAGGTGAGGTTGGGCTGGAACGCCCGATCGGCGATCGGCGGCGCGGCGAGCTGGCCGCCGGTGATCTGCAGGTTCTGGGCCCTGATTGCCGCCAGCACGTCGCCCGCGGTCATTCCGAGATTTGCGATCTTTTCGGGATCCAGCCACAGCCGCATCGAGTAATCGCGCGCGCCGAAGATCTGGATGTCGCCGATGCCATCCAGCCTGAGCAGCTGGTCGCGAACCTGCAGCAGCGCATAGTTAGAGATGTAGAGCTGGTCGAATGTATCGTCCGGCGACAGCATGAACACGACCATCAATATGTCCGGGCTGTTCTTGCGGGTGACGACGCCGTTGCGCTGCACCTCCTCGGGCAGTTGCGGCTGCGCGATCGCGACGCGGTTCTGAACCAGCACCTGGGCCTTGTCGAGATCGGTGCCGAGCTTGAAGGTGACGGTGATCGTCAGCTGCCCGTTCGAGGTCGCCTGGCTGTAGAGATAGAGCATGTCCTCGACGCCGTTGATCTGCTGCTCGATCGGAGCTGCGACGGTGTCGGAGACGGTCTGCGCCGAGGCGCCCGGATATTGCGTGGTGACCACGACGGTCGGCGGAACCACTTGCGGATATTCGGCGACCGGCAGCGTGGTGTAGGCGATGGCGCCGACGATCAAGAGCACGATGGACAACACCATCGCCAGGATCGGCTGATTGATCGAAAGCCGGCCGAGGTTCATGTCTTGCTACCGGATGGCGCCGGATGCGGGCTCACCTTGGCACCGACGCGCACGCGCTGGAGGCCGTCGACGATCACGCGGTCCTGCGGCTTCAACCCTTCGCGGATCACCCGCAAGCCGTCGTCGAGCGG
>JBGPSI010000140.1:0-12980 GCA_041490045.1 Bradyrhizobium sp.
CAGCAGCTTGCGGGTCTGTTCAATCGCCTTCGGCGGATTGTAGGCGTCATCGTAGCTGATGAAGTTGAGCTTGCGGCCGTTAGGCAGGCGTCCCCCTTGGACGGTGGCGGGAATGTCGGCGGCTATCTTCGAGGGTCTGGCGGAGAGGGAGGGATTCGAACCCCCGATAGGCTTGCACCTATGCCGCATTTCGAGTGCGGTGCATTCGACCACTCTGCCACCTCTCCAGGCGCCAAAAGGGGCGATTCTCTCGCCCGCGGTCGGGGCGAGTTCTAGGCGAGGACGGCGGAGCAGACAAGGCGCTGCGGCCGGAATCTACCCCAGCCAAAGAGCCGCGGGGCGGATCGGAGTGCATCCGGTCTATTGAGGTATTCCCTTCGCCGCCTGCATCGGCCCAAACTCGTGCACCTTTTCGGGCCGGAGCTTGCGGTAGACCGGCGCGACGCTGCGATCTTCGTCGACCAGGGTCAGGCGGTCGATCTCCACGAGATCCTCCGGCGTGAATTTGATCTCCAGCGCCTTGATGTTCTGGGCGATATGTTCGGGCTTGTCGGCTCCGGCAATGATAGTCGACATCGCCGGCCGCGACAAAAGCCAGGCCAGCGACATCTGCGGCAGCGTCCAACCTCGCGCTTCCGCAAACGCCTTGAGACACTCCTGCACATCCCAATTCCGCTTGCTGTTCCATGCCGCATAATTGGGGCTGGCGGCGGCGCGGGTCCCAGGGGTCGCCGCCGCATCGCGCTGGTACATACCGGTCAACAATCCGCCGGCCAGGGGAAAATACGAATTCATGCCGATGCCGTATTTGACGCAGAACGGCTCCATGCGCTTTTCGATGTCGCGATACAGCAGGCTGTAATGATCCTGGGCCGAGATGAATTTCTGCAGATTATACTTCTCGGCGGTCCACTGCGCCTCGCAGATTTCCCATTCGAAGAAATTGGCGACGCCGAGATAACGAACCTTGCCGGCGCGGACCAGGTCGTCCAGCCCCCGCAGGGTTTCCTCGATCGGCGTGCGCCGGTCCGGCCAGTGCACTTGATAGAGGTCGATGTAGTCGGTCTTGAGCCGCCGCAAGCTTGCTTCGCAGGCCCGCACGATATGCAGGCGCGAGGTTCCGATATCGTTTGGACCATGGTCCATCCGGTTTGAGAATTTGGTGGCGATAACAGCCTTTTCGCGGCGGCCGACCAGCGCGGCACCGAGCTTTTCTTCCGATACCCCGATGCCGTAGCTGTCGGCGGTGTCGAAGTAGTTGATGCCCTGCGCCAGCGCAAAATGCACCACCGCCGCCGCGGCCTTCTCCTCGACGAAGTCGCCAAAGGAGAAGCAGCCGACACCCATTTCGGATACCGTCAATCCGGATTTCCCGACCCTGCGATACTTCATCCCGCCGGTGGTTTTGATCTGAAGCCCGATCGCGGTGACCTGGCCGCCCGCTTGCGACGTGTCCGACGTGCCTTCCACCATGAGACCCTCCCGTTTTTCTCGTCGTTGTCTTGCTGGTTTTCTCTTTATTTATTTGTCCTGCCAGACGAACAGACGCGCGCCCAGCGCGAGCAGCAGCCGATCGACGGTAAAGCCCATGCCCGCGATCACCAGGATGCCGCACCACATCAGCGCCGGATCGAACGAGCGCTCGGCGAACATGATGAGATAGCCGAGGCCGTCATTGGCGGCGATCAGTTCGGAAGCGACGATCAGCAGGAACGCCGTCGAAGTCGCGACCCGCAGGCCCGCGAACACGAAGGGAAGCGAGGCCGGGATGATGACATGCCAGATCAGCTGGCGATGGCTGGCGCCCTTGGTCAGCGCATTCCAGACGAAGAATTTGTCAACGTTCTTCACCCCGGTATAGGTATTGATGACGATCGGAAAGAAGCACCCCAGGAAGATCAGCGCGATCTTGGAGGCATCGCCGATTCCCAGAAAGATCATCATCAGCGGAAACAGCGCGAGCTTCGGCGTCGGGAACAGCGCGGAGATCAGCGGATCCAGAAAGCTTTCGATCGCCCGGACCCGGCCCATCAGGATGCCGGCGGCGATGCCGACGACGGCCGCGAGCCCCAGTCCCGCGCCGGCCCGCATGAAGCTCACGCCGATATGACCGAGCAGTTCATGGGTGACAAAGACCTGCTGGTAGAATGTCCGCGCCACATCCTCCAGCGGCGGCATGAACATGGGGTCGAGCAGGTCGAGCCGCGACATAATTTCCCAGACCAGGAAGATCAGGAACACCGGATAATAGCGGGCAACCGCCGCGAGCTTGTTCCAGAGCTTCTGGCCGGCCGGTTTTGGCGCATGCGCCGGAGCTTGCGCGGAGCCCTGCCCGTTCGCCTCCGGACGCGGAGCCGAATCGGATGCGGTTACTATCGTCATCCAATAGCCTCCATGGTTTCCTTGCGAATGGCCGACCAGATGTGGTTGCGCAATTGTCCGAACTCCGGCAGCGCGCGCGTTCCCTGGCGCGGCCGCGGCAGATCGACCTCGACGATCTCCTTCACCCGCCCAGGCAGCGGCGACATCACGACGATCCGGTCGGAAAGCAGCACGGCTTCATCGATGCTGTGGGTGACGAACAGCACGGTTTTGCGGTCGCGCTCCCAGAGCTGAAGCAATTGATCCTGCAGCACCTCGCGCGACAGCGAATCCAGCGCGCCGAATGGTTCATCCATCAGGAACACGCTCGGACCACAGGCCAGCATCTGGGCGATGGCGATGCGCTGCTTCATGCCGCCGGAAAGTTCGCGGGGATGGAAGCCGGCGAATTTGGTGAGCCCGACCATGTCGAGATAGTGCGCCACAAGCGACCGGCGCTCGGTTTGCGGCACGCCGCTCATCTGCGGGCCGAACGCAACGTTCTCCTCCACGGTCCGCCAAGGAAAGATGCTTGAATTCTGCAGCACCAGGCCGCGGTCCGGATCGGGTCCGTCGATCGGCTTTCCCTCCACCAGCACCTGCCCGTCGCTGGCCCGCAACAATCCCGCGACGATGTAGAGCAAGGTCGACTTGCCGCAGCCGCTCGGCCCGACGATGCTGACGAACTCGCCGCGACGGGCCTGAAGGTCGACACGGTCGAGCGCCAGCAGGTCCGCCCCACGGCCGGAGCGAAAGCGCTGACTGATCCGCCTGATATCGACGTGCACGGCGCCCGGCGTCGCCGCGCCGTTCATTGGCCGGCCCCCTTGGCGTCGTCCCAGGTCATGCCGAGCCTCGCATACGCCTTGCGCAGATAGCTGGTGTCCAGCGCCTGTTCGGGCGTCGCTGCCGGCTTGCCGCGAAGCTGGCCGGCGCTCACCAGCATCTGGCCGTAGGCCAGGAACGTCTGCTTCGGCAGATCGAGCGAATTGAGCAGCGGGAGTTCCTTGCCGGCCGAGGCCACGCGCAGCTTGTAGAAAGCCTCGTTCGTATCGGAATCGTATTTCAGGGTTTTTGCCGTGATCGCCTTGATCTTGGCGCCGTTATTTTGCGCCACATCGTCCTGGATGAATTTCCGCGTCGTCAGCATGCCCATCAGGAAGCGCACGGCTTCGTCCTCATGGTCCTTCAACCAGTCCGCCCGGCCGACGATCACCTGCGACATGTCGATCGGAATCTTCGTGAGCTGATCGCTCGACATCAGGAAATTCACCGGCACGCGCTGCGATGCATGGTAGGCGCCGATCGATGTCATGACGGCGGCATCGACTTCGTTGTGGACCAGCGCGCCTTCCATCTGCGGATAGGGCATGCTGAGGAATTTCACCGATTTGGGATCGATGCCTGCCTCCTGCAGCCGGTCGCTCAGCGCGAGGTACCAGTTGGACGAAAGGCCGAATACGGCGACCCGCTTGCCGACCAGTTCCTTCAGCGACTGGATTCCGGCATCCTTGCGCGCGACGAGGTTGACCGCGGACCAGTGGTTACCGTCCTTGTCGGTGAAGGAATATTCCACCGACGAGATGATCTTCAGCGGCGCGCCGAATGAAATCGCCTGCAGCGTCGGCGCAGGCGCGGTCGCCGCGAGATCGACCTGGCGCGCAACTACCGCTTCGAGTTCCGGCGCGTTGTCGTTGAAGCTGGAAAGCTCGAGCTTCAATCCCTGGGCCTCGAACGTCTTCAGCTCAAACCCTGCCCAGAACGTGGTCACGGGTGTTGCCGCTTGCCAGCCGAAGCGCACGGTCTTTTGCGGCGCCGCAGCGTCTTGCGCGTGGGCCGCGCTTCCGGCCATGCCGCAGATCAAGACAACTGCCGCCAATTTCATGCGAAACATGTTTCCCTCCCATATGACGATCTCGTCGTTATCGTTGTTTCCCGCCCGTGCCGGCGGTTGTTTTACAGTGCTCATCTCGACGCTGCACCAGGTGCGCGATGACGCCGGTAACGTCCATGCTCCGCTAGCGGCCGGATGCGCTGCGGCTTCGCTCTGCAACGCCAAGATCGCTTCCTTCCCAATCGATATTCTTGTTTTCATGCCCGGTCTGCAGATAGCGTACCGCCGATATCGCGGCGGTGGCGGCATCGCCGGCGACCGAGGCCAGCATGTTTACCGAGCCCGCGCGGATATCGCCCGCGGCAAACAGCCCCGGCCGCGAGGTGCGCATCATCGAGTCGGTGACGATATGGCCGCCGGCGTCGAGCGCGACGAGGCCCTGCAAAAAGCCCGTTCGCGGCTCCAGCCCGATATAGGCAAACACCGCGCTACACGCCTGGTATTCGACTTTGCCGCCGCGGCGGATCGCAACACCGGTCACGTGCGCATCGCCCTCGATCGCCATAACCTCCGCGCCGGAGACGATCCGCACATTCGGCATCGCCGCGAGTTCCGCGACCGCCGAAGGCCGGGCGGACGGCGCGGATCCGCGATGAAACACCGTGACCTCGGAGGCATGGCCGGCCAGCACCAGCGCTTCATCGAAGGCGGAATCTCCGCCGCCGACGACAACCACCGGCAAATCCTTGAACAGCGGGCCGTCGCACGCCGCACAGTGCGACATCCCGCGGCCGGCGAACTCGGCCTCGCCTGCTATTCCCAGTTTGCGCAGCGACGAACCGGCGGCAATGATTACGGTGCGGGCCGCGATCTCGTCCTCGGCGCAGATGAGCCGGTAGACGCCATCGACCGCGGCAATGGAAGATACGCTGTCGAGCTGGACGTTGGCGCCGGCCGCTTCCGCCTGCTGCAGCAGCAACGGCCCCAGTTCGTAGCCGGCGATGCCGTCCGGAAACCCGGGAAAATTCCGGATTTTCTCGATGGTAGCGACCTGCCCGCCCGTGGCCAATTGTTCGACGACCTGTGTGCGCACGCCATGGCCTGCGGCAATCATGGCCGCGGTCAGACCGGCAACCCCGGCCCCGATGACGACGACATCTGCGTGTTGCATGACGGATTACACCTCGCCGTCGCGCCTCAGCGCCAGTCGTCGATCGACACCGTCGCTCGATGCTTCGCGCCCATGATCTGCCAGTAGCCATTGGTCTCGCCGCCGACCACGACGACGTTGATGGCCTCTTCCAGGAACATCGGGATCGGTTCATCCGGTTTTGCCTTGAGCCGGGTCGCCAGCGGCTCCACGCCGAGCGTGGCGTTGGGATAAATGTAGTTCTGGACCAGCTGCATGTCCCAATAACGGCCGGCGGGCATCTGCGCCGTCTCGTGCACGAAGCGGATCAGCTTTTGCTTGGTGTCGAAGCCGCCGCGGTCGATGAACTGGCGCGCCGTGATTGGATCCAATAACAGCACCGGCGCGGTGACGGTGTCGACGGCCAGCAGCATATCGCGCACGTGCTCACGCCAGTAGTCCTTGCGCAGGCCAAGGCCGAACGTCGTCGAGCGGCAGCCAAAGAACACGCTGACGACGCTGTCTTCCGCCTTGTAGCCGCGCTGTACATGCAGCGGCTCCCACGGGCTGCGCTCTTCGTTCTCGGCAAAGGTGATGCTGTTGTAGGTGTAGGCGTTGCCGAGCGATCCCATGAAAGTATCGCCGGGTACGGAGCCGCCCTGCAGGTTCTGTGACAATAGCCCATAGGCCCGCCCGATCGTCGCATTGGCATGGTTATAGGGGCCCATGGCGCCGATCCCGCAATTCATCCCGATCTGATGGCGGATCGGGCCATTGACGACCACCATCGCCGATCCCGAGCTCGACGTGCTGCCGCGCGCCGTCACCTCGGATGCCGCCAGCGCCAGGATCACCGGAAAATATTCCGGCCGCGCCCCGGCCATGACCGCGTTCACGGCCACTTTTTCGACGGTGTATTCCCACTGGCCACGGTTCGGCGTCGGCTGCATGCGGCCGACGACCTTGTCCGCGGGCTGGCTGGTGGCCGCGAGCATCGCTGCGACCCGTTCTTCGGTCGGCAGCACGATCGGCAGCTTGTCGGTCCAGTTGTTGCGCAGGAAGAGATCGTGCATTTCGGCTTCGGTCGCGGCCTCGACGAAACGCGGCGTCGTCCGCTCGATCTCTGCGGGATAAAGGCCCGCCACATTGCCGGTCAGCGCCTCGATGATTTCGCGCATCACCGGACGGCCGGTCACGGGATCATTGCCCTCGACATAGGCGCGCAATTCAGGCGCGCTCTTTCCCATCACGGGTTGCGGGACAAAGACGCACGGCGAATCCGGCAAGCCACCCATTCGCGTGACGGAACGAACGACCTTGTCGAACATGCTGGTGTGGATCGCCACCGTCGGAATGCCGAACTTGGTCTCCATGGTGATGGCGTGGGTGGAGACCGCCGGCGCGCAGGTGCTGCAATGGCCAACCCCGATGATCGCGGCATGGCCGTTGGCCTTGATCTCGCTCCAGAGCTCCTGATCATCGCGTCCGTAATAGCCGGCCAGCGACACCAATTTGACCGTCACCGCCGGCATATGGCTCGCGAACCAGTTGGCCACCTCCTTCAGCAATTCGATCGAATCGTCGAAGCGGCTGTCGACCAGATAGACCGTTTTGCCGTCGAGACTTTCCAGCCGCGGCGCCATAGATTTCTTGGCCACTTTGGGCGGGTAACCGACTGGGTTCAGGCAGATGATCTTGTTTCCGACGATCTGCGGCGCGGGAACGGCGATATTCATGGCACCCAATCCTTCCCCTGTGGCGCCATTGTGCGGCGCACTTTATTAGTCGATTGCGGCGGCCTTTGCCGCTCGCCCTTGGCAAGATAATGACGCACGACATTTCGTTGTCAATCAGATAATCTCAAATAAGACGATTTGGGAACACTTGAGCCCGGCCGATTGGGCAGGCATAAGCAACCGCCGCACCAAGGCGCGCGCTTTGAGAATGGAAGACGACGTTGAGCACAGTTGAATCGCCGGAAGCCGGCGCCCGCGATGAAGTCACCGACCGGGAGTTGCAGCTCGGCCTGCACGGCCAGCGGATGGGATTTCGCGTAAGGCGGCTGCATCACTTGCTCAGCCAGCGGGTCGAGCAGGCCTTCGCGAAGTACGGACTGCGTCCGGGATCGCTGACGACGATGGTGCTGATCTCGGCCAATCCCGGCTATTCGCAGGTGGAGTTGTCGCGGATCGGCAATCTCGACAAGTCGGCCATCGTGACCATCGTCGATGAGCTGGAAAAGCGCGGATTGGCGATCCGCGGCCGATCCTCAAGCGATCGCCGCCGCAACTCGCTGTTCCTGACGGCGCAGGGCGAGAAGCTGATGAAGGAAATGCATCAGCTTGCGATGGCGACGGAGCAACCCCTGCGCGACGGTCTGTCGGCGGAAGAATTCGACCAATTGTTTGAACTGCTGGAAAAGGCCCGCGCGCTGATGGCGGCGTCAGGATAGGCGGCAATCGCGCGTTCCGGGACGGATTGAAATGCGGGACTGGCGGCCCATGCCCCACGATGATGAGCACTATGTCTACGCCATAGCCCTATGACGAGGCTGGCGTTCAGACGACGCACCTCGCCGAAAGCCGCGATTCCGCGCTATAATACGTCTTGTTCCCTTGGAACAAACGTCAAACTCGCCAGGCGCGGATCAAGGAATGGCTCGAAAGAAGCAGTGGATGCCGTCGAGCCGCGCCCGCCGTCCGGCGCCGCCCTCCGCGTCGGAGAAGGCGGTCATCGTCGCCGCTTGCGAGGCCTTCATTGGCGACGTCCTCAAACCGCGCTTCCTGCCGCAGATCAGACCAACGCAATGGAACTACGTGATCGACATCCATGGCGCCTGGGCGGCGGGGCGATACCGCTTTATGCAGCGCTACAGGTCGGGCATGGAGCACAATCGCGGCGAGGAGTTTGATGCGCCCTTCGCCCGCATCGACCGCATGGGGCCGGACCGTTTCGATATCTACTGGATGCGGCACACGGGCAAATGGTGGCGCCTCCATGTCAGCGTGACGCTTGCCGAGGCGCTTCGAATCCTCGAAACCGACGAAGTCCTGCACCCCGTCTGACCAGAGCCGCTACGTGCTCAATTTGCCAAGATGGCCGCCGCCATGAGCGAATACCAGTATTACGAATTCCAAGCGATCGACCGTCCGCTCAGCGAAGCGGAACGTCAGGCCCTTAGGCATTTATCGACACGCGCGCGGATCACGGCCACCAGCTTCACGAACTCCTATGAATGGGGCGATTTCAAAGGCGATCCGGCCAAGCTCATGGAGCGCTGGTTCGACCTCCATCTCTATCTGGCAAACTGGGGTTCGCGCCGCCTGATGATTCGGCTGCCTGAGCGGCTGGTCGATCGGCGTCTCCTCGACGCCTTCCTCGGCGAGGTCGATTGCACCACGTTGTCGATCTCTGGTGAGAACCTGATCGTGGACATCAGTTGCGACGAGGTTGAGTTCGAGGATTGGGATGATGGCTCGGGCTGGCTGGCCGCTTTGGCTCCCCTCCGCGCCGAGGTTCTCGCGGGTGACCTGCGACTGTTCTATCTGCTCTGGTTGACAGCGGTCCAGGCTGAGGTTTTTGAGGCTGACCAGCCGGAGCCGATGCCCGGGATTGGGCCGATGTCGGCAAGCCTGGAAGCTTTCGCGGAATTCTTCGGGATCGATTCAGACCTTGTCCAGGCGGCGGCCGAACACTCCACTGTCGCAACGGCGAGCGCCATGTCTGCGCAGGCCGTCGAGGGGATCATTTCGGCGATGACCGATGCCGACAAGACGACGATGCTATCGCGGCTGTTTGACGGCGATCCACACGTCGCCGCCGAACTGCGAGCCAAGGTCAGGAACGGTATGGCGAGCGACGCCGACGCCCCGCCGATCGTCGCCCGAACCGTCGGCGAACTGCGTGCGCGCGCCGCCGCGATCGGCCTTGCGCGCGAGCAGGCCGCCGCCGAGAAGCTCGCCGCCGAACACAAACGGCGCGTGAAAGAGGCCGAGAAAGCCCGCCAAGCCCGGCTATTGGCGATAGCGCAGCGGGGTGAAGGCGCCTGGCGCGAGGTCGAGGCCGAAATCGAGCGGCGCAACGCTGTGGCCTATGACAGGGCGGCGGGGCTTCTCCTCGATCTTCAAGCGGTCGCCAAGGAACGAGGCACGATCGAGGACTTCCTTCGTCGACTTCACGCGATCCGAACGAAGCATGTCCGCAAGGAACGGTTCATCGAGCGGCTGGCTGCATTGGAATAGTGTATCGCGCCTTGGGGTAAGTTTGGCGGAGAGGGAGTCAGTCAACTCCCAATGAAAGATAAGGCATTTTCGACCTTCCTAGACCAAAACCCACCATTTCAGCCACAGTCCGGAAGTGGGGTTTCGCCTGCGCCGAAAGCTTCTTCCCCCACTGGCCGGGAAGGCAAATTGCCGTCGCGCCGCTCAGCCAGATCGCCGTCTGGTCTTTCCGCCGAACCCGACCGCCGCCAAGTTCTGGCCGAGCCATTCAATTTCCGTCAGCGGTCGACGGCATGAAAGAACCACAGTGGGCTTCGCGAGGCAGTGTAACGCCGAGTATCTGCTTAGAAGAGCCCTGGGCTTAAATCTACACCGTATGTCATCGCTAATATCCACACAAAAAGAGCTGCCAAAGATAGCATCGCAATCTGCCTGGGGACGTCGAGCTTGTTTGAATCGAAAGAAAATATTCGAGCGAAAACTCTTGCAAGAGCAGCCATTCGGTGACCTCAGGTGAAATCGACCTCACATAGAGGGCGAATTGGCATAGATAGCGTCTTCAGAAGTGAGAATCTTCGGAAGCGAAATTTCCGCGTTCGACGTCGGCGTTGGCCCGATAATCGTTGGTCAGACAAACACGAAGTCATTGGCATGAGCCATGAGCGTCCTGAGCGAAGTGTGCTGCAGCTCGATCGTGTGCGCGGGATCCGCCGCGATCACGACGCTGGAGCCGGACTGCGTTACCTCGGTGCTGGCCAATAGCGCTTGAACGGTCGCGAACTGTGAAAACAGCGAATGATCGAGTTCGATGAGGTCGTGGGGATTGGCGTTGGTCGTCGCCACATGGAAGTCGGTGACCACAGCCTTGCCGAACCCCGGCTTGAACACGAAGGTGTCACCGCCGCCATGCCCCGTGATGGTGTCGGTGCCGGCCCCGGCCTGGAGCAAATTGGCTCCCGACGATCCGATCAGCCGCTCGTTACCGGAGCCCGCGATGATATTCTCGATCGAATTCAATACGCTAAATCCGACCTGGCTGCCGATCAGGGTGTCTTGTGCGAGATTTGCGGTGACATTCCCGGCAATCTGCGAGAGATCGAGCGTATCGTTGCCGGGGCCGCCATTGAGGAAATGGAACTGGAAATTACCGCCCGGCGTCAGCGTGATCGTATCGTTCCCTGTGCCTGCGCTGACCAGGATATTGCCCTGGGAAATCGTGATGTGGTCGGCGCCGGTGGTTCCCGCGACGTTGAGTTGATTGATCGGAGCGACGATCTGGTTGTCGAGCGCGAATGTCGAGACGGCGCTGGAGCCGAGGTTGCCGGCAAGGTCGGTGTCCGAGGCGGTGATGAAGTGAGTACCGGTGCCCACCAGCGTGATCTGCTCCGACCAATGGCCGGTGGCATCCACGGTAACCAATCCTCCGGTACTTGAATTGTTGTCGAACAGCTGGACCTGGGTCCCGGCCTCTCCGGTGCCGGAAAGGGACAGCTGCGGATTCGCGACCAACGCGTCCGGGGTCGTGATGGCGACGCTGGGAGCCACGGAGTCGTAAATGAAGGCGAGGCTCGCATGGCCTGTGCCGGCCGCGTTGGTTTCGTTGGCGACAACAGTGTGGGATCCTTGTGACAGATTGGTCGGTGTGAAGTGCCACGCGCCGGTGGCATCGGCCACGGTCGTGCCGAGATTCACGCCGTCCTCGCTGAGCGAAACGACGGCAAAGGCGTTGCCTGTTCCTGCGAGCGACGGATCGCTGGTGATGCCGTCATTTGCCTGCGCTCCGGTATCGTTCGCCAACGATTCCGTGACCTGCGGCGGCGTACTGACGCCGATCGTGAGCAAGGTACCGGTGCCGCCGTCGCCCGTGACGACGAAGCGTTCGGCGAGATTGCTGGAGTCGAGTTGCAGGGAGCCGATCTCTGTCGTCCCGCTGAACAGATGCAGCCTAGCGTTCCCGTCAATCGTGGCGCCGGTGACCTTGAACTGGGTCAGGTCGATTTGATCGCCGATGGCAAAGCCTGAGATGTGTGCCCCGATCGTCGTGCTGTTAATCGTCGCGTCGTCGAGCACGAGGGTTTCGTTCGTGCCATTGAGGAACTGGATGGTCTGACCGGAGGCCGCCGATGCATTGCTGAACGTGACGCTCGCGTTCGGATCGATAAAGAGCAGGCCGCCCGCGCCCGACAATTGGGAGTTCACGAAATCCACGTGAGAGCCGCTAAAGGCTTCGATCGGGCCGTTGTTGTTTGCGATAGACGTGTTGTTAAACACCAGACCGCCGGTGCCGGTAGCTTCCATTAGGCCATCATTGGTGACCTGAGCCGGGCCAAAAATGGACGGCTGGCCGTTGATCACGAGGGCATTGAAGCCGGTGGCATTGATGATTCCGGTCGTGTCATTGAGCAGCGACAGGAACCTGCCGACGTCCGAACTCACATTGATGAAGCCGGCGCCGGAGATCGTCTGCTGATTATCGAGGCTGGAAATATCGGAATTCCGGCCGGTGATGATGTTCGAACTCGAGTCGGACAGCACGACCGAGCCGTTACCTCGCAGCGTTGCGCTGAACTCGACGAGCAGGGTGGCGGGTTGCGCGGAGCCGCCGGCGAGCTCAACAGTGCCGTTGTTGTTGATAGTTCCGGTGATAGCGAGGCTGGTGTTGCCGTCGATCTCAACCGTGCCCGCATTCACGAGCGGGTCGATCGAGCCGTCCAGCCTGGGACCAAAAGCCGAATTTATATCGTTGCCGACCGTCCGGATGACGCCGGTTCCGGTCGTGCTCAATGTACCGCCGGAGATGGTGGTGTCGTTGCCGAGATCGACATGTGAGCCGCTGTTGGCTGCGACGGTGCCGGTGTTCGAGACGAAGACACCGGCGAGAGAGAGGCCGCCAACGCCGGTGGCCTCCATCAGGCCGTCATTGATTACCAGGCCCGAAGCAAAGTCGTGCGTGACGAACAGGAGGGCATTGCTGCCCGTGGCGTTGACGATGCCGGTGGCATCATTGTGGAAAGTCAGCGATGCGCCCGCCGTGCCTCCGACCGGAGCTACAACGATGGAGCCGGCTCCTACGATCGTCTGACGATTGTCGAGAACCGAATCGACGTTGCTGCTGCATTCGATCATGTTCGAGGCCGAATCGGAGAGAACAAGGGAGCCGGTCCCCTGCAGCGTTGCGTTCTGATCTATGACCAGCGTGGCACTCTGAGTTGCGTCGCCGAGAAGATTGATGGTGCCGTTGTTGTTGATCGTCCCTGAAATCGTAAGGCTGTTGCCGCCGCCGATCCCGATCCTGCCCAGATTGGTCAGGGCTCCGTTGGATGAGCCGTCGAGCGTAGGAACCAGGATTCCCGACGTGCTGATCGAGCGTATGACGCCGGTGCCAGTCGTGTTCAAGGTGCCGCCGGAAATAATGGCATCGAGATCGACATGCGAG
>JBGPSI010000141.1:0-12974 GCA_041490045.1 Bradyrhizobium sp.
AGCGCTCATGCGGACGGAGAAGTCGTGTGGTCCTGACGCCTCGACGCTGGCGTCAAGTCGGCAGCTAAGGCGCTGCCGGCGACGGTGACAAAAAAGCCCGATCGCCGGGGAGATCACGAAGGAAGCCGTTAAAACCATTGCGTGCGGGGATGCCGGGTGATTTCCGGTGCGACCGCTGTGAATACTCGTGTGCATTCTGCACTACCACTTTCGCACACGAGGCTGCGGGTGCACTGGGCACCCGGCATTCCCCACGTCCTCTCTTTGGGCGGAACGATTTGCACAACTCGGGCGCAATCCGCGCCGCGGGAGATTTACGCGCGTGTTGAAACCGTCATTGCGAGCGGAGCGAAGCAATCCATGTCACCGCGCAAAGGAAGAATGGATTGCTTCGCTGCGCTCGCATTGACAGCGACAGGGCTCGGGCAATCGAACGGATGGATCGGGCGGGGACCGACTTGAAACCCTCAGCGCAGCGGCTTTTTCAGCAGCGAAAAGCGGTCGGGATCGAGGCCCATCGAGGGCTGCAGCATCGGCGCTTCCACCGACATCGCGCGCACGGTGGAGCGATCGTTGATGCCGGGATCGTTGGGAGTGTCGCGGCTCGAGGTGGCGCCGCGCCAGCGCTCGAGCACCGCGGCCACGAAATGCATGTCATGGCCGGCGGCGACCGACGGCACGGTTGCGATGGTCGCTTCGCTGCGCGGCAATTGATGCGGCGGCACCTCCTTGAAACGCAGGCGGGTCGGCAGCGCCACGCCCTCGCCGAACGCCAGCACTTCGCGGGTGCCGAGCGAGGGCACGAAGGACAACAGGTTGGCCGCGGCGTCCGACACCGCCGAACGCAGCAGCGCCTGGTCGCGTTCGTTGGCAAGGCGCATCGTGAACAGCGTGTTGCACTGGGAAATGATGGTGGCATCGAGTTCGGCGGGACGCTGCGTGACCAGACCGAGATAGACGCCGTATTTGCGGCCTTCCTTGGCGATGCGCGAGACCGCCTTGCGGGTCGGGCCGAACCCGATGCTGCGGTCGGCGGATGCGTAGCGGTGCGCCTCTTCGCAGACGAACAGCAGCGGCGAGACGCCGTCGCTCCACAGTCCGAAGTCGAACGCCATGCGGCACATCACCGACACCACGGAATCGATGACTTCGGCGGGGAAGCCGGCGAGCTGCATCACGGTCATCGGCCGGCCATTGGCCGGCAGCCGGAACAGGTGGCTGATGACTTCCGCCATGGTGTCGCCGCCGACATTGGCGTTGTCGAACATGAAGGTGTAGCGCGGATCGTTGCGCACGGCCTCGATGCGCGAGATCAGCTTGTGATAGACGATGCGCGAGGAGCGGTTCTCGAGCTTGCCCATGCGATCGTCGATCAGCGAAATCAGGTCGACCAGCCGATAGGGAACCGGGGTGTCGACGGTGTAGCCGACCGTCTTGCCCTCGCTGCGCTTCAATCCGAGGCGATCGCCGTTCTGGTACTGCGTATACATTCCCTTCGCCACCGGAATGACCTCGGCGAGAACATCGAGTTCGTCCGGCACGCCGGGCCGGCCGGCGAACAGCACGTCGACGATCTCTTCGAAGTTGAACAGCCAGAACGGCAGCTTCAGATTGCGCGGGTTGAGCACCAGCGAGCGGTCGCCGAAACAGCGGCCGTATTCGTTGTGAACGTCGAGCAGGAAAATCCGCAAATTCGGCCGCGACTTCAGAATTTCGTTCAGCAGCAGCGACACGCCGGTCGACTTGCCGACGCCGGTGGAGCCGAGCACCGCGAAGTGCTTGGAGAGCATTTCCTCGATATCGACATAGGCGACGACCGAGGGATCCTGCTGCAGGGTGCCGACATCGATCTGGTCCGATCCGCTCGGCGCATAGACCGTGCGAAGCTCCTGGTTGGTGATGAGGTCGACGGCATCGCCGATGGTCGGATAGTTGGTGACGCCGCGCTGGAATTTCGGGCGGTCCGGCGTGCCCAGGATTTCGCCGAGCAGGTCGACCGAGGCGGTGGCGATGTAGGCGTCGGAAGACAGATTCTCGCAGGACACTTCGGTGATCATGGCGATGATGGCGGAATTGGCGCAGCGGATGCTGACGAAGCGGCCGACGGTGGCGCGCACCTCGGAGATGCCCATCTTGCCCGCCAAAAGCCCGCACCGGGCGAGGGAGCCGCGCACGGAAATCACACGTCCGAGGGATGTCACGATGGTTGAACCTGGCATGTCATGAATCTGGGTCCACTATTGCAGGTGGGGCTGGAGAAACGGTTAAACCGGGGCGGCTCCGGATGCCTCAAATCCACGGCATCCTGGCCGGAATGCCGCTGCAGCGTCCGATCCCGGCCGCCCGTCTGGGTCGATTTCGCAGGAAAACCGGGGGTTTCCGACACCAATCCTTAACGGCTGGGTCGGCCGACGGCTTAAGGTTTGGTTTACCAAGCCGGAAAGGACAGCGGTTCGCGGACCGCGGCGATGCAAGCGGGGGCTGCCATCCGCGGGGCCTGGTCCGCCGTGAATTTGCGCTGGCACAACGAGCGCATTCGCCATTTGCCTGATGAGAGAGGGCAGCAGATAGCCGGCGAAGAGAGACATGCAGGAAATCGAAACAACGGAAAGGGTGATCGACGTGCGCGATATCGCGCCTCGTCATCGCCACGCCATCATCTTTCAGCTATTCGACCATCTCTCTCCCGAAAGCAGCCTGCAACTGATCGCCGACCACGATCCGCGGCCGTTGCGCTTCCAGCTGGAGGCCAAGCATGGGGAGCGCTGCGAGTGGTCCTATGTCGAGCAGGGCCCGGACGTCTGGCGGGTTCGCCTGAGACATTTGCCCGAGCGGCCAGCAGCCGAGGAAAACTAGTCAATCGCCTTGACCGGGATTGGATGAGAAATACTGCTTCAACTTGTCGGCGACGCCATCGAACGCCTTGGCGTCGGCGGGCGGTTCGCGCTTGATCGTGATGTTGGGCCAGGCCGACGCATATTCAGCGTTCAGCTTCAGCCAGCTTTCCAGGCCGGGCTCGGTGTCGGCCGAGATCGCGTCGACCGGGCACTCCGGCTCGCACACGCCGCAATCGATGCATTCGTCCGGATGGATCACGAGCATGTTTTCGCCCTCGTAGAAACAGTCGACCGGGCAAACCTCGACGCAGTCCATGTATTTGCACTTGATGCAATTGTCGGTGACGACGAAGGTCATGGTGTTGGCTCCGGGGGCCAGGGGCGGTCCGGGCGGTAGAACAACGCAAGCTTCAGGCTCTCGGCGATGCGTTCGGCCTTGATGCGAAAGGCTTCGCTGGTCGCGTTGTCCAACTGCTCGCGGCAGGTCGCGTCAAACAGCGTCAGCCAGCGCTCAAAAAGTGCGGGCTTCATATCCGGGATAATCAAATGTTTGGCGACCGGATTGCCCTTGTAGCGGCCGGTCGTAAGCATCACCGACGACCAGAAGGCATACATCTTGGTCAAATGCGGTTGCCAGTCGCCGGGGATGGCGTGCGCGAAGATCGGCGCAAGCTCGCGGTCGGCGCGAACCTTGACGTAGAACGCATCGACGAGTTGGCGAATGCCGTCCTCGGAAACGTGATCCAGCCTGTCGGCAGCGACGGTCATACCGCGAGCGCCACTACGGTCACGCCGAACACGGTCCAGACCAGCGAGTTGACGAGCATGCGGACCAGGTTTTGATGTTCGCCGAGCCCAAAAGCGTCGCAAGCGACGTTTCCCGGCAGCAGGAACGGCCATGCCAGGACGTGACCGATTGAAATAGCCTTGTCCATCGGGATCTCCCTTCAAAGACGATGGCTTTATAGGTTCGTTCTTGCGTAAAAGCAATATTTAAAATATATCTTTTAGGGATCTCATTTCGGAGCAAGCCATGCGTCTCACTCTGTATTCCGACTATGCGCTGCGTGTGCTGATGTATCTTGCCGTCAAGGAAGACGGATTGGCGACGATCGACGAGATTGCGAAAAGCTACAGCATTTCCAGGAATCATCTGATGAAGGTGGTGCATCAGCTGGGCGTGGCCGGTTACATCGAAACCGTTCGCGGCAGAGGAGGCGGGCTGCGTCTCGCCAAGCCGGTCGAAGCCATCGGGCTTGGCGAGGTGGTGCGCTACACCGAGCCCGATATGGCGATCGCGTCATGCTTCAATCCGGTCGATACGCCCTGCGCCATCCGTCAATGCTGTGTGTTGAGGCGGGCCCTGGAGAAGGCGCGCGACGCCTTCGTTGAAGTCCTCGAGGCCTATACGTTGAGTGACCTCGTCCGGCCGCGCGGGCGCATGCTTGGAATGTTGGGGCTTTCGGGGATTGAGGCCCGACAGTAACGGTGGGAGCGCCGCCGGACCGCCGCGTCGTGGCTGCAATTTCACGAGGCCGGGTCGTCGATAAAGCGCTGCGGACGGGCGAAAGCCTCGAGTTGCTGCTTGCTGTCGATGACGATCTCGCGGCCGCGGATGCGCACGCCGTGGTCGGTCAACAGCGCCAGGCTGCGCGACAAATTCTCCCGCGTGGTGCCGATATGCGAGGCCAGCGTACCGCGATCGAAGGGGACGACGATATTCCCCTGGATATTTCCTTCGAAACTGACGCCATCCTTGCGCGCCTCGGTCAGGATCCAGTTGGCGAGGCGCTCCACGCTCGACCTCGCCATGTAACCCTTCAGCTTCTTGACGGATGACCGATAGGCGAAGGCAAGTTCCCGCGCCACGATGCGTGCCCACGCGACGTCCTGATCGAATATCGCGCGGACGTGTTGCGCCGGAATCAGCAAAATGCGCGAGTCGGCCAATGTGCGGGCTGAGTTCAGATAGGGCTGGTCGCTGACCACGGCGGCAAGAATGAACGTCGAAACCGGGTTGACCAGGGAAATTCCCCATTCTCCGCCGTTCTGTTCGGTGAAGATCTCGACCAGGCCCTCCAACAGCACATGCAGGAAATCGGCGTGATCGCCCTCGTGAATGAGAATGACACCGGTCGGGAACTGCTGCAGCAATGCCGCGTCAAGCAAGCTTGCGAGGCTTTCTTCCTTCATTTCGGAAAACAGCGGCAGAGCCCTCAACTGGGCGAGTTCGTGGGGTCGCAACAAGCTTGCTCCTGGTTCCTATCGCCGATGACGATTTTAGCATTTCTCAAATGAGAATGTGACAAACATCAAATCGCGACCTGCCATCGATCAATTTGCACCGCAACAATTCATATAATACGCGGTTCTCGGCACGCTGTTTGATCCATCACAAATCGGCTCCCTCGAATCTCGTCATGTCTGCCCCCGACGCGCTCTTTCAGGGGGATTCTCATGGTCACGGCAGACTCAGGCACCGTACATCAAGGCCGGGCACTCTGGCTTTCGACCATTTCTTTCACGATCTGCTTTGCGGTCTGGACGATCTTTTCGATCATCGGCATCCGGATTAAGCAGGAACTCGGGCTGAACGACACCCAGTTCGGCCTCCTGATCGGTACCCCCATCCTGAGCGGATCGCTGATCCGGCTGGTGCTCGGCATCTGGACCGACCAATACGGGGGACGCCGGGTCTACACCGTCGTCATGCTCGCCGCGGCGGTCGCCACTTACCTGCTGACCTGGGCCCACTCCTATCCGGAATTCCTGGTGGCGGCGCTCTTCGTGGGCATCGCCGGCGGCTCGTTCGCGGTCGGCGTCGCCTATGTCTCGCGCTTCTACCAGGCCGGCAAGCAGGGTACCGCGCTTGGCATCTTCGGCGCGGGCAATGTAGGCGCCGCCGTGACCAAATTCGTCGCGCCGTTCGTGCTGGTGGCCTATGGCTGGCAGACGGTCGCTCAAGTCTGGGCCCTGGTCATCGGGCTGATGGGAATCGCCTTCTGGCTCTTCTCCGAGGAAGATCCGGTGGTCCGCGCGCGGCGCGAGAGGCATGAAAAACCGAAAAGCGCGTGGCTCGAACTCGAGCCGCTGAAGAATATCCAGGTATGGCGTTTTGCGCTGTATTATTTCTTCGTGTTCGGCGCCTTCGTTGCGCTGTCGCTGTGGCTGCCCCAATATCTCATCAACGTCTACCACGTCGACATCGAGACCGCCGGCATGACGGCGGCGATGTTCTCGTTTCCCGCCAGCGTGTTCCGCGCCTATGGCGGTCACCTTTCCGACCGCTATGGCGCACGCCGCGTGCTGTACTGGACCTTCCTGGTCGCGGTCGTCTGCACCTTCATCCTGTCCTATCCACCGACCGACTATACCGTGCGGACGGTCACGGGCACGGTCGGCTTCCACATGGAAACGGGGCTGGTGCCGTTTATCGTCACGATCTTCGTGCTGGGCTTCTTCATGGCGCTCGGCAAGGCCGCCGTCTTCAAGCACATCCCGGTGTACTACCCGAACAATGTCGGCGCCGTGGGCGGGATGGTCGGCATGATCGGCGGCCTCGGCGGCTTCGTGCTCCCGATCGCCTTCGGCGCGCTGGTTGACCTGACCGGATTATGGACCAGTTGCTTCATGCTGCTGTTCCTGCTGGTGACAGGCGCGCTTGTCTGGATGCACGTCGCGATCCGACAGATGGAGCGCGGGGTGGTCGGCGAAGCGCTGAAGAAACTGCCTGAACTCCCCGAGATGGAGGAGGTTCACAAGCCCGAGCATGTCGGCGCGCTGTCCGGCGCCGTCCTGACCGACTGGCGTCCCGAGGACAAGACCTTCTGGGAGACTTCAGGGCGCGCCATCGCGCGGCGCAATCTCTGGATCTCGATCCCCGCGCTGCTCTTGTCGTTCGCGATCTGGCAGGTCTGGTCGGTGGTGGTGGCAAAACTGCCGACGGTGGGCTTCAAGTTCACCACGGCCGAACTGTTCTGGCTGGCGGCATTGCCCGGCATCTCCGGCGCCGTATTGCGCATCTTTTATTCCTTCATGGTGCCGATCTTCGGCGGACGGCTGTGGACCACGCTGGCGACCTGGTCGTTGATGATCCCGGCCATCGGCATCGGTTATGCCGTGCAGACGCCATCGACGCCGTATCCGGTGTTTCTGGCGCTGGCGTTGCTATGCGGTTTCGGCGGCGGCAACTTTGCCTCCTCGATGGCCAACATCTCCTTCTTCTTTCCGCGCGCGGAGAAGGGCAACGCGCTCGCGCTCAACGCCGGCCTCGGCAATCTCGGGGTCAGTGTGGTGCAGTTCGTGGTTCCGATCGTGATCACGGCGGGGGTATTCGGCTGGTTCGGCGGCGATCCGGCGACGGTTGCGGGCGGAGCGCAGAAGGCGCCGCTCTGGCTGCAGAACGCCGGCTTCATCTGGGTCCCGTTCATCGCGGCCAGTGCGTTTGCGGCATGGTTCGGCATGAACGATATCGCTTCCGCGAAGGCATCGTTCTCGGATCAGGCGGTGATCTTCCAGCGCAAGCACAACTGGATCATGTGCTGGCTCTACACCGGTACCTTCGGTTCGTTCATCGGCTACTCCGCCGGCTTCCCGCTGCTGGCGAAGACTCAATTCCCGACCGTCGACGCGCTGCAATTCGTCTTCATCGGACCGCTGGTCGGCGCGCTGTCGCGTTCGGCCACCGGCTGGGTTGCCGACAAATGGGGCGGCGGGCGCGTCACTTTGTGGGTGTTCGGCCTGATGATGATCGGCGTGCTCGGGATTCTCTATTTCCTCGGCATCAAGGACCAGCCGGGCGCGTTCTGGGGCTTCTTCGCCATGTTCCTGGTGCTGTTCTTCGCAACCGGAGTCGGCAACGCGTCCACGTTCCAGATGATCCCCAACATCATGCGCAAGGAAATGGACCGGTTGATGCCTTCAGCCGACGCCATCACCCGGCAGCGGCAGGCTGAAAAGGAATCGGCCGCGATCACCGGTTTCACCTCGGCAATCGCGGCCTTCGGTGCGTTCTTCATTCCGAAATCCTACGGAACGTCGATCGATCTTACCGGCGGCGTGCAGGCGGCGCTGTGGGGCTTCTTCATCTTCTACGTGATCTGCATCGTGATCACCTGGGCCGTCTACACCCGCAAGGGTGGCCTGCTTCACGACATCGAACGCGGCGGCCGGATCTCGCCCGCCGCCCAGCCCGCTGAATAAGGAGACCAAGGATGAGCCATTTCCTGGACAGGCTGTCGTTCTTCACCCGCGCCAAGGCGGAGTTCGCCGACGGCCACGGCGTGATGACGACCGAGGACCGTTCCTGGGAGGACGGCTACCGCAAGCGCTGGCAGCACGACAAGATCGTGCGGTCGACGCATGGCGTGAACTGCACGGGCTCCTGTTCGTGGAAGGTCTACGTCAAGGGCGGCATCGTCACCTGGGAGACCCAGCAGACCGACTATCCGCGCACGCGGCCGGATCTGCCCAATCACGAACCGCGCGGCTGCGCCCGCGGCGCCAGCTATAGCTGGTACCTCTATTCCGGCAACCGGGTAAAATATCCGCTGGTGCGCTCGCGCCTGTTGAAGCTGTGGCGCGAGGCGAGGCTGCTGATGACGCCGGTGGCGGCGTGGAAGTCGATCGTCGAGGATCCGAAGAAGCGCGCGGCCTATGTGCAGAAGCGCGGCCTCGGCGGGTTCGTTCGCGCCGGCTGGGCCGAGGTCAACGAGATCGTTGCCGCGGCCAACGCCTACACCGCCAAGACCTATGGCCCCGACCGCGTGTTCGGCTTCTCGCCGATCCCGGCGATGTCGATGGTGAGCTACGCGGCCGGCGCGCGCTATCTGTCGCTGCTCGGCGGCGTCTGCATGTCGTTCTACGACTGGTACTGCGACCTGCCGCCGGCCTCGCCGCAGACCTGGGGCGAACAGACCGACGTGCCGGAAAGCGCCGACTGGTACAATTCCGGCTTCCTGATCCTGTGGGGCTCGAACGTTCCGCAGACCCGAACCCCCGATGCGCATTTCTATACCGAGGTTCGCTACAAGGGCGCCAAGAGCGTCGTGATCTGCCCGGACTATTCGGAAGCCTCGAAATTCGCCGATCTCTGGGTATCGCCGAAGCAGGGCACCGACGCCGCTTTGGCGATGGCGATGGGCCACGTGATCCTGAAGGAATTCCACGTCGATCGTCAGACCAAATATTTCAACGATTACGCGCGCCAGTATACGGATATGCCATTTCTGGTGCGTTTGGTGAAATCCGGGGGACGGCTCGTGCCTGAGCGGTTCGTGCGCGCCTCGGATTTCGCCACTTCGCTCGACGAGGCCAACAATCCCGAATGGAAGACGGTGGCCTATGACGAGGCGACCGGCGAGATCGTGGTGCCGAACGGCTCGGTCGGTTTCCGCTGGGGCGAGAAGGGCAAATGGAATCTCGAGGAGCACGACTCCAAGAGCCGCGAGACAAAACTTCGGCTTTCGCTCGCCGATGTCAGGGATGAACTGGCCGACGTCGGGTTCCCGTATTTCGGCAATCGCGAGCACGACCATTTCAAGGGAACCGACCATCCGGACGTTCTCATGCGCAAGGTGCCGGCCAAGCGCATCACGCTGAGGGACGGCGAGGCGCTGGTGGCGTCCGTCTATGACCTGTTCGTTGCCAATTACGGCGTCGACCGCGGCTTCGGCGACAAACATCTCGGCAAGAGCTATGACGACGTCGAGCCCTATACGCCCGCCTGGGCGGAGAAGATCAGCGGTGTGCCGCGCAACCAGATTATCACGGTGGCGCGCGAGTTCGCAGGCAATGCAGAGAAGACCGGCGGCCGTTCCATGGTCATCGTCGGCGCCGGGTTGAACCACTGGTACCACATGGACATGAACTACCGCGGCATCATCAACATGCTGGTGATGTGCGGGTGCGTCGGACAATCGGGCGGCGGCTGGTCGCATTATGTCGGCCAGGAAAAGCTGCGGCCGCAGTCCGGCTGGACGCCGCTGGCCTTCGGCCTCGACTGGGGCCGTCCGCCCCGGCAGATGAATTCGACCTCGGCGTTCTATGCGCACACCGATCAGTGGCGCTACGAGACGCTCGATATCAAGGAGATCCTGTCGCCGACGGCGCCTGCCGGCCCGTGGGATGGCGCGCTGATCGACTACAACGCGCGCGCCGAGCGGATGGGCTGGCTGCCTTCCGCGCCGCAGCTGCAGACCAATCCCCTCGAGGTTTCCAAACGTGCCGCCGCGGCCGGGCTGGAGCCGAAGGATTATGTCGCCAACGCCCTTAAGTCGGGCGACCTGAAGCTGTCATGCGACGACCCGGATAATCCCAGGAACTGGCCGCGCAACCTGTTCGTCTGGCGATCCAACCTGCTGGGCGCCTCGGGCAAGGGTCACGAATATTTCCTGAAACATCTGCTCGGCACCAAGCACGGCGTGATGGGCAAGGACCTCGGCGAGGACGGCAAGAAGAAGCCGGCCGAGGTGACATGGCACGACCACGCGCCGGAAGGAAAGCTCGACCTCCTGGTCACGCTCGATTTCCGGATGTCCACGACCTGCATGTATTCCGACATCGTGCTGCCGACCGCGACCTGGTACGAAAAGAACGACCTCAACACCTCCGACATGCATCCGTTCATCCACCCGCTGTCGGCGGCGATCGACCCGGTCTGGGAGTCGCGCAGCGACTGGGACATCTACAAGGGTATCGCGGAAGCCTTCTCGAGGGTTTCGCCGGAAGTGCTGGGTGTGGAGAAGGATGTCGTTCTCACGCCCATCATGCACGACAGCCCCGGCGAGATCGCCCAGCCCTTCGACGTCAAGGACTGGAAGAAGGGCGAGATCGATCCAATCCCCGGCAAGACCATGCCGGCGGTCACCGTGGTCGAGCGCGACTATCCGAACCTCTACAAGCGTTTCACCTCGCTTGGGCCGCTGATGAACAAGCTCGGCAATGGCGGCAAGGGCATGAGCTGGAACACCGACCACGAAGTCGATCTGCTCAAGAAGCTCAATGGCGTCGTGATCGAGGAGGGCGCCAGCAAGGGGCTGGCCCGCATCGACAGCGCTATCGACGCCTGCGAAGTCATCCTGAGCCTCGCGCCGGAGACCAACGGCGAAGTCGCGGTCAAGGCCTGGGCGTCGCTCGAAGGCTTCACCGGACGCAACCACACCCACCTGGCGATCCCCAAGGAAGACGAGAAGATCCGGTATCGCGATATCGTGGCGCAGCCGCGCAAGATCATCTCCTCGCCGATCTGGTCGGGACTGGAATCGGAAAAGGTCTGCTACAACGCCAGCTATACCAACGTCCACGAACTTATCCCCTGGCGCACGCTGACCGGCCGTCAGCAGCTCTACCAGGATCATCTGTGGATGCGTGCCTTCGGCGAGGGCTTCTGCGTCTATCGGCCGCCGATCGACACCAAGACAATCAAGCCGGTGATCGACCGCAAGCCGAACGGCAATGCCTCGGTGGTGCTGAATTTCATCACCCCGCACCAGAAATGGGGCATCCATTCCACCTATACCGACAATCTCCTGATGCTGACGCTGTCGCGCGGCGGGCCGATCGTCTGGATCAGCGAGATCGACGCCAACGGCGCCGGGATCGTCGACAACGACTGGATCGAGGCCTTCAATATCAACGGCGCGCTGGTGGCGCGCGCGGTGGTCTCCCAGCGCGTCAAGCAGGGCATGTGCATGATGTATCATGCGCAGGAGAAGATCGTGAACGTGCCGGGCTCGGAGCAAACCGGCCAGCGCGGCGGCATTCATAACTCCGTCACGCGCGTCGTTCTCAAGCCGACCCACATGATCGGCGGCTACGCGCAGCAATCCTACGGCTTCAACTATTACGGCACGGTTGGTTCCAACCGCGACGAATTCGTCATCATTCGCAAGATGTCGAAAATCGATTGGCTCGATACTCCCACCGCAGATCAACCCGGCACGCCCCGCCTGGAGGCCGCAGAATGAAAATCCGCGCTCAAATCGCCATGGTGCTGAACCTCGACAAGTGCATCGGGTGTCACACCTGCAGCGTCACCTGCAAGAACGTGTGGACCAGCCGCGAAGGCATGGAATACGCATGGTTCAATAACGTCGAGACCAAGCCCGGCATCGGCTACCCGAAGGACTGGGAAAACCAGGCGCGCTGGAAGGGCGGCTGGAAACGCAAGCGCAACGGGTCGATCCAGCCGCGCATCGGCGGAAAGTGGCGGGTGCTGGCGAACATCTTCGCCAATCCCGATCTGCCTGAGATCGACGACTATTACGAGCCGTTTACGTTCGACTACCAGCATCTGCAGCAGGCGCCGGAAATGCCGGCGATGCCGACGGCGCGTCCGCGCTCGCTGATTTCGGGCGAGCGGATCGAGAAGATCGAATGGGGCCCGAACTGGGAGGAAATCCTCGGCGGCGAGTTCGCCAAGCGCTCGCAGGACTACAATTTCGAGGGCGTGCAGAAGGACATCTACGGCCAGTTCGAAAATACCTTCATGATGTACCTGCCGCGGCTGTGCGAGCATTGCCTCAATCCGGCCTGCGTCGCTGCCTGCCCGTCGGGCGCGATCTACAAGCGCGAGGAAGACGGCATTGTCCTGATCGACCAGGACAAATGCCGTGGCTGGCGGATGTGCGTCTCCGGCTGCCCCTACAAGAAGATCTATTACAACTGGTCGTCGGGCAAATCGGAAAAGTGCATCTTCTGCTATCCGCGCATCGAGGCCGGCCAGCCGACCGTGTGCTCGGAGACCTGTGTCGGCCGCATCCGCTATCTCGGCGTCGTGCTCTATGACGCCGACCGGATCCAGGAAGCCGCAAGCAAGCCGGACGAGCGCGACCTCTACCAGGCCCAGCTCGACATCTTCCTCAATCCCAACGATCCCAAGGTGATCGCGGAGGCCGAGCGGCAGGGCATTCCGCATGCCTGGCTCGAAGCCGCCAAGACCTCGCCGATCTGGAAGATGGCGATGGAGTGGAAGGTCGCTTTCCCCCTGCATCCCGAATACCGCACTCTGCCGATGGTCTGGTACGTGCCGCCGCTGTCGCCGATCACCTCGGCGGCGTCCGCCGGCAAGATCGGGCTCGACGGCGAAATGCCCGACGTCAAGTCGCTGCGTATTCCCATGCGCTATCTCGCCAACCT
>JBGPSI010000142.1:0-12917 GCA_041490045.1 Bradyrhizobium sp.
CCATCACGGCTCGGTTCCAGGAAATCCATCAGGGCATCGAGAGCCGGATCGGCGCGGTCGCGACCGACATCGACACGCGCGTCGCCCAGTTCGAGGACCTCCTTGGTTCGCGCATCGAGGCCGTGGCGGGCCGCATCGAGAGCAGCGGACGGCAGGCCAGCGACGGCCTGATGGCGCGCGCCGAGGAGTTGTCGCTCGGCATCAGATCCCACGTCGAGGACGCGGAGCGTTCGCTCACCAACCTCGTGGTCAACACCAGCGAGACCATCCAGACCGGCGCCCGCGCCGCGCAGCAGTCGCTGCTTTCGGTTTCCTCCGACGTCGGCGCGCAATTGAAGCTAACCTCGGCGGAAGTCGAGCGCGCCCTCACCGCCGTCGGCACCGGTGCCGCGAATTCGATCCTGACCAGCGCCCGCGATGCGCAATCGACCTTGGTGACGGCCTCCGCGGATGCCGCCAACCAGGTCAAATCGCTGTCCAGCGATATCGAGCGCACGCTTTCGGCCGCCGGCAATTCAACCGCCGCATCGATCCTCAACAGCGCGCGGGAAGCTCAGGGCACCATGGTCACGGCATCGTCCGAGGCTGCCAACCACGCCAAGACGCTGTCCGCCGACATCGAACGCTCGCTGTCGATCGCCGGAACGTCCACCGCCGAAGCGATCGTCGCGGGCGCGCGCGAAGCCCAGAGTACGCTGGTGACCGCTTCCTCCGATGCCGCCAATCACGTCAAGTCGCTGGCATCCGACGTCGAACGCACGCTGACCGCAGTCGGGGCGGATACCGCCGCTTCGATCCTGGGCAGTGCGCGCGAGGCGCAAAGCTCGCTGCACGCGACGTCGGCCGACGCCGCCAGCCAGATCAGGGCGATCTCGACGGAGATCGAGCGGTCGCTCTCCACGGTCACCGCGAATACCACGGACCATATCCAGACCAGCGCGCTCAGCGCGCAGAACGCGCTCGTGGCCGCATCGAACGAGGTGTCCTCCAAGGTCATGTCGACCTCGGCGGACGTCGAACGTGCGGTTCTCGCCGCCAGCAGCGCGTTCGGCCTGACCATGACCGGCAAGTCCGACGAAATCGTCAGCTACGTCCAGCAGCAGACCGATCGCCTGTCGCAGATGATCGACGGCAAGCGCGGCACGCTGGTCGAGGCGATCGGCGCCAAGACCAACCAGCTCACGGTCGATATCGACCGCGTCACCGCCGACGCGCTGAAAGCGATCGAGACTCGCAGCCAGACCTTCTCGCAATCGATGCTGGGCAACGGCTCCGACGTCGCGCGGACGATTACCTCCGCCGGCGAACTCGCCACCAATGCCGTCAACAAATCGTTGAAGGAGCTGGAGCAGTCCTCACGCACGGCGATCGACCAGTCGCGCCAGGTTTCGGTCGCGGCCGTCACCGAGATGCAGGAGACCAGCAAGATCCTGCGCACCGACACGGTCGCTCTGTTCGAGCGCCTGCGCGAAGGCAATATCCTGCTGCAGGAAGTACTGACCGGGGCGCACGACAACCTCAACTCGCTGGAGCGTGCCCTCGTCACCCGCGTCGCCGACTTCGTCTCCGCCATGAACGACGTCACCTCGCGCAACGGGATCGCAACCCAGACGCTGGAAGACCAGTTGAAGGTCTTCAACACCAAGACCCAGAAGGCGCTGGAGGATCTCGGCTCGCTGTCCGGCCAGTTCGAACATCACGGCCAGGCGCTGGTGGAGGCGGCAGCCGTGGTCGAGCAGAGCAACCGCAACACCACCGCCTCCGTCGCCGAACGCAAGACGGCGCTGGAATCGCTGGTCACCACCATCGATCTGCGCACCGCCGACCTCGATCAGCGGCTGTCGCGCTTCACCGGCCTGCTGGACGAGTCGCTGGCGGCCGCCGAAGAGCGCGCCCGCGATATCGCCCGCGTGGTGGCGGAAACCGCCGGCGCCGGGTCTGCCGCGATCAGCGACCAGTTCGAGGCCGTGCGCGCGAACACCGAGGAAGAGCGCCGGCTGACCGCCCAGGCCCTGAGCGAGATCTATCAGCAGAGCACGCAGGAAGCGGACGCGATATTCAAGCACTCCGCCGAGAAGTTCGCCACCATGGTAACGAGCATGAAGCAGATGGCCTCGGAAATGCACCACGAACTCGAGGCCACCCGCAACGAGCTTCGCCGCGGCGTCCTTGAAATGCCGCAGGAGGCCGCCGAAAGCACCTCGCAGATGCGCAAGGTGATCGTCGACCAGATCGAGGCTCTGGCGGAACTGAACCGGATCGTGGCCCATCACGGCCGCGGCCTTGATGTCGTCACCCAGGGGCGCGCCACCGCGCAGCGCGAGGAAGAGCCGATGATGGCCGCCGCTGGCGGCGGCCGCAATGCGGCCCCCCGCGCGCGCGCGGCCGGCAGCGCCTCGACCCTGCCCCCGCCCGACCTCGGCATGCCCGCCCAGCGCCGCACCGAGGCGCCGCCGGTCTCTCCGGCGATCGCCGACCAGGGACGCGACGGCTGGCTTTCCGACCTGTTGAGCCGCACCGATGCGGGCGGCGCCAACCCGCCGCTGCCGCCGCGCGGACGCCCGCCGCAGCAGGCCTCAGGCGGCAATCCGCTGGAGTCGCTGTCGCTCGACATCGGCCGGCTGATGGACCGCAGCCTCGCCGCCGAGATGTGGGACCGCTACCAGCGCGGCGAGAGCAAGGCCTTTACCAAGCGGCTCTACACCCCGGCCGGCCAGAAGGCGTTCGACGAGGTCGCCCGCAAATACCGCGCCGACCGCGGCTTCAAGCAGACGGTCGACCGCTACATCGCCGAGTTCGAGCGCCTGCTCGACGAGGTCGCCCGCGACGAGCGCGGCCCCGCCATGCTGCGCAGCCACCTCACCTCGGAAACCGGCCTCGTCTACACCCTGCTCGCGCACGCGGCGGGACGCCTGGGATAGGGTTTGAGCTGATCGTAGATTGAAAAGAACGGAGGCAGTGATGCCTCCGTTTTTTGTTTTTGGAATTCGATTAGATGGCCAGAATCTATAGGGCGGACGCAAGTCGCCGCGAAACCGAACTTACGCTCCCTATCAAGGGATATATCAATTTCGAACAGGCTCAACATGCTGCCCGCAGAAACGCATGGGTCACTTTCGAATTGGTTTGCCAGTAAACGCGAGCCCGCCATAAGTTTCCGAGAATCGTATCCAACGACTGGTGGGGCTTCAAACCGGGGCCATGAGTTATGATTACGATTGCCAACCCGGGCCCTCAGATTGATCGTGGGCGAATCGCTGAAGTAGAAACTGCAATCGGAGGTAAGCTACCTGCTCCTTATGGGACTTCTTGCTGAAACATAACGGCGGTAGACCCCTGCCGGACACCATAGATATCGACCGTCTGCCGGGTAGTCCGGCTCACATTCAGATCTTTTTTGGAGTCGGGCGAGGTGTTGAATCAAGCTACCCTTTCCTGGAACATAACATTCACGCGCGAACGCCTTCCAAAGCATCGCCTTTTGCCCATTGCGTGCCGATTCCGGTGGCAATATTTTTTGTTTGGATGTTCTCGGTGAATTTTACGCCTTCGGCTAATCCGTCCTATGGGCTGGCTGCTTGAATTTCACCGGGATGCCTTCCCGCACGCTGGGGCAGGAGCACGATGCAACCAACGATGAACACCGCGATAACGGCGGAAGCAACAGGCCGGCTGAGCGCCATGCCGCCGTGGTTCAGCGGCTTGTCGAGAAAGTCGCCGACGGTCGCGCCGAGCGGTCGCGTCAGGATGAACGCAGCCCAGAACAGCGTGACGCGCGAAATGTTCGTCCAATAGTAAAGGGCTGCGACGACGACCAACGCAACCGAAAACACCAGTGCGCCGCCTTCGTAGCCGAGGCCTGTCGTGTCGGCGATCCAGTCCCCGAGCGCCGTGCCCAGCGTCTGGGAGAACGTGATGGCGGCCCAGTAAAATGCTTCGACTCTCGGTCGGTACACGGTCTCCACCGAGATCGAACCTTCGGCAAAATACCAGAGCGCGAGCGTTCCCAACAGCAAAGCCAGAAGGAGCGAGGAGCCTCCAGTGTAACCGATACCAAGCGAACGGTCGCAGAAATCGGCCATGGTGGTGCCGAATGTCGTCGAGGCGACGATCGTTGCCCAGTACAGGAATGGATGGAAACGGTTTGCGAGAATTTGCGCGGCTACCAGGATGACCAGCGCAGCGAGGAAAATCGCCGTTCCGGTGAGATAGCCCCAGTTCAAAGTCATCGTCACCGAGTCTCCACCCGTCTCTCCGAGCGTAGTGGCGGCGATCTTGATGACCCAGAAGACGAGAGTGACTTCAGGGATCTTCGTGAGGGCATCGTGCGGAATTTCGGATTTCAAGGCTGTCATGGCTCTACATCGAGTTGCATATTGCAAACGGGGCCTGGCGCGTCCACGGTGAGAGTTCGCGCCAGGCCCAAGGAAAGGCGATCAGGCGTGCAGCCCCGGCCCGGCGAATTTCTTTCTTAGTCCGGGTTTGGACCTTCTTTCTTGTTTTCGAGCACCAGGCCTGTCCGCGCGTCGATCCCGACCTCTTGCGTCACCGAGCCGCGCTTGATGTCAAACGAGTAACGAAGGCCGCTGCCGCCTCCTTCCCGTTCAAGCTCCTCGTCCGCGATTGTTCCGGGATGCGCTTTCAGGGCGATTGCTCTGGCTTGTGCGATCCCGATTTTGGCCCGGTGTGCCAGCTCCTCACCGGTGTAAGCTGGTGCGGCTATAGTGCCGAAGGTCAGGCTCGCCGCGGTGAGGCCCGCTAAAGTCGACAATCTTCTGTTCATCTCTAATCTTTCGTTTGCTTCGCCGCCCCCTGCAACGGCAAGACTGTTGCTGGCTCCCACGTGCCTCGGTGGACTTAGAAGAGGCTTAGGGCGAAGAATTTCCTTGTGCTACGTCAATCCGATTTCCGGCGACACGTTCCCACGCGTGACTTTGCCCCTAAGTCTGCACTAAGTCAGAGGAACAATGCTGGGCCGGGCCGCTTGCGGCATTTCGGACCGAGGATTTGAGGCATGCGAGTTCTGCTCATCGAGGATGACAGGATGATCGGTTCGGCCGTCCAGCAGGGGCTCAGGGACGCAGCCTACGCGGTCGACTGGGTGACCGACGGCGAGGCCGCGGTCCTCGCGGCGGAAAGCGAAACCTACGAGCTGGTCCTGCTCGATCTCGGACTGCCTAAAGCTGACGGCCGCGACGTGCTTCGGCGCCTGCGCCTACTTGGCAGCAAGCTTCCCGTCATCATCGTGACCGCGCGGGATGGCGTCGAAGACCGGATCGACGGGCTCGATCTCGGAGCGGACGACTACCTGATAAAACCGTTCGAAATCCGCGAATTGCTGGCACGGATGCGGGCCGTGCTCCGCCGCGATGGCAGCGGTTCAGCAGCGCTTCTGAGCAATGGAAAGCTCAGCCTCGACCCCGCAACTCGGGAAGCAAAATTCCTGGAGAAAAGCGCACTTCTGAGTGCACGTGAGTTCGCGCTTCTGCAAGCGCTGTTGGCACGGCCAGGGACGATCCTGTCGCGGGGCGAGATTGAACGGCAAATCTACGGCTGGAATGAGGAGGTCGAGAGCAACGCCATCGAGTTCCTGATCCACGCCGTTCGCAGGAAGCTCGGGGCCACGGCGATCCGCAACGTACGCGGCGTAGGGTGGATGGTGGAGCGCGCACTATGATCGGCTCATTGCGCGGACGTCTCTTCGTCGGGCTGACTGCTATGATCGTATTGACGGGCGGGACCGGAGGCATATTCGCCTACCGATGGGCATTCGATGAAGCTATCGAGATCCAGGATTCGGCCCTGATCCAGATCGCCAGCCTTGCCCAGAATGGCATCTTTGACGACGGTAGGCCGTTTCCCGAAATTGAGGAGAACGCGCAGGTCCGGCTGATCGAGCTGGGGAATATCCCGCACGGCACATCGGACGAACGTCAACTTTTCGGGTTGAAGGACGGCTTGCACACAGCGAGCTGGAAGAGCCAAGCGATTCGCGTGCTGCTGCGAACGCGACCGGACGGAAGCCGATATGCCGCCGCGCAACCGACCGCGGTTCGAGATGACACTGCTGACGACATGGCGGTTCGGACCCTTCTGCCGATTGCCGCGCTAATTCCCTGCCTGTTGATCGTCACGGCGCTCGTCATTGCGCACTCGCTGCTCCCTATGATCCGGCTGGCGGGCAATCTCGATGCCAGACGCGCCGACGACCTCACGCCGTTGCCGGAAGCGGGCGCACCGACGGAACTGCATCCGTTCATCACCTCGATCAATAGCTTGCTGACGCGGATGCAGCACTTGATGGATCAGCAGCGTCGCTTCGTTGCCGATGCGGCGCACGAGCTACGCACGCCGATTACCGCGCTGAGTCTGCAGGCGGAAAACCTCGATTCGATCGAACTTCCCGAGAAAGCGAGAGAACGTGTTTCTGCCCTCAGGCAAGGCATGCGTCGCACCAAGCATTTGCTTGAGCAACTGCTCGCGGTCGCACGGTACGAGGCGAACCCCTTCTCCGACGCAATGCAGCAAGTCCCGCTCGACGAAGTCGCAACGCAGGTTGCCGCGGATCTGCTTCCGCAAGCAGTCGATCGTGGCATTGATCTGGGCTTTGAAATTGTCGAAGCCGTCACGATACGCGGCGAACCGGTCATGCTCGCGACCATGATCCGTAATTTGCTTGACAATGCGCTCCGCCATACTCCGCACGGCGGAAGGATAGATCTCGGCGTCTATCGTGAGGACGGCTCCGCGGTCCTGCAGATCGAGGACACGGGCCCCGGCATCGCTACCGCTGACCTGGAGAAGATATTCGAGCCGTTCTTTCGCGGCTCCCGTCCGGAGGGCGAAGGAACTGGCCTCGGCCTCTCAATCGTGAAGCGCATCGCCGAAAACTTGGGCGGAGAAATCACTTTGGAGAATATCTCGGGCGCCGGCCAGTCGGGAATTCGTGCCACGGTTCGGCTGCCGGTTGCCGCGAACCCAGCGAACGGTCGCGGCTAGGCAACCCACCCCACGACTTCGACCTCTACGGCCGCTTCCTGTCGTTCGCCGCTGCCGCGGGAGTCGGGCCCGGCCTCGGCGGCGGTTCCGCCGCCTGCGAGTTGCCGCTGTTGCTGGCGCCGAACAGAACGCGGGTCGGGTTGCGGTCGAAATTGGTCACGGCGCGGCTGATGTCGCCGAGGGTGCGGCGGCCGTCGGTCATCAGGGCGCCTGAGCGCTTGTCGAAATCCTCGGCCAGTTCGCGGATCGACTTCACGGTCAGCATCAATTCGCCGCCCTCCTTGCCGCCGGCCAGCGCATTGAGGCCGAGCATCAGATTGTCGGCCTTGCCCATCACGCCGTCGACCCTCGCCATCACGGCGTCGATCTTCTCCGAATTGCGCGCCAGCGAGTTGGTGAAGGTTTCGAGGTTCTTGAGCGAGTTCTTCACCGACTGCTGGTTGTCGGCGACTACCCGGTTGATGTTCTGCAGGGTGCCACGAATCGCCTCGGTGACGTCCTGCAGCGCGTTCGGATCGGCGGTCAGCGTCGGCACGCCGTCCTCGTCCAGCGGGACCGGCGGGGCGGCTTCCTCGCCGCCCTTCAGCGAGATCGCGGCGACGCCGGTCAATCCCTGGAATTCGAGCCCGACCAGGGTGTCTTTTCGGATCGGGGCGTTGTTCTCGACCATGGCGAGTGCGACGACACGACGCGGGTTGTCCAGCTTCACGGACATCACCTCGCCCACCCGGATACCGTTGAAATTGACACTGCCGCCGTTGCGCAGGCCCGCGGCCGGGCCTTCGAACACAATGCGCAGCGGGCTGCGGGCCTTGGTGGTGTGGAGCGACTGGAACCAGAGCACGAAGCCGAACGCCGCGGCAATCACTGCCAGCGTGAACGATCCGATCAGAACGAAGTTAGCCCGCGTTTCCATTTTGACTAACTCCGGTGCTAACCCATGACCGCGCGGGCGCGCTTGCCGTGGAAATAGGCCCTCAACCAGGGATGCTGCGAGGCCTGCATGTCGGCCATCGATCCCGCGGCGATGATCTTGCCGTTCCCCAAAACGGCAATACGGTCGCATGCGGTATAAAGGCTGTCGAGATCGTGGGTTACCATGAAAACGGTCAAGCCCAAAGTGCGCTGCAGGGTCCGGACCAGTTCGTCGAAGTCGCCGGCGCCGATCGGATCGAGCCCCGAGGTCGGCTCGTCGAGGAATACCAGTTCGGGATCGAGCGCCAGCGCGCGCGCCAGCGCCACGCGCTTGATCATGCCGCCGGAGAGTTCCGAGGGGAAACGGTCGACCACTTCGGGCCGCAGTCCCACCATGCCGAGTTTTGCAACCGTGATCTCGTCGAGCAGCCGCTGGCTGACGTTGAGATATTCGCGCACCGGAAACTGGATGTTCTGCCGCACCGTCAGCGAGGAAAACAGCGCGCCTTGCTGGAAAAGGATGCCCCAACGCCGCTCCACCCCGCGCCGTTCCGAAGGACTGGCGGCATCGAGATCGATCCCGAACACCTCGATACGACCCGATATCTTGGGGACGAGGCCGATGATGGTGCGCGTCAGCACCGACTTGCCGGCGCCGGAGGGACCGACAAAGCCCAGGATCTCGCCGCGCTTCACGTCGAGATTGAGCCCGTCCAGAACCTTGGTCGAGCCGAACTGCACGGAGATGTCGCGGACCCGGATGATGGGATTTTGTGCTTCAGGCGCCATCGTCACATTCCGATCGAGGCGAAGAAGATCGCGAACACGCCGTCCATCACGATGACGAAAAAAATCCCCTTCACGACCGAGGAGGTGGTGTGCTGGCCGAGCGATTCGGCGCTGCCCTCCACCGCGAGCCCCTCGACGCAGGCGACGATGCCGATCACCGCCGCCATGACCGGCGCCTTGATGATGCCGACGGTGAAGTGGTCGATCGAGATGGCGTCGCGCAGCCGAAGCAGGAACGCTTCCGGATCGACACCGCCATAGAGCCACGCCACCAGCCCGCCGCCATAGAGCGCGGCGATGGCGCCGAGAAAGGCCAGGATCGGCAGCGCGATGATCAGCGCCAGCATCCGCGGCAGGATCAGTACCTCGATCGGGTCGAATCCCATGGTGCGCAGCGCGTCGATCTCTTCCCGCATCTTCATGGAGCCGAGTTCGGCCGTGTAGGCGCTGCCCGATCGGCCCGCCACCATGATCGCCACCAGCAGCACGCCGATTTCGCGCAGCACCAGCACGCCGAGCATGTCGACCACGAAGATGTCGGCGCCGAACTTGCGGAAATGGAAGATGCCCTGCTGGGAGATGATGCAGCCGATCAGGAAGGTGATGAGTACGACGATCGGCACCGCGCGCCAGCACACCTGCTCCAGATGGTGCACGGTCGAGGTCAGGCGGAAGGCCCTCGGGTGAATCAGGACCCGCCCGGTCGCGGCCAGCACTGCGCCGAGCATGTCGATCAGGCTGACAATCGTGCTGCCGATCCCGGCCATGGCGCGGCCGATCTGGTCCAGCATCCCCGTGATCGTCACCGAGGTGGTGTCGATCGCGGGGCTTGCCTTCACCCGGCGCACCTCGTCGACCAGGCTCGAATAATTGGCCGAGAGGCCCGCGATCTTGGCCTCTTCGCCGCCATGGGTCAGGCTGCGGCGCAGCCGCTCGATCAGCCAGGCGCCAAAAGTGTCGAGTTTCGATATCTGCGAGACGTCGATGAAGATATTGGGCCGGGTTCCCCCCAGCTTTTCGGCGTCGGAAACGAGCCGCTCCAGGTCAGGCGCAAAGCGCGCGGTCCACGAGCCCGCCGCGCACAGCGCAAGCCCGTTACCCCGTGCAATCCGCTCCAATGTCGGGTCGCCGCTCACGTGGCCGCCTCCCGCGCCGCTTTTCCGCACTTCATCGAGAATGGAAATGGCCAAATCCCCGCCGCTGTCTTGTAGAGCGCACCCCTAACCAGCCATACTTGGTTGCGCCGGGCAAGCATACGGTTCAGAAATTGCCAGATATTAAAATGACTTCCAGCCAACCCCCAATGCTTTCGGCGAGAATCGAACGCTGGCCGATCGCGGGCGCCTTCACGATCAGCCGCGGCGCCAAGACCGAAGCCGTGACGGTCGTCGCGGAAGTCAGCCGCGGCAGCCACACGGGACGCGGCGAATGCGTGCCCTACCCGCGCTATGGCGAGACGCCGGAAGCGACACTGGCCGCCCTCGAGGCGATGCAGGAACCGCTGTCGCGCGGGCTCGACCGGCAGGCCCTGCAGGCGGCGATGCCTCCCGGCGCCGCCCGCAACGCGCTGGATTGCGCGCTGTTGGACCTCGAGGCCAAAACCAGCGGCAAGCGCGCCTGGGACCTGCTCGGGCGTCCCGCGCCCAAGGCCTGCATCACCGCCTATACCATTTCGCTCGGAACCCCCGAGGTCATGGCGGCCGCGACCGCCAAGGCCGCGCACCGGCCGTTGCTGAAGATAAAACTCGGCGGCGACGGCGACGGGGCTCGGATCGCCGCGGTGCGCAGGGCCGCGCCCGACTCGGAGCTCATTGTCGATGCCAACGAGGCCTGGACGCCGGACAATCTCGCACAGAACCTGAAGGACTGCGCGGAAGCCCGCGTCACCCTGGTGGAACAGCCGCTGCCGGCGGGCCAGGACGAGGCGCTCAGGCACATCCGCAGGCCGATTGCCGTCTGTGCGGACGAGAGCGTGCACGACCGCACCTCGCTCAGCGGACTGCGCGAGCGCTACGATGCAGTCAACATCAAGCTCGACAAGACCGGCGGCCTGACGGAAGCCCTGGCCATGGCGGACGCCGCGCAGGCGCTCGGATTTGAGATCATGGTCGGCTGCATGGTCGCGACCTCGCTGGCGATGGCGCCTTCGATGCTGCTCGCGGCACAGGCCCGCTTCGTCGATCTCGATGGTCCGTTGTTGCTGGCGCGCGACCGCGACGGCGGGCTGCGCTACGACGGCAGCCTGGTCTATCCGCCGGAAGCAGCACTATGGGGATGATCCGCCGGCCTCGGTTCGGAGAGGCGGCGCCGCGCCAGCCACATCACGACAGCGCCTGAGAGCGCCATCGCGGCCATGACGTAGTAGACGGCCTGCCCGTGCCGGGCGTAGACCGCGCCCGACAGGATCGAGGCGCTCGAGGTGACGATGCCGCTGCAGGCCGCGTAATAGCCCTGCCCCCGCGCCATCACCTGGGCCGGCACATGACGCACCAGCAATCCCATGGTGCCGACCTGGGTAATGCCATAGGTGAGCCCATGCGCCAGCTGGACCACGGCCAGCACGGCGACCGAAGGCTCCTGCGCCGTGATCAGCCAGCGCGCCACCCCGGCGAGCCCGCCGATCACCACCAGCACGGCCGGGGAAAACGCAAATCGCGGCGACAGCGCGAACACCACGATCTCGGCGAGCACCCCCAAGACCCACAGCCCGGCGATCGTCAGCCCGCCGAGGCCGGCGCCCTGCCAAGTGATGGAGGCAAAGGTGTAGTAGGCGGCGTGGCTGCCCTGAATCAGGGCCGCCGCGAAGACGATGGCGAGAAAGCCGGGGTCGCGCAGCAGCGCGCCGGCGCGGTGCGGCGTCGCCGGAGCCAGCTTCGGATGGTCCAGCGGCTGCAGTCCGAGGCTGACCAGCGCGCCGAGCCCGGCCATGGCCGCGATCACCCAGATCAAATGTCGCGCCGCGATCACATCGACCAATAGCCCGCAGACGAGCGCGCCGACCACGAAGGCGGCCGAGCCCCACAGCCGCAGCGGCCCGTAATTGAGTCCGTAGCGCGCCACCCCGCGCAGCGCATAGGCGTCCGTCAGCGGCACCATCGGCGTCCACATGCAGGCGGTGACGGCGTAGGCCGCAAACACCAGCGGGGCCAGATGCTGGGTGCCCAGCACCACGAATCCGAGCGCGGTGAAAAACGCGGTGAGAATCATGGCTGCGCGCAGCGAGTGACGTCTTTCGGCGAGCCCCGTCACGATCGGCAGGATCGAGAACCGCGTCACCGCAGGAACCGCCGTGATGATCCCGATCCAGGAGGCCTCGATCCCGACCGCCTTCAGCCAGACCGGGAAGAACGGCAGATGGGTGCCGATCAGGCCGAACGCCGCGCCGTAAAACAGCGCGAGCCTCACCGCGAATTGCTTTGAAATACCGTGGGATACGCTGGGGATTTGTGATTCGAGTGGCATCAAACCAATTGCGATTCGGTCGATATCATGATGATCGTTAGCCTAACGCGCGGTGATTTGCGCGATGAGTCTGACATGGCCGACGAAGCATTCGCCCTATCGCCGATCTCCGCCCGCGCAAACCTGCCGGGCGAAGAGGACTATGAGGCGATCTGCCACGCTTTCATGGAGACGTCGCGCGGCCGCTGGTTTCTCGGCGAATACGCCAAGCGCAACCGCAACGCCGACACCCGCATGGTGCTCGACGCGGTGGCCCGGATCGAGCAAACCGTCGCCACGCAAAAGCAATCGGCTTCCGACAGCCGGCTGGCCGAGGCACTGGCCGCCATCCGCCGTGCGGTCTATGAGGCCCGGGGCGCGGCCGCGGCGGCGGTCCAGAATCTCGGGCTGGAGGAAAATCTGGCGCCGGTCCGCAAGGGCACCCGGATCATCAAGGAGATTAGCTGGCGCTGGCGGGAAATCGGCGCCGACAGCCGGATCTGCGACCTCCTGGACTCCCAGGTCACCGCCATCGAAGAGGCCTGCGGCCAAATCGCGTCCACCAATCCGCAGGACGCCTTGATCGCCGCCTTCGATCTGATCAAGGCACGGATCGCGGCGCTCGAGGACAAGGATACGGCAGCCCCGCCGGCGGCGGAGGACGCGGCCCCGCCCTCCTCTTCCGCAGCAACGGATTCGATGCCTGCCCCGGTGGTCGAGACGGTCGAGGAGACATCGGCGGCAAACGAGCCTGAAGCCGCGATCGGCATCCC
>JBGPSI010000143.1:0-12878 GCA_041490045.1 Bradyrhizobium sp.
ATTACCGGATCGTTCGCTTGAAGGACAAGCTCGGCACCCGCTCGATGGCCTCGGGCGAAATCAAGCTGGAAGGCGCGATTGCCTATGCGGTGGGCCGGCTCGACCGCGGCTTCGTGCAGATGGCCGAAATGGTCAATTCGTCGCGGCTCTCCAACGGCGTCAAATCTACCGCGCTGATGCGCCGCGCGCATCACGACGCCACGACGGTGGCGAAAAGCCGCGTGGTGTTCGGCAGCCGCATCATCGACCTGCCCTTAGCGCGGCGGCAATTGATGAAGATCATGCTCGCCACCGAGCAGGCGCTGTCGATGAGCTTTCTCACGGCCGATGCGCTCGACCGCGGCGAGGCGGGCAGCCAGGACGCGGCGGCGTTGCTGCGCATCCTGACGCCGACTTTGAAATTCCGCGCCACCCGCGACGCACGCAAGGTCTGCGGCGATGCGCTGGAGATGCGGGGCGGCATCGGCTACATCGAGGAATTCGCCACGGCGCGATTGCTGCGCGACGCCCATCTCGGCTCGATCTGGGAAGGCACCGGCAATATCGTCGCGATCGATGCGCTGAAGCGCGCGGTCGGCCGCCATGGCGCCGAGGTAGCACTTGCGGCCGATCTCCATGCCCGCCTCGACGACAGCGCCAACGTGCCGCAGGCCTGGCGCTCTCGCTTGCGCGATCTCACCGACCGCGCCATCGGTTTTGCACGGCAAGTGGCGTCGCGCATGGACAATGAAGCGGACGCGCGCCGGGCCACCAGCCTGCTCTACCACGTCGCCAGCGCCGTGGCGCTGGCCTGGGAAGGTGGGCGCATTCAAGAGATGCGCGGCGACGCGCGAAGGCTCTTGCTGTCGCGCATGGTGATCGATCACCGGGTGCTGGCGGGCGATCCGTTCCGGCTCACGGAAAATCCGGTGCAGCATGCCATCACCGGCCACCTGCTCGGCGAGCGCGACGTCGGCATGGCCGAGGTTGGCGAATTGCTCGGGGCGGCTTAAGGTAAGTCGTCGTTCCGGGGCGCGCGAAGCGCGAACCTCAGATGTGCACTTGCACATCGGGGAATCTCGATCAACATATCCGGATTCCGGGTTCGACGCTGCGAGTCGCCCCGGAATGACTTAAACACAAAAACGAGGAAACACTGATGAAGGCCGCCGTCCTGTACGAAGTCAACAAGCCGCTGGTGATCGAGGACGTCAGCCTGCAGAAGCCCGGTCCCCGCGAGGTGCTGATCCGCACCTCCGTCGCCGGGCTCTGTCATTCCGACCTGCATTTCATGGAAGGGCTCTATCCGCATCCGCTGCCGGCCGTGCTCGGCCATGAGTCCGCCGGCGTCGTCGAGCAGGTCGGCTCCGACGTTACCTATGTGAAGCCCGGTGATCACGTCGTCACTTGTCTATCGGTGTTCTGCGGCACCTGCGACAACTGCACCACCGGGCGGCCGGTGCTGTGCACCGACACCACGGTAAAGATGCTGCCGGGCGCCTCCAACCGGCTGTCCTGGGCGCGCTCCGAAAAACTGAACCAGTTCCTCAATCTGTCGTCGTTCGCCGAGCAGATGCTGGTGCACGAGAACGCCATCGTCAAAATCCGCAAGGACATGCCGCTCGATCTCGCCGCGCTGATCGGCTGCGGCGTCATCACCGGCTACGGTGCGGTGGTGAACACCGCCAAGGTCGCGCCCGGCGAAAGCGTCGTGGTGATCGGCTGCGGCGGCGTCGGCATGGCCGCGATCAACGGCGCGCAGATCGCCGGCGCCGGCCGCATCATCGCGGTCGATACCAATCCGGCGAAACTGCAGCTCGCGACCAAGCTCGGCGCCACCGACATCGTCGATCCCCGCAACGGCGACGTGGTGCAGCAGGTACGCGAGCTCACCGGCGGCGGCGTGCATCATTCCTTTGAAGTGCTGGGCCGCAAGGAGACCGCCGAGCAGGCCTTTGCGATGCTCGCGCCCGGCGGCACCGCGACCATCGTCGGGATGATCCCGTTCGGCCAGAAGATCGAGCTGCACGGATTCGATTTTTTGCGTGAGCGCAAGATTCAGGGCTCGTCGATGGGCTCCAACCATTTCCGCGTCGACATGCCGCGGCTGGTCGAGTTCTACATGCGCGGCCGGCTGCATCTGGAGGACTGGATCTCGGCCAAGCTGAAGCTCTCCGAGATCAACGAAGGCTTTGCCGCGATGAAGGCCGGCAAGACCGTGCGCAGCGTCATCGTATTCGACAACTAGCCGTCGTCCCGGCGAAGGTGGTTACCGCGACACCTGCGCCGACACCGCGAGCCAGCGGCCGTTCTGCCGCGCCCAGCAATCGGTGTAGCGGCCGGAGGCCTGCTGGCCGTCGGCAGTCGTGTAACTCGTCCGCGCGTGAATGATTGCAAAATCGCCCATCAGGCGAATCTTGACGTCATGCGCTTCGAGATTCCGGATTGTCACCGGCACCGCGGTCTGCTTGAGAAAGCCGGCGCGGTCGACCAGCGATTTGTCGGGATTGGAGCAATAGAAATCGTCGGCGAGGATTTCGTCGAACCGCTTGACGTCGCAATTCTGGACGGAGTTGACGTAGTCGCGGTTCAGGGCGGTCAGTTCAGCGAGATCGTTTCGCATCGTTTCTCTCCCTTTCTGTCATTCCGGGGCGCGCGAAGCGCGAACTCGGAATCTCGTGCCATCACTTCTGGATTCCGGGCTCATCGTTTCGCGATGCCCCGGAATGACGAGGCGTCAATCATCAAACATCGGCGGCGGCACGAAGCCGCCGAATTCGCGCTCGATCAACTCCGCAAGCTTGAGCGTCGTGCGGTCCTCCAGCCAGGGACCGACGATCTGGACACCGACCGGGAGGCCTTCGTCCGACAGACCGAGCGGGATCGCGGTCGAAGGCAGGCCCGGCAGCGTCGCGATACCCGGCCATGCCAGCTGGTCGGGATAGACATAGTCCTTGCCGTCGATGGTGATGCGGCGCTTCTCCTGGTCGTCGGAATGATCGTGCGGATAGGCCGGCGTCGGCATGATCGGGCAGATCACCGCGTCGAACGTCCCAAACAGCTCGCGCCATTGCGCCCGCAGACGCGTGCGCGCGCCGTCGGCGATCACCCAGTCGCGGTGGCTGAGCGCGATGCCGCGCAGCCGCTCCGCCGCGAGACTCGTATCGTCAGCGGAAAGCTTGGCCGCCGCGGCCTGCGCGCCGGCGTAGGTCTCGGGCTGGAAGGAAGCGCCGAGGAACGACATCAGCATGCGCATATAAAGTCGCGTCGAAGCGGCGAAGTCGGGCAGCAGCGGGCTCTCGCGGGTCACGCTAACGCCGGCCTTGCCGAGGTTGACGGCGAGCTTTTCGATTGCCGCACGGATGCTGGCCGATGTCGGCATCACGGGATCGGTCGTGACCAGCAGCACGCGGAAATTCTTCAATTCGTCATGGCGCGGCGCCGGCAGCGCGAGGCTGTAGGCCTTGCCGGCTTCGATCGGGTCCGGTTCCGCGATCACGTCGAGCAACAGCGTGAGGTCAGCGGCCGAGCGCGCCATCGGCCCGATCACCGAGAGATCGCGGTTGAACGGCAGCGGCGGCGCGGGCGGCGCCGTGTGGCCGCGCGCCGGCACCAGCGCGAATGTCGGTTTGTGCGCGTAAACGCCGCAATGAAAGGCGGGCACCCGCAGCGAGCCGCCGATATCTGAACCCAGCGAGAGCGGGCCGTAGCCCGCCGCGAGCGCCGCCGACGATCCGCCGGACGAGCCTCCCGGCGTGCGGCCGAGATCGAAGGGGTTGTTGGTGATGCCGTAGATCTCGTTGTAGCTCTGCCAGTCGCCAAGCGAGACCGGTACGTTGGTCTTGGCCAGGATGACACCGCCGGCCTGCTTGACGCGGGAAATCGACAGCGCGTCTTCGCCCGGGACAAAATCCCTCTGCGCCGGAAGGCCCCAAGTCGTCGGCAGGCCGGCGACGTTGTAGGATTCCTTCACGGTCAGGGGAAGGCCGAGCAGCGCGCCGGTCTCGCCGCGCGCGCGTGCAGCGTCGGCGGCACGGGCGGCTTCCAGGCCGCGGGCGAAATCGCGCACACAAATCGCGTTGATCTTCGCATCGTGGCGCTCGATGCGGCCGATCGCGTCCTCCGCCAGCTCGACGGCGGAAACTTTCTTCGCCGTCAGCGCCGCTGACAGTTCGGTCGCGGTCCTGAAACTCCATTGCGATTTGGCCAAGGCGTACTCCCGGTGAGGTTCTTGCAACTCGCCGGATGATGCTTGGTTTTGGCCGCGTTCGCTAGACCGCTATTGCTGCCGCAAGGCAGCTATTCCGGCAGCATCCGCTGCATGATGCGGTCGCGATAGACGAAGATGTGGGCGAGTGCCGCCGCGACATGGATGCCGATCACAACAAGCAGCGCCCATTCCGCCGCCTGATGCAGGCCGTCGATGGCCTTTCCCGCCGCCGCATTGTCGGACGCCAGCATCGGCATCGGCATGAAGTAGAACAACGGGACCGACCAGCCGCGGAACGAGGCGAACAGCCAGCCGGTGACAGTCGTCGCCAGCACCAGCACATAGAGAGCCCAGTGCACGACTTCCGAGGACAGCCGCTGCCAGGGCGGAAGCGACCTCTCGGGCGCCACGGGATGCGTCAGCCGCCAGGCCAGACGCAAGACGATGAGCACCAGGATGGTCATTCCGAACGAGATATGAAAAGTCATGCCGGCACCGGGCTTCATGCCGCGATGAAGGTCCGGCATCAGCCAGCCGATCAGATATTGCACCACCAGCAGCGCCACGATGAGCCAGTGAAGCACCTTTGCGGTGGTTCCGTATTGCAGACGAGCGGTCATGAGTTTCCTTGAAACGAGGTTGGCAAAGGTCATCTAACGCACGAGCACTTACAGCGTTGCGTCAGGGTTGGGGGAATCGCGCAGAAGGGTGCGCCATCGGATTGACGGGCCCGGCCGCACTGCGCTCGCCGGTGCCGGGATTGCCGCCGGGGACCGGAAACGCGTATCCGATGATCGTCTTGACGACCCAGCGGTCGGACGCCGGCGTCAGCCCGTAACCGACGCCGAAATCCACGTCAAAGACACCGAGCTTGAAATCGGTTACCGCGAATAGCGTGTGCTGCTGATCTTGCAGCCTGGCGAAATTCCCGATCTCGCCGAAGTCGGAGTAGTACTCCAGCCCCACATAGGTTTCCGGCGCGACCTTGCGCGCCAGGCGCGCGGCGGGCGCAAAGTCCGCCTCGCCATATCTGCCGAAGCTGATGTCCACGATCGGGTTGATGATGAATTCCCAGTCCGCGTTGCGGACGCCGATAATGGGGCGGATCTCCATCCCGAATCTCGACTGCGAGAATCGCGGCGTCGTGTTGGAGAATTCGAAATTGACGCCGTAGAAGAAGTTGCGCTGCTCGGCATTGGGCGAGACGAACAGGGTGCGCAGCTTGAAGGCGTCCGACAGGAATTGCTGGTCCTTGATGGCGAAAGGCAGATAAAGGCCCACTTCCCACCAGTCGGTGACGCCGTAGGCGAATTCCGGCGTGCCGTTGATGCTGTTGTGGGAGATCAGGCCGCCGGGAAACGGCGGATCCTTGACGCCGAGCGGAATATAATTGAGGTGCTGCTGGATCGTGAACTGGCCCGGCGCCGCGATGCCGGCGTTGTAGACCTGGATCTCGTCGGTCGCCATCGCCGGCTGCGCCGCTAACGCCGCCAAGGCGGCGCCGGCCAGCAGGCCGAGCTGGCGACAGGTGCGGGGCGTGGGGCGGCGTTTCATCATCGGTTGGCCGGGCTACGCCGCTCCAATGAGGATGCCGACAGCGAGCACGATGGCGCCGCCGAGCACGATCTGGAAAACCGCCTGCAGGAACGGCGTATCCATGTATCGGGCGCGGATATAGGCGATGGCCCACAATTCGAAGAACACAACGATGCCGGCGATCGCCGTCGCGATCCAGAATGCGTTGGCCCATCGGTCGGGAACCAGAAAGGGCATGGTATGACCGAGACCGCCCAGCGTCGTCATCAGGCCGCAGGTGATGCCGCGCAGCCAGGGCGAACCGCGCCCCGTGAGCGACCCGTCATCGGACAAGGCTTCGGCAAAACCCATGCTGATGCCGGCGCCGATCGAGGCGGCGAAGCCCACCAGAAAGGTCTGCCAGTTCTGATGCGTGGCAAAGGCCGCCGCAAACAGCGGCGCCAACGTCGACACCGATCCGTCCATCAAGCCGGCAAGCCCCGGCTGCACATATTGCAGGACGAACACGCGCCGCCGCGTCTTGTCCTCCTGCTCGCGCACATCGGGCTTGAGGATCTTGTCGGTCAGCCTTGCCGCGAGGCTTTCGTGGCCTTTCTCCGCTTCGGCGAGATCGCCGAGCAGCCTGCGGACGCCGACATCCTGGGTCTGCTCCGCCGCCTTGACGTAAAACCGCTCGGCCTCGAACTCCATCGTCTCGGCTTCCTTGCGGATGGTGTCGAGCGACAGGTTCTTGGTCAGCCAGATCGGCCGGCGGCGCAAAAATCCCCTGACATTGTCCCTGCGGATCGGAGGAAGGTTCGGGCCGAAACGTTTTTCGTACATCTCCAGCAGCATGTGGCGATGGCCTTTTTCCTCCTCCGCCATCTCCTCGAAGATCTTGGCCGATTCCGGATAACGCTCCGCGAGATCCTCGGCGAAGCTCATGTAGATGCGGCTGTCCTCCTCCTCCGCGGAAATCGCAACCGCCAGCACTTCGCGCTCGGTCAAATCGGCGAAATTCTTCATCAAAACATTCCCAAGGCAACTTTTAGAATAGTTCTAAACATATAAAGATTCGTCCGGGCGGGGTCAATTCGCGCGCATATGCAGTAAAGCCGCATTGGCATGATTTTCCGGTCGCGCGAAATGGAACCGTTCCAGCCGGTATCCGTTCGAGTTCCCTGAGAGAAGATCGACCGGAGATCGCATGGATAAGGTCAAATACCGATTGAACGATCCGCGGCTCGCGCCGCGCCGGACCAAGCTCGAGATTCCCGGATGGGCTGGAAAGCGTGAACCACGCGCCAACGGTTCGCGTGAGCAGGTGTGGCATTGCGTGCCGTTTTCGGAAGGCGCGCAATACGGGATCGAGCTGTTTTACCCCTACGACAACGAGCTGCATGTCACGACCAAAGACGGACATTTGATCCTGGAAGGAGATTGGGGCGAGCCGCCGGACGGCGGGGTGCAGTGGCCGCCGTTCCGGAATTTCGGCGACCATTTCTACACCTACCAGATCCTGCTCGATCTCAAGGTCGAAAAGGGCATGGCGGTGCGGACCGAACCGCACCCGAGATTCTATACGGACCCCACCGATACCGTACCGATCGCGGTGCCCGCGCTGCTGCGCAATTGGTGGCCGATGATGTTCTTTTGCGTGTTCAAGGCGCCGGCCGAGGGCCGCACCCACGTTTTCAGGCCGAACGAACCGTTCGCGCAGATCATCGTGATCCCCGAGGAAGCCAATTTCGAGCTCGAACCGATGAATGAGGAAGAATCCGCCGAGCGCGAGCTGCAGGCACGGCGCATCTATCACAGCCGGCCGACGCTTTCGGCCGGTACCGAATGGACATCGGCGACCGACACCGTGTTCGACGGCACCTACCGGCACCTGCATCGCGCGGCCAAGGAAAAAGCCCGCCAGGAATAGGCGGGTAGATTAGAGCGTTTTCGAGCGAAGTGGAGACCGGTTCGCGTGAAGAAAACGCGTCAAACCAAGAGAGTAGAGCCTCGGTTCTGATTCAATCAGAACCGATCAGGCTCTAGGCGCAAAAAACAGGACCCTTTAGGGTCCTGTTTTCGCATCATTCGATCGCGTACGACCTCAGTAGTCGCGGCGATAGAAGCTGTGATGATGGTGGTGGTGGTGATGATGATGGTGACGGTAGCGGCCGTAGCCCGGCGGCACGATCACGACGCGCGGCGCGTAGCGGCGGTAGGCGTGATGATGATGGTGATGATGGTGGTGTTCGACATAGATCTGCGCCAGTTGCATGTTTCCGTTCGCTGACGGAGCCGGAGCCGATTCATCGGCCGCCTGCAGCAGCGCTGCGGCATTCGGGATCGGCTCGAGCAGGTCGGCGAACGAATTCGCTCGCAATATGTCGCTCGGGGCGGGACTTGGCGTCGGCGCGGCCTGCGCGGCGTTGAATGCCCCGAGCGTCGCTACCGCTCCCAAAAGTCCAGCGATCTTCTTTTCCATAAATTCTCCTCCAATGGCGCATTGCCCGTAGCCGCAACGCGCCCAACCCGGGATGGTTCCCGCATCGTCGCCACGCCGGCCGGCTGAACCTGATATTGGGAGAACTGGAATTTATTGGGTGCGTTCTGTGGCCTGTTTCAGGAACTGCAGCAGCAAGCGTGTGACCTGCTCGGGCTGCTCCTGCTGCACCCAGTGCCCGGCGCCGTCGATCAGGTGGGCGCCGAGCATGCGGGTGCAGGCGTTTTGCTGCATCGCTTCATAGACGCCGGGGCGCTGAAAAGTGCCCCAGTCCTGCTGGCCCGAAATGAAACAGGAGGGCACGTCGATCGTGCGGCCCGACCAGGTCTGCAGCTCCGCAACGAAATCGCCCGACGTGCCGCAGCGATACCATTGCAGGCCGCCCTGGAAACCGGTGCGCTCATATTCGGTGCTGTAGAAGGAAAGCTCGCGGTCCGGCAGCCATTGGTTGGCGGCGATCGTTGCCGCATCGGGCATTTCCTCCGCCACGGTCTCGGCCATGTTGCTGGCGAGATCCATCACGTAATAAGTCGGCAGCTTCGCCAGTTCGCCCGCCGACCATGATTTGAGCGGATAGGGCTGGTTGGCTTTCCAGTCCGCGCTCTTGTGATGGTAATAGGCGCGCAGGAAATCATGCACGCCCTGCGGTGCGCGGTGAATGTCGGCATTGGCCTCGCGCGTCGAATAGTACCATTGATAATGTTTTCGTGGACGCGGCAGGCCTGCGAGTTCCCCATGCACGGGATCTTCCTGCTTCGGCTGCGGCGGACCGTCGGCCGTATTGAACGGCAGCGGCGGCGGACCTCCGAACGGCGCGCTCATCAGCACCACCGAGCGGAACACGTCGGGCCGCACCAGCGCGCACCAGGCGGCGACGGAGGAGCCGAAATCATGTCCGACCACGGCATCGATGCTGCGATAGCCGAACGCGGAAACCAGCCCGAGCGCATCGCGGACCAGATTGAGCAGCCGGAACGAATTGAGATCGCCGTCGTAATTGCCGTCCCAGCCGGTGGTGCGGCCATAGCCGCGCTGGTCCGGCGCAATCACGTGATAGCCGGCGGCCGCCAGACGCGGCATCACCTTGCGCCAGCTGAAGGCAAGTTCGGGAAAGCCGTGCAGCAGCAGCACGCAGGGCCGGCCTTTTGTCTCATAGCCGGCCTCCAGCACATGCATGGAGAGGCCGTTGATGTCGTCGACGAAACGGGAGCGGATGCCGGGCGGGAGCGGTATGGCGGGAAGGGAAGTGGTTGTGGTCATCAGCAAACTCCTGCCCGTCATGGCCGGGCTTGCCCGCCTTCGCTAAAGCTTCGGCGGACCCGCATTGGAAGCCCGGCGAAGCCTCGGCGTAGCCGGGTTCCGGCCATCCACGTCTTTCTATGCCGATGAATTGTAAAGACGTGGATGCCCGGCACAAGGCCGGGCATGACGGCTTACTACCATCGCGGCGGTTTAAACTCTCACCGCCGTCTTCGGCCAATACTTGTCGCGCAGATGGCGCTTCACCAGCTTGCCGGTAGGCGTGCGCGGCAGATCTGCCTCGAAGTCGATGCTCTTCGGGCATTTGATTGGCGACAGATGCGTGCGGCAGAACAGAATCAGTTCGGCTTCCAGTTCCTTGCCCGCCTTCTTCATGTCGTGCGGCTGCACCACGGCCTTGACCTCTTCGCCCATCTCCTCATTGGGCACGCCGAACACCGCGACGTCGGCGACGCCGGGGTGGGTGATCAGCACGTCCTCGGTCTCCTGCGGATAGATGTTCACGCCGCCGGAGATGATCATGTAACTCTTGCGGTCGGTGAGATAGAGGAAGCCTTCCTCGTCGAGATAGCCGACGTCGCCGAGCGTCGACCAGCCCCTGGCGTTGTAGGCGCTCTTGGTCTTCTCGGGATCGTTGTGATAGGCGAACACCGGCGCGTCGGCGAAATACACCGTGCCGATCTGCCCCGTCGGCGCCTCCTGATCGTTCTCGTCGAGGATTTTGACCTTGCCGACCACGGCGCGGCCGACGGTGCCGCGATGGGTCAGCCATTGCTGCGAAGTCGACACCGTGACACCGTTGCCTTCGGAGCCGGCGTAATACTCGATGAGGATCGGTCCCCACCATTCGATCATCTTTGCCTTCACGTCGATCGGGCAGGGCGCCGCGGCGTGGATCGCGCCTTTCAGCGAGGAGACGTCGTAGCGCTTGCGCACTTCTTCCGGCAGCTTCAGCATGCGCACGAACATGGTCGGCACCAGCTGCGATTGCGTGACCTTGTGCTTCTCGACCAGCTTCAAAAACTCTTCCGCGTCGAAGTGTTCCATGATGATGGAGGTGCCGCCGAGCGTGATCGCCATCATGTTGAAGCGCAAGGGAGCGGCGTGATAGAGCGGCGCCGGCGACAGGTAGATGCTGTCGGAATTCATCCCGCACATGTCGGCGCAGAGAATTTTCAGGAACGGATTCGGCAACTCGATCGGATGGTGATCCGACGCCCGCTTGATGCCCTTGGGGCGGCCGGTGGTGCCCGACGAATACAGCATGTCGTAGCCGGCTTCCTGGTCCGCGATCGGCGTCGTCGGCTGCGCAGCCGCTTCCCTGTCCCAGGAGCGGAAGCCGGGCAGCGGCTCGTCGAGCATGAAAAACAGCGGCTCGCCGGGCGCACCGGTGACCAGCCCCTTGATCTGCTCGGCGCATTTCGGCGAGGTGATGACGACTTTCGCGCCGCAATCCCTGACGATGTAGGCGATCTCGTCCCGGGTCAGATAGCGGCTGATCGCGGTGTAATACAGCCCGGAGCGCTGCGCGGCCCAGCAGAGCTCCATGAATGCCAGCCTGTTCTCCATCAGGAAGGCGATGTGGTCGCCGGTCTTCAGGCCGAGCGAACGAAACAGATGCGCGCCCTGGTTCGACAGCTCGTCGAGCTCGCGATAGGTGATCGCCTTGCCGGTCGAGGCCATCTGATAGGCGATCTTGTTGGGCTGGGTGCGTGCGTGCACCGACGGATGGGTCATTGGGAGTTTCCTCTGGGCACGAAAGGCGGATGCAAGTGTGAACGGCGGGCAGCAAGTAGCTAACGGGGAAAGACGTTGGTCCCTATCCGTTCGTTACCTGCTACCCGCCGTTCACTTTTATTTTATTGTTCTTACAGCCGCTCGACGATGGTCACATTGGCCATGCCGCCGCCTTCGCACATGGTCTGCAGGCCGTAACGCTTGTTGCGCTGCTTCAGCGCGTTGACCAGCGTGGTCATCAGCTTGGTGCCGGAGCCGCCGAGCGGATGGCCGAGCGCGATCGCGCCGCCGTTGACGTTGAGCCGGGCGGGATCGGCGCCGGTGGTCTTCAGCCACGCCGTCGGCACCGAGGCGAAGGCTTCGTTGACCTCGAACAGGTCGATGTCGTCGATCGACATGCCGGCTTTCTTCAGCGCGCGCTCAGTGGCGTGCAGCGGCGCATCCAGCATGATCACGGGATCGCCGCCCATCATGGTCATGTGATGAATCCGCGCGATCGGCTTGCCGCCGAGTGCCTTGAGGCCCCTTTCATTGACCACCACGACGCCGGAGGCGCCGTCGCAGATCTGGCTGGAAGAGGCGGCCGTGAGCTTGCCGTTCTCGGCGATCAGCTTGACGCCCTTGATGCCGGCAAGGCTGGCGTCGAAGCGGATGCCTTCGTCGATATGGTGGGTATCGGTCGAGCCGTCGGCGCGGGTGATCTGCAGCGGGATGATCTCGTCCTTGAATTTTCCGGCTTGCGTTGCGGCGATGGCGCGCTGGTGGCTGTTGTAGGAATACTCGTCGAGTTCGTCCTTCGACAGACCGTATTTCTCGGCCATCATTTCCGCCCCGGTGAACTGGCTGAACACGATGTTCGGATAGTGCTGCTCGATCCCCGGGCTCTTGTAGGTGCCAAAGCCGTTCTTGGCCGGCAGTTGCGAAGCGAGCCCCATCGGCACCCGCGTCATGGATTCGACGCCGGCGGCGATCACGCAGTCCATGGTGCCGGACATCACCGCCTGCGCCGCGAAATGCAGCGCCTGCTGCGACGAACCGCACTGCCGGTCGACCGAGGTGCCCGGCACGCTTTCGGGCAGCTTCGAGGCCATGATGGCGTTGCGGGCGATATTGTTGGACTGTTCTCCGGCCTGCATCACGCAGCCCATGATCACGTCCTCGATCTGGTCGGGGGCGGCGCCGGAGCGCTCGACCAGCGCATCCAGCACGGAAGCGGCGAGATCGGCCGGATGCCAGCCGGCGAGGCGTCCCCCCTTGCGGCCGCCTGCGGTACGGGCGGCGGCGACGATATAGGCCTCGGCCATGACTGTTCTCCCTGATTGTTTTTGGATGGGCGTTCTGAAGGATGGGCCGGATTTAAGAGGCGCACAGGGATTTAGTCAATCAATCAATTAACTCTTGAGTGCGGCGTCTGCATCGGCTTATCTGCGCCGCGGGGACTTTCCCGACAGGCGGGTGATGGGATCACAGTTGAATACCAGCGTACCGACCAGGCTTCCGGCAAGCAAAAATACCACCGCCGAAAAGCTCCTCGTCGCGGCGAGCGGGCTGATGATCGAGCGCTCCTCGATCGAGGTGTCCCTGAGCGACATCGCGCAGAAATCCGGCGTCAACGCCGCGCTGGTGAAATATCATTTCGGCAACAAGGACGGCCTGCTGCTGGCGCTGCTGGCGCGC
>JBGPSI010000144.1:0-12764 GCA_041490045.1 Bradyrhizobium sp.
CAAGCTGGGCAGAAGCGCACGAGCGCACGCTGGCGAGCCTCAACAATGGCCGCCCGCCCTACAAGGTCAAATGGAAGGGCTGCATCTCTCTCAAGAAGGGCGAAAAGGTCGATGTCGTCGATGTCGACCAGACCGACGGCTCCAACGAGATCATCTACAAGGGCCGGCACTGGTTCTCGGACGGCGGTCCGTTTTGATCCGGGAAGGGCCTGTGACCAAAGCTCGCGCGCTGAGTTTTTTTCTTTTTGGTGTAGCCGGATACGATCGTCCCGCAGCATCGAGCGCCTTGGGTATTATTCCAGATAGCTGAGATATGCCGCGACGGCTTTAATCTGTGCTTCGGTCAGGTTGTGCGCGATCGGCTGCATGATGGCGGATGTGTCCGGATTGGCCTTGTCCTGACCGCGCTCCTTGTCCCAGTTCGTCAGTTTCCTGAAGATGTAGTCATTAAGCTGACCTGCCAGACGGGGAAACGCGTCGGCGCCCTTGGCATCCGGCCCGTGACAGGAAGCGCATGGAGGAACCTCGGCACTGGGGACTCCTTCTTCGTAGATTTTTTTCCCCGCGGCTGCGAGCTCCTTTGGACCGCCTCCCAGCGGTTTCGGATTGAGATCTTTGAAATAGGTGGTCAATGCCGTCTGCAGCGGCGGGCTCAGAACATGCGCCACGTTGAACATCACGGGGTTCGTTCGCCTGCGCTCGATAAACGCCTGCAACTGATTCTTCAGGTATTCGGGCTGCTGTCCTGCCAGTCGCGGCATCGGAAAGGCGCCACGAAACCCTTGCGCCGACACGCCGTGGCAAGTCTTGCAATAGTCTGTCTTGGCCTTGAGCTCTTGCGCCGAGACGGGCGACGTCTCCCTTTCCTTTGCGTGTGCCGCAGAGACGGCGAAGACGAAGGCTACTGCCAGCAATATTGCCTGTAAGTTCATGGGCCCCGCCTCTTTTTATAATCCCTCACGCTACGCTTCGCCGGGCACTTCAATCCAGCTGAATTTTTTTGGGGCTCTTGATCTGGATCAATAGCAATATACGCGAATCCGGTGCCAGATATCAGATGACGGGGGACTCGTCATCGGATTGTTGACCAGCGACGAAACGCAAGCGTTTCGGCGGCGCATTTTATTGCTACACACGCAAAGATTGTTGCAAAAATGTCTCGCAACCCATGAAATCGGATCCACCGTTGCTATTGCCTTAGCGGCGTTCGCGACTCTTGGACTATCGTCATCTTCGTAAGCGGCCTTCGGTTCAGTGCATTGGCACTGGCGCCGCGAACATCGGGGTGGCGCGTGATGCATGGGGACAGCAGCCGTTTCAATCTATCCTTAGGCAATAGTGGGCTGTTCGCTGCGTTTGCGGCTATCGCCGTGCTGGCGGGCTTCCTGACAATCGGCTTCGCGCCGCCGGCGCAAGCGCTGCCGAGTTTCGCGCGCCAGACTGGACAACCCTGCGGTACCTGCCACACCGACTTTCCTGCGCTGACCCCCTATGGCCGAAGGTTCAAGCTGCTCGGATATACCGCCGGTGGCGGTGAATTCCGCACCACGCCGTTCTCTTCGCAAGCCGGAGGCGACGCGCGAGCCGAGCTCGACAAATTGCGCGGCTACGCCAAAGCGGTGAATCCTCCGGCGACTGACGCCGGCAAGGAATACGTCCCGCCGATTTCGCTGATGGCCATCGTCGGTTATACGCATACCCAGGGGCCAACCGTGGCGCCGCCGACGGATCCCTACAGGGAAAACGACAATGTGGTGCTGTCGCCTTTCAGCGCGTTCTGGGGCGGAGCGATAACAGACCATGTCGGCGCCTTCGCCCAGGTCACCTATAGCGCGCCCGATCCCTTGTCCGCCTTGTCGGGCACACCGGCAGACCAGTTCAAGCACACCTGGTCATGGGACAATGCCGACGTCCGCTATGCCAACACCGCGAATATCGCCGGGGTCAACGTGGTCTATGGCATCACCGCCAACAACAATCCGTCCGTTCAGGATTTGTGGAACACCACGCCGGCGTGGTCCTTCCCCTATGCCGTATCGTCACTTGCGGGCACGCCCGCCGCCAGCACGATGCTCGAGGGCGCGTTTGCCGCGCGTGTCGGCGGGGTGGGCGGCTACACGATGATCAATGACCTGCTCTATATGGAATTGACCGCATACAAGACTCTCGGGTTCAAGGAGCAGAACTCGCTCGGTATGAATCCGTTCGATGGGCCGGGTCAGTTCGGCGGCGTGGCGCCCTATTGGCGCGTCGCGCTCGAGCCGCATTGGGGCCAACATTCGCTGATGGTCGGCACGTTCGGAATGTATCTGGATGTGCATCCGTGGCTCGATCCGAGTTTCGCGACGGGAACGACCGACACGTTTGCCCAATCGAATAAATTCACCGACATCGGCTTCGACTCGCAATATCAATATCAGGGCGACAATTACTGGGTGACGTTGCGCGGCAGCTATGTTCGCGAGTTTCAGCGGCTCGACCAGAGCTTTGCGAATTTGGCTTCGTCCAATCCGACCAACCTGCTCAACAGCATGAAGCTGCAGGCCTCATTCGCCTATGGCGGCGATAACCGGGTCGTTTTCACCGGGCAGTATTTCGATATCCGCGGCACCGCCGACCCACTCTTGTACGTGAACCCCCTCGACCCGAACGCCAACACTCCGAACAGCAATGGCTGGATGGCGGAGATCGCCTACATCCCGTTCGGAGTCAGCAAATCGTTCGGCTGGCCGTGGGCCAATGCCCGCATCGGTCTGCAATACATCTTCTACAACAAATTCGACGGCTCCACGATCGGCGCCCGCGACAACAACACCCTCTTCCTCCACGCCTGGTTTGCCATGTAGGCGGGCTCGCCCGCAGACGGAGATTGTCCGATGAGAAAACTGTTTTTTGCACAGGCCGCGGCGCTTACGGTGATCATGGCGGGACCGGCTGTCGCCGCCGATATGCCACTCAAGGCGCCAACGCCGTTCGCTGAGCGCTTCACCTGGACCAGTTGTTATCTCGGTGGCCACCTTGGGGGCGGCTTTGCCCACAAGGACATTACCGATCCGGTGCAACTGGTGCAGGATCAGGGTCCTTTTGCGGGCGCCGGCGCGACAACCGGGATCACCACTGTGAGTCCGAAGCCAACCGGTGCCGTGATCGGTGGACAGATCGGATGCGACTATCAGTTCGCCCCCTCCTGGGTGGTCGGCATCGAAGGCGCCGCCTCAGGCTCGACCATGAAGGGCTCCACGAGCGTGGGGCTCCCGCTCGGCAATCCCGGCGACACGGCCCAGGTGCAGGCAAAAACCGATTTCCTGACGAGTGTGACCGCACGGGTCGGTTACGCGTTTGACAACGTGTTGGTCTACGGCAAAGGCGGCTTTGCGCTGGCGGGAGATCGATACGATGTCACCGGTTCATTCGCTGGCACCCCATTTGCTTTTGAGGGGCTGGAAAATCGCATCGGCTGGACCGCCGGCGGCGGCGCTGAATGGGCGTTCTCGCAGCATTGGTCGGCCTTTCTCGAATACGATTACTATGGGTTCGGACATAAGGTCATCACGATGTCCGATGCGGCCAACGTTTTCCTCGGTACTGTGGACGTCAAGCAGAACATCCAGGTCGTCAAGGTCGGGCTGAACTTTCACATCTGGGGGGCCGGCTTGTGATGGTCGAAGCCCTTTCGAGCGAAGCGGACGTTGGTGGCGCCAAATGGTAGGCGCGGAGGCCGGCTCATGAAGGTCACCAACTTGCGGCTGTTATTGCAGACGGCGCTCATCGCGGTGGCTTTTTCCGCAGCCGGTCACGCGCAGGATAGAGGCGCGCTTGCCCGGCAAGGCGGCCTCGAAGCCAAGCTGGAATACTGCAAGACCTGCCACGGGCTGTCGGGACAGGGTTACCTCGGCTATTTTCCGATGCCACGACTGGCGGGACAGCAACCCCAATACATCGAGAACCAGTTACGGGCGTTCAGCGAACGCAGGCGAACGAACCCGATCATGTTCAACGTCGCTCACGTCCTGAGCCCGTCGATGCTGACGGCATTGGCCACCCATTTCAAGAATCTCAATCCGAGACCTTTCGGAGGCGCTCCACGTGGCTCCATCGCCACCGGCAAGCGAATCTTCGAGGAAGGGTTGCCCGAATCCAACGTTCCGGCGTGCTCGGCCTGCCACGGCATGGAGGGCAAAGGCGAAAATGAAATTCCGCGGCTGGCCGGCCAGCTCTACGCGTACACGGTCGGTCAGTTGACGGGTTGGAGGACGGAGCGAGGTCAGGGTTCGGCGGTTGATACATCAGCCATCATGGCGCCGACGGCGCACAATCTGACGAGGTCCCAGATTGAAGCCGTCGCAGCCTATGTCAGTTATCTGCAATGAAGGCGCGCGAAAGTTTGAGGTCATGAGGCGCATCGGACTAACAATAGCGATCCTGGGGATTATCGCCGCAACCGTTCCGGCGTGGGCAGGCGATAGCGCCGCCGTCCGCAATTGCACCTGGTGCCACGGAGCATCGGGGCAGGGTTTTGCGGCCGCGCCACGATTGGCCGGCCAGAGACCGCAATATATCGAGAGCCAGATTCGGAGCTTCCACGAGCACACGCGGGATAATCCATTTTCGAAGCAATATATGTGGGGCGCGGTAGCGGCTCTGGGCCCGCACGCGGCGCGCGATCTGGCGATCTATTTTGCGACGATCGTGCCGAGACCTGCCAATGACGGCGACAGGAATCTCGCGGCCAGGGGCAGAACGATTTATCTGGAGGGAATTCCGGAATCCAATGTTGTGTCCTGCTATGCCTGTCATGGTCCGAACGCCGAGGGCGTGCGAGACATTCCTCGGCTGGGAGGACTGGCCTATTTCTATTTGAAGGGACGGCTGGTGCAATGGGGCCAAGGATATCATTCGGTCGCAGGGTCTCCGATGCCGATGGTTGTGAGCCATCTCAGCCCCGACGAAATCGAGGCGCTCGCTTCGTACCTGAGCTTTGTGAAGTAAGCGTGCTGTCGTCGCGTTGGGCGGAAGCGCACGAACGCACGCTGGCGAGCCTCAACAATGGCCGCCCGCCCTACAAGGTCAAATGGAAGGGCTGCATCTCTCTCAAGAAGGGCGAAAAGGTCGATGTCGTCGATGTCGACCAGACCGACGGATCCAACGAGATCATCTACAACGGCCGGCACTGGTTCTCGGACGGCGGTCCGTTCTGATTTGCACAAGCCGTTCGGCGCAGGCTCGTCTTGACCACAAGTTCACGAGACTGCCAACTTCCATAGTTTGGGCAGAACCATTGCGAACGGCACGGTTTCAAGCTCACGGCCTTCACCGTCAGCGATGACAAATGCTTCGGGGGTCGCTTCGTTGCCGGACCTTATGGCGTCCGCCAAAATCTGACGGGCTGCGGCCAAGGCTTCCTCCCGAGCCGCAGCAGGGTTTGGCAGGTCCGATCCCTCTTGATCGATGACGATCTGGTCGCCCAGGCGAATATGGAAGTAGAACCGACTCATTGCGGCCTCCCCACTAAAGCTACACCATCTGTGCCCGGTTTGTCCGTCCGTTGCCTGACACTGCGAGCACCCGAGCAGGCGGATTTGGCCTGTGTTTCAAAGTGAACAGACGGCGCATGGCAGCTTCCCCTTTAATGCCCGCATTGCGCCTAGTAAGCCGATATTTGCGATCCGCCCGGCCCATCAGCCGGGCTTTTCGTTGCGTGGTGACGCAGCATAGAGTCCACGGCGGATTCGTTACCCCTCGGCTCCCGGCGCTTCGGGCTTCCGCCCTGTCCTCTCATGATCCGTGAAGGCCGGGCATAAAGTCTATTTCGTGAAGAGGTGTCGAACTGGCTTCGCTTCCGCCGTGGGTGCCGCCGGCGAAATCGCAAACGTCAGCCAGGTGTTCCAGCCCGACGGGCGGTTGGCCGCATCGAATTCGCCGTAGCCTTTCACGCCCAGGAAACCCTGCATGTCGCCGACCGGGAAGGTATAGCCGATCTGCGGACCGATCCCGAAAACGCGCGAGCGGAAGCCGCCGAGGGCAGGGTTCTGACCGAAATCGTCGGTGATCTGCTGGTAGGCATAGCCGACGAAACCCACGAACACCTGCTTGGACAGGAACTGCGACACGCCCCAGTCGAAATGGAAATCGATACCGCTCTGGTATTGCGTGTCGGGGTTCTTGAAATTGTAGGTGAAGCCGGCAACGCCCGAAAGTTCGACGCCGGTCGCCGGGTTGAGATAGGTGTAGCCGCCGCCGGCGTCGACCGCGCCATGGCCGATGCCGAGGTTGGCGAGCCGCGCCGGATTGTAGTCGCCGACGGGCGCATCGCCTGAGACGTAAGCCATGTAGTTGTTGACGCCGCTGTTCCAGCGCAGCGTCGCCGTCGGATACAGGTCTCCAACCGAGACCAGCGAGTCCGAAAGTACTCCCGTGCGGGTGGTGGTGCCCCCGAGCGGTCCGACTGCCGTCAACGTTCCGGCGATACTCGCGGCGTTCCTGCCATAGACGCTCGCCAGGCTGACGGCGAATTGCCCGCCCAGAACCGGCTGCGCGAAAGTATAGGACGGCGCCAGGAAAACCAGATCGGCCTGTCCGCTCAGGTTCAGATTCAAATTGACGTTCACGGTGGGCGAAAACCTGCCGACCTGGATTTCCCTCGCCGCCGCGGCGGCGCCCGAAGCGGTGACGCTGGTGTGGTAGTAGATCGTGCCGAGCGCCCAGCCCGGCGTCTGCGGCACGGCGGCGAGGCTGCCGTACTGGCCCGGCAACCAGAACGAGATGCCACTCTCGTCGGCGCGGGAAATCTTGGGGCCAAGCACGAGCGCCGCGATCGTCGCCGCGCAGCCGATCCGGAGGATGTTTGATCCGATCGTTGCCATTGCAAGCCTCCGTTTGGCATTTGCAACACTGATCGCCGAAGCAGGCCAGGAATGATTTTACGATTCATCGCGCTACCCTAAATAGTAGGCCACAGACCGCGTCGAAAATCCGTGACAGATCGGTAACAGCCGCGATTATTCGAATGCCGCCGTGCGCGGTTCCAGCAAACTTCGCCGTTTGAATTTAATTGTCTGGATGCTTGCTCCGCCCGATGGGAATCGGTTGATGGATCCGCGACATATTTTCGCAATCGGCGCCGCCCGCTACCGCCCCGGTCAGTCTCGCGGAAATTGGAACTCAATTGCAGGTTGACTGCCGATGCCGGGCGGCAGAACTTGTTCCGCGAGGACTAACTAAGGGAAGGGGTGCTGACCGATATCCTCGTTGCGCACATCAATGACGCGGCGGGCAAACATGAAAGGGCTTGGAAATGCATTCGGCAATGACGGCGCATGTTCGTCAAATTGGCTGCGCATCGAAGACTTTCAAAGGTATGCGCCCGGGCGGCGCGATCGCCGCGGGCGCCGTAATCGGATTGGTCGCCGCCACGGTGGCGGGATCGGCCGGTGCGCCGCCGGCCCCCGGTTACTGCAGGTACTGCACCGATCCGAGCAAGACGCAGGGCTTCCGGGACGTCCGTCCGTAACCACGCACGTCTGGAGTTTGCGCCATGACGTTGCTGCGGGCCGCCGCCGGGCAAAACGACGCGCCATCGCAGGATCGCGGAACCGGCGACATGGTCGCGATTCCCGGCGGCACCTTCCGCATGGGTTCCAACGATCACTACCCGGAAGAAGCGCCGGTCCATCGTGTGACGGTCGACGCCTTCCGGCTCGACCGCACGCCGGTGACGAACCGCGAGTTCAAGGCGTTTGTCAGGGCGACGGGCCACGTCACGACGGCGGAGATCCCGCCGGACCCGAAGGATTATCCGGGCGCGCTGCCGCACATGCTCTACGCCGGCTCGCTGGTGTTCTCGCCGCAGCCGCACGTGACGGATTTGCGCGACTGGAGCCAGTGGTGGTCGTTCATGAAGGGCGCCGACTGGCGCCATCCCTATGGGCCGAAGAGCCGCATCAACGGGCTGAACGACCATCCTGTCGTGCATGTGTCCTATTCGGACGCGCTGGCTTATGCGCGATGGGTCGGCAAGGATCTCCCGACCGAGGCCGAGTGGGAATTCGCCGCGCGTGGCGGGCTCGATGGCGCCGAGTTCGCGTGGGGTGACGAGTTTGCGCCCGGCGGCGTGCATAGGGCCAACACCTGGCAGGGCGAATTTCCGCGGCAGAATCTGAATGTCGACGGCTACGAGCGTACCTCGCCTGTAAAGGCCTTTCCGCCGAACGGCTACAGCCTGCACGACATGATCGGCAATGTCTGGGAATGGACGTCCGACTGGTATGCGCCGAAGCACGAGGCCGATGCGCCGAAGGCCTGCTGCATTCCGGAGAATCCCCGCGGCGGCCGCGAAGAGGGCAGCTACGATCCGCGCCTGCCGAACATCAGGATTCCGCGCAAGGTGCTGAAAGGCGGCTCGCATCTCTGCGCGCCGAATTACTGCCGCCGCTACCGGCCGGCCGCGCGCCACGCCGAGCCGATCGACACCTCGACCAGCCATGTCGGATTCCGCTGCGTGAAGAGGACGCCGATCGCGGAATAATTGTCAGTCCTCAGCGTGAAGAAGAAGGAGTGAAAAATGCCCGACACCAGCCACCAAGACCGACACCAGGCATCGTCGAACGAAAACAATGAGCTCAGCCGCCGCAATCTCCTTCTCGGAACGTCGTCGCTGGTCGCTGCCGCGGCGCTGACGTCGGCGGCGCTCGCGCAGACCCAGAGGGCAACACCGGCAGCGTCCGGCCGCAAGCCGAACATCCTGTTCATCATGGGTGACGACATCGGCTGGTTCAACATCAGCGCCTACAACATGGGAATCATGGGCTACCGCACGCCCAACATCGATCGCATCGGCAGGGAAGGCGCCGTTTTCACCGATTGGTACGGCCAGCAGAGCTGCACGGCGGGACGCGCCGCTTTCATCACCGGCCAGTCGCCGATCCGAACCGGCCTGACGAAGGTCGGTCTTCCCGGCGCCGAACTCGGGCTGGGTCCGCTGGACCCGAGCGTCGCCGACGTCATGAAGACGTTCGGCTACGCCACTGGCCAGTTCGGCAAGAACCATTTGGGCGACCGCAACGAGCACCTGCCCACGGCGCACGGCTTCGACGAGTTCTTCGGCAACCTCTACCATCTCAACGCCGAGGAGGAGCCGGAGAGTCCGGATTATCCGAAAGACCCGCGCTTCCGCGCCAAGTTCGGGCCGCGCGGCGTGCTGAAGTGCAAGGTCAGCGACCGCGACGATCCGACCGTCGATCCGGCCTACGGGCGGGTTGGCAAGCAGGTGATCGAGAATACTGGCCCGCTCGACAGCAAGCGCATGGAGACGATCGACGAGGAATTCCTTGCGGCGGCCAAGGATTTCATCGGCGGCCAGCAGAGGGCCGGCAAGCCGTGGTTCTGCTATTTCAATACCACCCGCATGCACGTCTTCACGCATCTGAAGAAGGATTCGCAGGGCAAGACGGGGCTCGGCATTTACCCGGACGGGATGGTGGAGACCGACGGCCATGTCGGCGAGCTCTTGAAGTTGCTCGACGATCTCGGCGCCGCCGACAACACCATTGTGGTCTACACCACCGACAACGGAGCGGAGGTCATGACCTGGCCGGACGGCGGCACAACTCCGTTCAAGGGCGAGAAGGCCACCAATTGGGAGGGCGGTTTTCGCGTGCCGTGCCTCGTCAGATGGCCGGGGGTGATCAAGGCCGGCACCATCGTCAACGACGTTTGCGCGCACGAAGATTTCATCCCGACTTTCGCTGCCGCAAATGGCGACACCGATCTGGTCGAGAGGCTGAAGAATGGCGGAACACTCAACGGCAAGACCTTCAAGGTGCACCTTGATGGCTACAACCTGTTGCCCTTCCTCAAGGGCAACGTGACGGCGTCACCGCGCAAGGATTTCCTCTACTGGAGCGATGACGGCGATCTGCTGGCACTCCGTGTCAATCAATGGAAGATTGCGTTCATGGAGCAGAACGGCGAGGTGCAGCCCAAGACACCGGCCGGTCCCTGGATGCAGGAATTCACCAAACTGCGGGCTCCAAAGATCTACAATGTGCGCTCCGATCCATTTGAGCGCGGGCCTGATAGCGGCTACTATTTCGACTTCCTCGCCCACCGCATGTTTCTGAACGTCCCCGCCCAGGCGGTCGTGGCGAGCTGGCTCGATAGCTTCAAGGACTTCCCGCCGCGCGCCAAGGCGGCCAGTTTCACCGTCAGCGACGCGATGGACAAAATCATGACGGCCAACGCGGGCAAGAACTGATCGCGTGCAAGTCGGAAGCGAGGAACCGTGGCGCCGCTTGGCCGCCGAAGGACTCTGAAAAGTGCGTGCCTGTCAACTCCGTAAGGAGGATGAAATGAGCGATCGAGGCGCCGTTGGAGGCGATTTTTCGCAGCCCGTGAACTGAGAGGTCAACCGCGATCATCAACTGCGTCAATCCGTTCAGACCTTGGCTCAGGCAACCGAGCCGGCATGACGGGTTGGAACTGCGATCCAGTTTTCCGCGGAGTAAATGATGCGCCCGTCATGAACAACCCGATCAGATCGCCGCCCCTGCGGCTCGGTTTCCGGACCTCGATCATCGCGCTGTTCGTCGGGATCGTGCTGGCCGTCGGCCTGACGCTGGTTTTCCTGAGTTTCAGACGGGTCGAGGCGATTACGCGGGCGGCGGCGAGCTCCTTCCTCGATGAGGTCGCGCAAGTCTCCGCCGATCGTATCGAGGCTAGGTTCAATGCGGTGCGGGACTGTCTCGAGATCCTGCGCGGCCTGCCCTCCGTGGAGAGCGCGAGCATCCTGAACGACCCGCGCCTGAACGCGCTGCTGGCCTCGATGCTGCGAAACAACAAGCCGCTGTTCAATCTGTACGTGGGATACAACGACGGCAGTTTTATCGAGATGGATGACATCGATCGGGCCGGACCTGAGGCCCGGTCGCGTCTCAAGGCGCCCGACGGCACGAAATTCCGGCTCGTGATCATTTCTCAGTTCAGGGGCTCGGCGCTGGCCTCGACCACGTTCCTGTCCGATGCCTTTGTCACGCTGTCCGAGAAGCCCGGCCCCTATGATTACGATCCGCGCGAACGGCCCTGGTACAAGGGAGCCTTCGAGCCGGACGCCCGTCCGTTGACCGACCCTTACGTGTTCTTCGCTACGGGAGCGCCGGGTTATACGCTGCGAATGCCGCTCGGAGACGATCGGCATGGCGTGGTGGCCGGCGACATTCTGCTCGGCGAGGCCGAGCAAATGCTGCGCAAGCAGCAGCTCGGCAAATCCGGCTTTGTCGTTCTGTTCGACGATGCGGGGCAGGTGCTGGCTCATCCGCAGATGTCGGCCCTGCTGGCGCCGAACTTGCGGAGCGGCACGGTCGGCGCCTTGCCCCGCCTCGACGCCATTGACAAGATAGGGCTCTCGAAGGCCGTGAATTCCTGGCGCGGCGGCGGCGACGCCCAGCAGTTCTTCAACGACCGCAACGGACGCGCCTATGCCGCGGCGTTCAGGTCGGTGGAAACCGCCGGCCTGGCGCAATTGCATCTCGGGGTATTCGCGCCGATCGACGAATTCTATTCGCAAATCGAAACCGAACGGCGAAATCTCTTCATCGTCGCGCTCGGCTTCGTGCTGGCGACGTTGCCTCTGGTGTTCGGGATCGGCTCGATGCTTTCCAGGAGGCTGAAAGCGCTGGCGCGGGAGACCGACAGCATCCAGCGCTTCGAATTGAGCCATTCCCCGCAGCTGCATTCCATCATCAGCGAGATCGACGATCTCGGCCGCTCGGTCTTTACCATGCGGACGCTGATACAGACTTTTGCGAATTTCGTTCCCCGTCGCCTCGTGCAGCAACTGGTCCTGACCGGGACGCCGATGACGCTGGGTGGATCGCGCCGGGAACTGACGATCCTGTTCACCGACGTCGTCAATTTCACGGGCATCACCGAGAACGCCGAACCGACGCAGGTGATGCTCTATACGTCGCGCTATTTTTCGGCGGTGTCGGAGGCCGTGATGGCGTCAAAGGGAACCATCGACAAGTTCATCGGTGACGGCGTGATGGCCTTCTGGAATGCACCGGCCGAAGATCCTGATCACGCCACCAACGCCTGCGCCGGGGCGTTAGCCTTCCTTCGTGCCAACGATCGGCTGAATGTCGAGTTCGAGCGCGAGGGGTGGCCGGCCTACCGGACACGGATCGGCCTGCACACCGGCGAAGCCGTGGTCGGCAATATCGGCTCCGAAGACCGCATGAACTACACCGCGCTCGGCGCCGCGGTGAACCTCGCCGCGCGGCTGGAGGGACTCAACAAGAATTACGGAACGTCCATTCTGGTCAGCGCGGCGCTGCGAGAGCGCGCGTCGTCGAGATTTGTCTTCCGTCGTGTCGACCGCATCAGCCCGAAGGGCTTTGCCGAGACGTTCGACATCTACGAGTTGCGATGCGAACGCGGCGAGGGCGACGCGAGGGATCGCGAACTGAGCCTGGAATGGGAAGTTGTCTACGCCGCGCTTCGCAACGGACCGCGCGCGGTCGCCGAGAGCGAACTGAGCGCGTTCATGAGAAAATATCCGGAGGATGAAATCGCCCGATATCACCAGACGGCGACGTGCAATTCGCCCGGTGAGTTGGGAGGGCATGCCGCGTAGCCAGCGACGCTTTCTACCGACTTGCACGCAAAATCGAATTTCTCCAGCCGGATCAAGCTGTTTCTACCTGTCCAGTCCTCGTCGAAAAAATATTCCGCTTCACGTTTTGCGCAAATCACCTGTTTATCTCTGGCCA
>JBGPSI010000145.1:0-12646 GCA_041490045.1 Bradyrhizobium sp.
GAACAAGTGGACCGAGGACGACGTCTCGCTGGTGGCGATGCCGATCTTCCATATTGGCGGCTCCGGCTGGGGCGTGATGGGCCTCTATCACGGCGCCAAGGGCGTGATCGCCCGGGAGTTCGATCCGACAAAAGTGCTGGATTTCTTCGAGCAGTCCGGAATCACGAAGCTGTTCATGGTGCCGGCCGCGATGCAGTTCGTGGTGCGGCAGCCGCGCGCCCGGCAAGTGGATTTCTCGCGGCTGAAATACATGCTCTATGGCGCTTCGCCGATTCCCGCGGCACTCCTGAAGGAATGCATCGAGGTGTTCAAATGCGGGTTCGTGCAGATGTACGGCATGACCGAGACCACCGGTACCATTGTGGCGCTGCCGCCGGAAGATCATGTCGAGGGGCTGGAGCGGATGCGCTCGGCCGGCAAGGCGCTGCCGGGCATCGAACTTGCGATCCTCGACGTCAACGGCAACCCGCTGCCGCCGGGCGAAGTCGGCGAGATCGCCACCCGTTCCGGCTCCAACATGGCCGGCTACTGGAACCTGCCGGAAGCCACCGCCCGGACGCTCGGCAAGGACGGCTGGCTGCGCACCGGCGATGCCGGCTACATGGACAAGGACGGCTATCTCTACATCCACGATCGCATCAAGGACATGATCATCTCCGGCGGCGAGAACATCTACCCCGCCGAGGTCGAAAGCGCGATCTGCGACCACCCCGACGTCGCCGAAGTTGCCGTGATCGGCGTGCCCGACGACAAATGGGGCGAAGCTGTCAAGGCAATCGTGGTCATGAAGCAGGGCAAACAGGCCACCGCCACGGATATCATCAACTTCACCAGGGAACGCATCGCGGGCTTCAAGACGCCGAAATCGGTCGAGTTCATCGAGGCCTTGCCGCGCAACCCCTCGGGCAAGATTTTGCGAAGGCACCTGCGCGATCCCTATTGGGAGGGGAAGGACCGGCAGGTGAATTAGGCATCAGCGTCGTCTGGCTTTCAAGGTCGTGCCGGCAAGCCAACCGGTCGCGCGGAACGACCTTTCCACTGATTGCAGGAAGCCTGGCACGTTGCTTCGTCGCCCTTTCGCTATTTTCGATGGCGGCCAGGGCCCGAAGGGTCATTTAACGACCAACCGGGCGATTGCGGATGTGGGTAAAACTCGGAGTCAATTTCGCCGCGCGGACTTCCGCTTCACCCCTTCAAAGCAGACATCCGGGGACAATTTGGCATGTCCGAAAAGTGCCAAAACCCGGAAGTCGCCGCTTCACTCGATCCCTCGTCGACGAGCCGCAACAAGGTCGCAGGTACTCTGGCGAAGCGTATGGCCAAGGAATATTTCGTGCCTTCATTTGAAGCCCGCCTCTAGCAAGCCGGCACGAAGTGCTGGCCCTGCGATGCATCAGCTCACGCTATATCTTCGGTCTCGCGCAGAAGCTTTCGCTTGTCGTTGATGAAATAGTAGCTGGATGATTGACCGATCAATCCGCGCCGCTTCAGTTCGGTCAGTGTTCGACTTACGTTTTCGCGCGCAACGCCCGCCATTGCCGCGATATCGCTCTGCCTGATCTTGTGGAGGATGACAATTCGTCCGGATTCCGTCTCGCGACCGAGATGCTCCGCGAGTTCGAGCAGCGCGCGCGCGACCCGGGCCTTGACGGACAGGAAGCTTGCTGCTGCCATCGCATTATCGGCCTCGCGCAAGCGTGACACCAGCGTGGAGACGAGATCGCCGTAGATTTCGGGATATTCTCGTAGGCAACGGACGAACGCTTCCCGGCTGATGTAGCTCAACTTGCAGTCCCGGATCGCGACCACGGTGGCCGATCTCGGCAGCCCGTCGATGATCGCGAGTTCTCCAACGATCGAGCCCGGGCCAAGGATCGTCAGTATCCGCTCGTCACCTTGAGGCGAAGCGATGCTGACCTTGAGCAGGCCCTGTTCAAGCCGATAGCAACCATCGGCGACGTCGCCAGCCTCAAATAGCACTCCTCTTTCGGCGAGCGATTGCGGCTTCGCGTTTGCCAACAGGCTCTCGGAAAACTGGATCGGCAGATTCGGCAATATGCCGGAGAAGCTGCGCTTTGAGGGCACACCTGTCGTATTACTTCTGGTTTTTGGTGAGAGCTTTCGTGCCGCCATGGGGATGCAACAATGGTTCAGCAAGACTTAAAAATTTGGATTATTTTGATTCATATCACAGACGCGCGTCGCGGCGGGTATATATAATTCAAGATTGCGGCGGGTTGGGCGCAAAATTGGGCGCAAAAAAGAACGCTCATTCGGCGACTTGCGCCGTCGCTAAACCTGCAAAGGCGGCCCGAAACGAACATCGGTTAGCGTTTTAGTAGGGGCTGCTTATGCGCACCAATGTGTTGATTGCCGACAGCTGTCCAGTGGTTGTGCATGGTTTGAGGAAGGCGCTGGGAGCGCAACGAAACTTTAAAATTGTTGCGTGTTGCAGTGACGGCACGAGCTGCATAGAAGCAATTCGGAATTTAAGGCCGGATATCGCCGTTCTCGACAACTCAATGCCCGGCCTGACCGGGTTGGAGCTTCTCAGCATCGTTAACTCCGAGGGTTTTTCCACGCGGGTGGTCTTTTTCAGCGCGTCTGTTGAAGACAGCGAGTTGGTCGAGTTAGCCGCTGCCGGTGCCTACGGCGTCATTCTGAAGAATGCGGCACTGGAATTTCTGGTGAAGTCGCTGCAGCAGGTCGCCGATGGGCAGAGGCTGTTCCCGCTGCCTGGCTCTGATCAGGTATCTCGGGAGCAAAGCGCGATCACTGCAGCGTTAACAAACCGAGAGCACCAGATCATGTGCTTGGTGTCCGAAGGTTTGTCGAACAAGGAAATTGGCCGTCGACTCAATCTTTGCGACGGCACCATCAAGGTGCATCTCCATCACATCTATGAGAAGTTGGAAATCAGCAACCGGACGGCGCTGGCAGCGGTCGCCATCTCCCAAAAATCAAATTCCCCAGACAACAAAACGGGCATTGGCGAGCTCCTAACATAGCAAGGTGGTTAAGCGAGAAGGTTAGCATCGTCCATAATTCCCCCTGCGTTTCAAACCGAACAGACGGCTCGCGCGCGGACTATTACAATTTTATTCAATTTGTTCGCACCCGTTAGCCATACTGCGATCTGCCCGGCGCTTGCGCCGGGCTTTTCGTTTAGGATGTGCATTGCTTGGTGCAAGGGAAAAGACATGCGCTGCGTCGCCGAATATTTGGAGAAGGCTGCGGAGTTCGATGACCTGGCGAGACTGACCTTCGAACCGGCCCTCAGAGCACGCTACGCTCACGTGGCTGAATGCTACCGCCTCCTGGCCAGCGAGCTGCAACGGCTGATTGAAGCAGGTGCTCTCAAGCCCGAACAGCCGTAACCCGTTTGTCGGCCCTAGGTGCGACCTAGCGGATTACCCCTAAATTCCACTGTTTGCTCACCGTTGAGCCATACTTGATCCCGCCCAAATTTGTCATTGTGCGTTGCTTGGCGCTGGGGACAAGGACATGCGCAGCGTCGCCGAATATTTGGAGAAGGCTGCCGAGTTCGATGAACTGGCAAGATCGACCAGCGAACCGGCATTAAAAGAACGCTACGCTGACGTAGCTGAGTCCTACCGCCTTTTGGCGATCGTGCAGCAACGGCTCAATGAGACAGGTGCTCTCAAGCCGGAACAGCCGCCGTAACCCGTTTGTTGATAGCGTGATGGCAGGCATCATAGCGCCCGTTATCGTTTCGCGAACAATTGGAAGTTCGGTGTCTCAATGTCCGCTCTGGGTCAAAAAGCAACCCTGAAGGCTCCGAAATCCGACCTCCGTTATCCCCCAAGAAGCGGACATTGCTTGCCAGCTGTATTCAGCTTGAGGCACGGCTCGGCTCTTTGCCCATGCCACGGTTTGGATTGCACTCGTCAACCGCGTCTTGCCGCGCGACGATCTCGTCCTCGGACCAGGCCCGGAGGCTCGCGCACGCCGGCGATGACCGGATACTCCGCTTTCGCGGAATGGCGGCTGCGGTGGAACAGGCATTTCGCGCTGGCAACCGAGGTGCAGGGAGTCCTCGGTGTTCCTGGCTTCACGACCGGGCTCGGTGCCGACGGGCTGCGACAAAATAGCCCGACGGGCAGAATTTCCCTTTCATCGTCGGGCAAATCACCTTCAGGAGTCCTCCCATCCTGTCCCCGAGGAAGGGGCGTTGGCCATCGTCACCGAACGCTGGGACGGGATGCGGTGGACGCGGCGGCATCGTGCGCGCGATGGGATCGCAGGGCGGGATAAACTCCGTGAGCGATTCCCAGGACGTGCCGACGAGCGGTGCCGAGGCGTACGGCGAAGTCGTGTGGTTCTGACGCCTCAGTGGTTGGCGTCAAGTCTTCGGAGGCGCGCAAGCCCAACCGGGCGGAAGTGCCGGTTTCCGCAAGGCGACGGAGGCAGGAAAGCCCGATACTCCGGGAAGAGCGCGATATAAGTCGTAAAGCCATTGCGCAGGGAATGTCGGATCGCCTCCGCTGCCCTGTATGCTCGTGTGCGATTTTCTTTCGACCCTTTGCACACGGGACCGCGGGTGCAGCGCGCATCCGGCATTCCCTGCTCCCTCGTTCTTTCGAGGGACAAAGAAACGCAAACCTCGGGCGCCTCCCGCCGCGAGAACGCGAATCTGTATCTGCTGCTTGAAAAGCGAGACGCGCTCTAATGCTTCCCCGCCCCCATATAGCCGAACAGAAATCCCGCGACTTTCCGCTTCTGGATTTCCTCGCTGCCTTCGGTGATGCGGTAGCGGCGGTGGTGGCGGTAGATGTGCTCGAACGGCTTGTGGCGCGAATAGCCCATGCCGCCATGCACCTGCATGGCGCGGTCGGCGGCCTCGCAGCACAAGCGGTTTGCCCAGAAATTGCACATCGATACCCGGTCGGACAGCGTGTGCTCGACTTGCGCCTGCGTCAGCTGGTCCATCTCCCAGGCGGTCTTGCGTATCAACAGCCTGAGCATCTCGGCCTGCGTCGCCAGTTCCACCAGCGGCCACTGGATCGCCTGGTTCTCGGCCAGCGCCTTGCCGAACGGCTTGCGCTCGCGGGCGTATTTGACGCTTTCGTTGATGCAATAGACCGCGGCGCCCAGCGAGCTCGCCGCCTGACGGATACGGTTTTCATGCACGAAGCACTGCGCCAGCGACAGCCCACGGCCGATTTCGCCGAACAGGGCGTCCTCCGGCACGAACACATCGGTGAAGCTCACCCGGGGGTGATCCGTGGGCATATTGAAGGTCCACATGTATTCCTCGACCTTCACGCCCTTGGCCTTGGCCGGCACCAAAAAACAGGTGATGCCGCGGGCGTCGCCGTCATTGCCCGAGGTGCGCGCGAACAGCGCGCAATGGGTGGCGACATGCATGCCGGTGGTCCACATCTTCTCGCCGTTGATCACCCACCCCTTGACGCCGTCGCGCGTGGCCTCGACGGCGCGGGTTTCCATGTGGGTGGCATCCGACCCGTGGTCGGGCTCGGTGAGACCGAACGTGATGCGGAATTTTCCCGTGATCGAGCCCTCGATCATCGCCTTCTGGTCGTCGCGGCCGTAGCGGTCGAGCATAGTGACCAGCGGCAGATTGCCGACGATGGAATGTTCGTTCAGCAGGTCGTTGTGCAGGCCGAGCCCCTTGGCGGCAAAATGCTCGCGGATGACGGCCATCCAGAGATTGGAGCCGTCCTTGCCGCCATAGCGTTTCGGAATCGCAAAGCGCAGATGGCCGGCGCTGTCGGCGAGATTTTTCACGCGCCGCAGCAGCGCTTCCCATTCATGCCGCGGCAGCCCGCCATTGTCGAAATCGGTGCGCGCCCATTCGCGGCGGTGATCGAAGAAGCGGATGTTGTCGTCGGCCTCCTCGATCGGCTTGATCTCGCGCGCGATGAAGCGGTCGAGTTCGTCAAGATAGGCGACCAGATCGGCCGGCAGATTGAAATCCAAGGCGGTCTCTCCCGGAACTATCGTTTTTGTCGATTTGCGTTAAGGCGCTACGAGGCGCCCAAGCTTGATCGATTAAGGTGAGAAGGGAAGACCGAGTCAAGCAACGCGATCGGGCTTGTGGCGCGCAGGGCCCTTGCGTAATTGGGTGGCGCCCGGCGCCGTGGGCACGCTAATATCCATGCCAACATTCCACGCCGCAGAAAAAAATCCACGGGAGCAAACATGGACCTGAAATTTTCCAAGGTAACGCGCAAGGGCCCGGTCACGATCGTGACGCTGTCGCGCCCGGAAGTTTACAACGCGCTGCATACGGACGCGCATTTCGAACTCGACAAGGTGTTCGACGACTTCTCCAGCGACCCCGAGCAATGGGTCGCGATCGTCACCGGTGCCGGCGACAAGGCATTCTGCGCCGGCAACGACCTGAAATGGCAGGCCGCAGGGGGAAAACGCGGCTGGGACAAGGGCGGATTCGCCGGACTGACGTCGCGCTTCGACTGCGACAAGCCGATCATCGCCGCCGTCAACGGCGTCGCCATGGGCGGCGGTTTTGAAATCGCGCTGGCCTGCGACCTCATCATTGCCTCTGACAATGCGACCTTTGCGCTGCCCGAGCCGCGCGTCGGGCTCGCGGCACTCGCCGGCGGCCTGCACCGGCTGCCGCGGCAGATCGGGCTGAAGCGCGCCATGGGCATGATCCTCACCGCGCGTCATGTCTCTGCCAAGGAAGGCCTCGAGCTCGGTTTTGTGAACGAGGTGGTGCCGCAAGGCGAAGCCCTGGCGGCGGCGGAGCGCTGGGCGGAGACGATCTGCAAGAACTCACCGATGTCGATCCGCGCCTCCAAGCAGACCATCCAGAGGGGCCTTGCGGTCTCGCTGGAACAGGCGATATCGGAGCAGCGCGAATATCCCGCCGTGAAGGCGATGGCCGCGTCGCAGGACTATATCGAGGGACCGAAGGCGTTTTCCGAAAAGCGCCCGCCGAAATGGGTTGGCAAGTAACGTTTCGTCATTCCGGGGCGGCGCGAAGCGACGAGCCCGGAATCCATAACCACCATCGGGAGTATGGATTCCGGGCCTTCGCCAAGAGGCGCATCCCGGAATGACGACGATGGGTGGTTGACGTTATCCCCCCTTGCTTTCTAATTCCCGCTTGTACGCGGCATAATTCGGCTGATCGACTGCGAGCTTGTGCATCGTGGTCTGCCACAGATGCTCGGCAAGGCCCGGCGTCTGCAGGTCGAGCTCGCCTCTCGCTATGCGGTCCGCGAGCGCGCGGTTGAGGTCACCAAGCGAACCCTGCATGCCCAATAGCTGCGTGAGCCGCGCCGCCTCCGCGGCATCGCTCCCCTCTTCCAGCGTCAATTGCCGGGTGACGAGGTCGAGCATGTTGATCGCGACCCGCAGCTTGAACGCGTTATGCCCCTTGATCATGGGCGTGATGTCATGGCGCAAGAAATCGGCGACCGCCTTGGTCAGCTCGACGGGTGTCGGTTCATCCTGCATCTCACTTCTCCCGTGGCGCGAGTAACCGCAACAGATCGATCTCGGTCTCCGACGAGCGCCGTCCGATCATGGCACGTTCCATCGAATGGTCGGGGCCCTGGCGAAACCGCTGCATCATGCCGCAGCACATCACGCCCCAGCGCAGCATGCCCATCACTTCCCAGAATTTGACGCGCCCGGGGTCGGCCCGCCGGCCCGCGGCCTCGTAGCCCGCGAACAGCTCCTCGCGCGTGCCGAAACCGCCGACGGGCTTGTCGATTTCGCCGAAGCGCCAGGAATTGACGCAGACCCAGCCCAGGTCCTCCATGGGGTCGCCGAGATGCGCCAGTTCCCAGTCCAGCACCGCGCGCACACCGTCGGGGCCGATGATGAGATTGCCGTGGCGGAAATCGCCATGCACCAGGGTCACCTCGGCGGAAAGCCCCGGGTCATGATCGCGCAGCCAGCGCAGCGCGATCTCAAACACCGGCCGCGGCCACTCGAAACTGCGGTATTCGCGCTCGAGGTCCGCGATCTCCCCGGTCGACGTCATTTGCCGCAGCTTCGGCAATTTTGTCACGTCGAGCCCGTGAATGCCGGCCGCGATTCCACCGACCTGCCGCGCCAGCATCGGACGCGCCTTGGCGAACTGCTCATCGCGCAGGATCTTGCGCGCGATGGTTTCGCCCTCGATGCGCTGCATGATGAAACCGGTGCCGAGTTCGTCCTCGGGCGTCAGCACGTGCAGCACGCGCGGCGACGGCAGGCCGGCATCGTGCGCGAGCTGCATCAATGTCGCCTCGGCATCGAGCCCGGCCGCCCGCCCCGGCGATGCACCATAGCCCGGGGGTGCGCGGCGCAGGATCGCGCCGATATTGCCGCCGGCGTGCACGATATCGAACGTCCAGGTCTCCTGGCTGGCGCCGCCGGAGAGTTTTGCGGCGCCAGTGACGCCGGTCGCGCCCGGACACCAGGCGGCGACGCAGCGTCCGAGTTGCTGCTCGATCATCTGCCCTTGAACTTCGCCGGGCGCTTTTCCAAAAACGCCGTGACGCCTTCCTTGAAATCCTCGGCCCTGCCCGCGATCCGCTGCGATTGAAATTCGAGGTCGAGCTGCTCCTCGAACGAATTTTCCTGGCTGTCCCAGTACAGCTTGCGGATCAGCGACAGCGCAATCGTCGGACCGTTCGCAAGCTCATGCGCGAGCTTCATGGTCTCTTCCATCAAGGCCGCGTCGTCATGAACCCGGTTGACGAGACCCCATTCCAGCGCCTTCTCGGCCGGAAGCCGCTCGCCCATCAGCGACAGTTCCACCGAGCGCGCCTTGCCGATCAGCCGCGGCAATAGCCAGGTCGATCCGCAGTCCGGCACGAGGCCGATGCGGCGGAAGGCCTGCAGGAAATAAGACGAGCGCGCGCACAGGATCATGTCGCCCATCAATGCAAAACTCATCCCAGCGCCGGCGGCCGGACCATTCACCGAGGTGACGATCGGGCAATGCAAATTGCGCAGACGGCGAAGGAACGGATGGAACGCGGTTTCCAGCGCCGCCCCGGCATTGCTCTTGCCGGGCTTCTGGTTGTTGCGGCCCTGCAGATTGGCGCCGGTGCAGAACGCCCGCCCCGCGCCGGTCAGCACCAGACACCGGACTTCGGCCTTCTTGTCGTCAATGACGTCGAGCGCCTCGGCGAGACCGCCCAGCATGTCCATCGACACCGCGTTCATCACCTCCTGGTGGTCGAGCTTCAGGATGGCCACCGGACCGTCGAACTCGAGCGTGACGTGCTTGAACTGCATCTGTTTCCTCTTGGGTTGTGGTCCCGCGTTATTTCGTCCCGCGGTACAAAGGGTTGTTGCGATCTCAAGCCCATATTTGATTTTCTGGACGGCCTTGTCCATGGTTGTCGGGGAACATCGGCCCGTCACCCGGCGCAACGCGCAATACGCGCGCCAAACCACACTGGAAACGCTCATGAGTATTTTCGACCTCACCGGCCGCGTCGCCGTCGTCACCGGCGGCAATGGCGGCATCGGCCTCGGCATCGCGCAGGCGCTCGCCGCCGCCGGGTGCAACGTCTCGATCTGGGGCCGCAACGCCGAGAAGAACAAAAGCGCCGCCGCAACCATGGCCGGCTCTCCCGGCAAGGTCGATACCCGCATCTGCGACGTCAGCGATCCCGCTTCCGTCAACGCCGCGATGAAAGCGACGCTGGATGTTTTCGGCCGGGTCGACGGCTGCTTTGCCAACGCCGGCATCGGCGGCGGCGGACGGCGCGCCTTCATAGACCGCACCGAGGAAGAATGGCGCACCATGTTCGCCACCAATCTCGACGGCGTCTTCCACGCCTTCCAGGCCGCCGCGCGCCACATGACTGCGCGCGCCGAAGCCGGTGATCGCTTCGGCCGGCTGGTGGCGACCTCGAGCCTCGCCTCGCTGTTCGGCACCGCGCGCAACGAGCATTATGCCGCGACCAAGGCCGCGATCAATGCGCTGTGCCGCGCGCTCGCCGTCGAACTGGCGCGCCACGGCGTCACCGCAAATGCCATCCTGCCAGGCTGGATCAAGAGCGACATGACCGCCGGCATCATGGCCAACGAGAAATTCGTGGCCAATGTGATGCCGCGGATTCCGGCGCGGCGGTTCGGCGAGCCGGAGGATTTCGGCGGCATCGCCGTCTATCTCATGAGCAAGGCGTCGTCCTATCACACCGCCGACTGTTTCGTGATCGACGGCGGCTATACGGCGTTTTGACAACTCCGTCATTGCGACGAGCAGCGACGAAGCCATCCGGAGCCAGGGCGGGACCATGATGCTTGCCTCGCAACGCGCCCTGTTCGATATGCCCAGGCATATCTGCTACCTGAACTCGGCCTCCTACAGCCCGCTGCCGCTGCGAACGCAGGAAGCCGCCCGCGCCGCGGTTGGGCGCAAGGGGAGACCCTGGACGTTGGAGGCCGGCTTCGCCAACGAACAGCACGAGCGCGCGCGCACCGCCGCAGCCCGGTTGATCAATGCCGATCCCGCCGACGTCGCGCTCATCCCCTCGATCAGCTACGGCGTCGCGACCGCGGCGAAGGTTTTGACCATCGAGCGCGGCACCCGCGTCCTCGTTCTGGAAAACGACCATTCCTCGCCGGTGCTTGAATGGCAAGGGCGGGCGGATGCGCAAGGTTTTGCCGTCGAGACGATCCGCCGGCCGGACGACGGCGACTGGACCTCCGGCGTTCTCGCCGCCATCGAACGACCGGGTGCTCCGCCGGTCAGCCTTGCCTCCATCTCATCGGTGCACTGGTCGGACGGCGGGCTAATCGACGTCGAGAAAGTGGGCGCAGCACTCCGGCAGCGGGGAGCGGGCTTCCTGATTGACGCAACGCACAGCGCCGGCGTGCTGACGATGGATGTGAGGCGTCTCGATCCGGATTTCGTCATCTTCCCGACCTATAAGTGGCTGCTTGGGCCGTACGGCCGGGCGTTCATCTACATTGCGAAGCGGCATCAGGGCGGTATTCCGCTGGAGCAGACCGCGTTCGGCCGCAGGGATGTGCGCGCCGAGAACAGGGTCTATTTCGCCAATGTCAGCTACGTTCCCGATGCGCGGCGCTTCGACATGGGCGAGCGCGACCACTTCATAACGATGGAGATGGCTTCGATCGGCATGGAAATGATGGCTGACTGGGGCCCGGCGGCGGTCGTGCAACGCCTGCGGATGCTGACGGAGCGGATCGCAGACGGCGTACGCGAGATCGGCGTCGGCGTGCCGGAACCTCGCGTACGGGCACCGCATATCCTGAGCCTTGGCTTCGAAGGTGGGATGCCGGCGGACCTCGTCAACGGCCTTGCGAGCGAAGACGTCCATGTTGCGGCGCGTCTGGACCGCATGCGCATCTCGCCCCACGTCTTCAATGACGAGGCCGATGCCGACCGCTTCGTTGCGGTGTTGACGCGGCGGCTGCGGGGTTAGCTCGAACGGGAACAACTTGCAGGGAACTCCTGGAAAGGCCGATGCATCAGCTTCGCTGACATAGTTTCAAGTGGAACTTTGGAGGCGAACGGCAGACGCTCCGTAGTTTGCCGGAGCCTAGTTTTAAAGCGCGTTGCTGTTGCGGCGCGGTAACACCTTCGTAAATCATTCCGAAATCACATCAAGTTCCGGCGAGGGCGACCCGTTCGCCCAATTATTCGGCAAATTGCCTGCTTATAACCCAGTCGCTGCCCGCGGCATGCATTGCGCGGCGAAGTCTGTCGCGTGTTCAATCGAACCCATGTCCAGGTGCTGATTCGTGAAGGGACGGGCGGCGGTCATACGGAACCTTTGCCTCGCGTTCCAGTAGTTCCAACAAACTGCAGAGGAGAAGGATCATGTACAACGATTCTCTGTTCAACGCTTTCGCTCGCTCCTTCGAAGCTCGAAGCGAAACCGACATGTCGATGGCGGAATATCTGGAATCGTGTCGAGGCGATCCGATGCGATATGCCAATGCCGCTGAGCGGCTCTTGGCGGCGATCGGCGAACCTCAAATGATCGACACGGCCAAGGATCCTCGCCTTGGCCGTATTTTTTTGAACCGAACCATGCGGGCCTATCCGGCCTTCGCCGGATTCTACGGCATGGAAGAAACGATCGAGCGCATCGTCGGGTTCTTCCGGCACGCCGCGCAAGGCCTCGAAGAACGCAAGCAGATTCTCTATCTGCTGGGGCCGGTGGGCGGCGGCAAGTCGTCGCTCGCCGAGCGGCTGAAGTCGTTGATGGAGGTCCATCCGATCTATGTGTTGAAGGCCGGCGACGAACTCAGTCCGGTCTTCGAGAGCCCGCTCAGCCTGTTCGATCCGGAATCGCTGGGGCCGATGATCGAGGAGAAATACGGCATTCCGCGCCGCCGCCTCAGCGGGCTGATGAGTCCGTGGTGCTACAAGCGGCTCGAGGCCTTCGGTGGCGACATTTCGCGGTTCCGCGTCGCCAGGATCCAGCCCTCGCGCCTGCGGCAGATCGCGATTGCGAAGACGGAGCCCGGTGACGAGAACAACCAGGACATCTCGTCTCTGGTCGGCAAGGTCGACATCCGCAAGCTCGAATTCTTCGGCCAGAACGATGCCGACGCCTACTCGTACTCCGGCGGCCTCAATCGCACGACGCAGGGCCTGCTCGAATTCGTCGAGATGTTCAAGGCGCCGATCAAGATGCTGCACCCGTTGCTGACC
>JBGPSI010000146.1:0-12523 GCA_041490045.1 Bradyrhizobium sp.
CCGAATGGATCGAGGCGGCGAAGGCCGAGCCCGCCGACATCGAGGAGCTCGAGGTCGAATATTAGGCAGCGCGCGCGCCCGGCTGCCTGTTTGCGGGGCTCAAGCAGCGGGCACGCCTTGCTCAACTTGTTCTCAACCGGCGTGTTTCCAGGGCCGGCACCCGCGAGCCGGTGGTGACGGCCGCACGTCGCCCGGCTTGAATTTCAGATTGCATCCAAGCGCTTCCGCGCAGTCGCGGCTGGCCTAAGCGAATTCGCCGCGCCGCAGCACGGCTGGCGTGATTTTCGCATAGCACAATCAGGCTTCGAACGCGCCGATCCGCGCTGCCAAAAAATTGGACGCCGGCGATTGTCGCGGTCTCGCGAAAGAACGGTGGAGGCTTCAGATGAATCAGCACGCGGTCGTCAGCAAATTTTCCCACGTCAAACCTGATGACACCGACTTCAAGGGCGGGGGTCTGCGCGACTTCTTCCTGTATCGCGATCTCGGCATCGCGGCCGCCACCGGCGGCCAGGTGATCTGCCATCTGGTCAAGGCCAATCCCGACATGCCGCCGGAAGACGGCACCGGCTGGCACAAGCACGAATGCGACTTCCAGATCGTCATCATGACCAAGGGCTGGGCGCGCTTCATGTATGAGGACAAGCCGACCCTGGTGCAGGCCGGCGACGTCGTGCATCAGCGGCCGGGGATCGTGCACTACCTGTTCGATTACTCTCCGGACATGGAGTATCTCGAAATCGTCAGCCCGGCCGATTTCAAGACCGTCGACATGCCTCCGGCCACCGACAAGGTGCCGCCGGTCACGCCGTGGAAATAGCGGTATGTTCTCCCCGGAAGAATTAACCTTTGTCGTCGGCCGCTGGCTGCGGCCGATCGCGGTCGTGCTGGATGTAGCGCGGCGTATCGGGGTACTGCCGATATCTAGCCGTGAACAACGGAGTACGGCGCCCGGCCGCTGATTCGGACGCGGTTCGTTCCGGCCGCGTTCCGAACCTTAAAACGTCTCCGGTTCCCGTCGCATTTTGGTACAGGGGACGCCGGGGGTTCAGCCGCTTCGCTTGAAATCGGAGGCCCGCCTGAAATCAGGCGCGCCCAGGCGCCAGCCGACCACGGTCGCCTCGACGGTGCCGCCCGATTCATTGTTGCGCCACTCGCCATCGACAAAACGGCAGGCGAACGGCAGTTGATAGGTTCCGCTATGATCTTCGCATAGCACCTGGACCGGCTGATCCGGCGGCGGTTGTCCCTCGCCATTGAATTCAGCCAGACGTCGTTCCCGCGTTGCCATCCCGCTACTCTCCGTAAGACGCGCAAGCACCCTCTTGCGCTCCATCCCTGCGCCCCGTCGTCCCCTTAACTGGGGTCTCGACCACAAAACCTCAACGCGCGAATGAGGTTTCGGTATGGTATCTTCGCCGTCTCGCCGTTCGCTCGCAACAAATTGACCGTGGTCGGGCGCAACTCCAATCAGTTGGGGATTCACGTGAGGATTTCGATGATCGGCCGGATCGTTCTCGTCGCCTCCGTACTTGTGACGTCCTGCTGGCTTTCTGGCGGCCGTGCCACGGCGCAGGATGTTCCCGGTATCGAGATCTGCACCGTCGAAAAGACCATGGAGCGGCGCACCAGTTGCCTGCAGAGCAATGTCGATTTCCTGCAGAAGACGATTTCAAAACTCGGCGCCGACCATCAGCAGAAACTGGACGCCGCCAATCGGCAGATCGAGGCGCTGAAGGGCAGCCTCGCCTCCCTGCAGAAGACCGTCGACGACCTGCAGGCCGCGCAGAGGAAGGCGGCCGAGGAGCAGAAGAAGGCCGCGCCGCCGGCCAAGGATGCGCCGGCGGCGAAAGAGGGCGCGAAGTGAAGGAATCCCGTCTCCGTCATGGCCGGGCTTGTCCCGGCCATCCACGTTCTTCCTGCTGCGGGTCCGTCAAGACGTAGATGCCCGGGACATGCCCGGGCATGACGACTCCGCAAAGGCGACAACAAGAGCAATGACTGTCAAACGCGGCGCGCGCGAGAGGGTCATGATGGGCGCGCTTCGAACGAGGACACCATCGTCCATGAATCCGGCCCAGAAAGCGCTCTGGTTCATCGAAAGCCATCTTGCCGATGCACTGACGCTGGACGAGATCGCCGGCGTCGCCGGCATCTCGCGCTTTCACATGGTCCGGGCGTTTGCCGCCGCGACCGGGCTGTCGGTGATGCGCTATGTGCGGGCCCGCCGGCTCAGCGAGGCGGCGCGTGCGCTCGCCGCCGGCGCGCCCGATATCCTCGCACTGGCGCTGGATGCGGATTACGGCTCTCACGAAGCATTCACCCGCGCGTTCCGCGACCATTTTGGAGTCACGCCCGAAACGGTGCGTGCCGCAACGTGCCTCGATCATCTCAAGCTTCAGGAGCCGATCCAGATGGACTCAACTCTCACCGACAATCTTCAGGCGCCGCGTTTTGAAACCAGCAAGCCGCTGCTCGTCGCCGGCATCGGCGAGCGCTATAATCACGAAAACGGGGCCGGCATTCCCGGCCAGTGGCAGCGCTTCCGCCAGGCGGTGGACGATATTCCCGGCCGCATCGGCAAGGTCGCCTACGGCGTCTGCTGCAACGGCGACGATGCCGGAAATTTCGATTACATCGCCGGCGTCGAAGTGTCCGATTTTTCCGACCTGCCGCGCGAATTTGCGAAGGTGCGGATTCCGGAACAGCGATATGCAATCTTCACCCATGCCGACCACATCTCGACCATCCGCCGCACCGTCAACACGATCTGGAATCACTGGCTGCCGGCGTCCGGTCTGAAGGCCGCCGACGCGCCCAGCTTCGAGCGCTACGACGAGAATTTCGATCCGCTCACCGGCAATGGCGGGCTCGAGATCTGGGTGCCGGTTAAGGAGTAATCCTCACGCGGGGCTGCCTTGCGCGGCTCTCGGCCGGTGGTTGCTTGGCAAGCGATAGCGACTTTGCCATAACATGGCGCAACGAAACTGTTGCGCGTGCGGAAATGAGCTTGAAATCCGCCTCGCCTTGGAAAAAAGCCGGGAGGATTTCAATGCCCAACGTTCGCGTGCTCGCCACCGGTCTGGAATTTCCGGAGGGTCCGGTGGTGATGCCGGACGGCTCGGTGGTGCTGGTCGAAATCCGCGGGCAGCGGCTGACCCGGGTCTGGCCCGACGGCCGCAAGGAGGTGGTCGCGCAGATTCCCGGCGGCCCCAACGGCGCCGCGCTTGGGCCCGACGGCAAGATGTATGTCTGCAACAATGGCGGCTTCTCCTGGATTCCGACTCGCAGCACCATCATGCCGGGACCGCAGCCGGAGGACTATCGAGGCGGCTCGATCCAGCGCGTCGATCTGCAAAGCGGCAAGGTCGAAACCGTCGTTGACAAATGCGGCGAGCATGGTCTGCGCGGGCCGAACGACCTCGTGTTCGACAGGCAGGGAGGGCTGTGGTTCTCCGATCTCGGCAAGCGCCGCGCCCGCGACATGGATGTCGGCGCATTCTACTACATCAAGCCCGGCATGAAGGAGATCGTCGAGGCGGTGCACGGCGTATTGCCCGCCAACGGCATCGGCCTGTCGCCGGACGAGAACACCGTCTACATCGCGGAGACGCCGACGGCGCGACTATGGGCCTATGAAGTCTCGGAGCCCGGTACGATCAAGCCGCGCGACGTTATCTATCGCGGCGAGCGCGGCAAGCCGATCGCGGGGCTCGGCGGCTACCAGATGTTCGATTCGCTGGCGGTGGAGGCCGGCGGCAATGTCTGTGTGGCGACCCTGATCTCGGGCTGCATCTCCGTGATCGCGCCCGACGGCAGGCTGGTGGAGCAGGTGCCGACCGGCGACCGCGTCACCACCAACATCGCCTTCGGCGGCCCGGAACTGAAGACCGCCTACATCACGTTGTCCGGCAAGGGCGAGCTGATCGCGATGGACTGGGCGCGGCCCGGCCTGCCGCTGAATTTTCTGAACAAGTGATGATAACGAGCAGGATAGGCGCACCCGTCATTCCGGGGCGATGCGAAGCATCGAACCCGGAATCTCGAGATTCCGGGTCTGGTGCTTACGCACCATCCCGGAATGACGGAGGGATCGTCAAGGCCTCTGACCGCATCAACAATGGAGCGACAAAATGCCCTGGCTTGAACCGGTGACGCTGAGCGGCCCGCATGCACAGCTCAAGCCGCTGTCGCACGATCATGTCGGCGGGCTGACGGAAGCGGTGAGGGACGGCGAGCTGTGGAAGCTCTGGTACACTTTTGTCCCCACGCCTGAAGGCATGGGCAAGGAGATCGATCGCCGGCTTGGATTGCAGGCGGCGGGCGCCATGCTGCCGTTCACGGTGTTCGGTGCCGACGGCAGGATCGCCGGCATGACCACCTACATGAACGTCGATGCGTCGAACCGGCGGGTCGAGATCGGCTCGACCTGGTACGCCATGCGGGTGCAGCGCAGCGCGCTCAATACGCAGTGCAAACTGCTGCTGCTCGCACATGCCTTCGAGAAACTCGATTGCATCGCGGTCGAGTTCCGCACCAATTTCTTCAACCACCAGAGCCGGCGCGGCATCGAGCGGCTGGGCGCCAAGCAGGACGGCATCCTGCGCAGCCACCAGATTGCACCGAACGGCACGCTGCGCGATACCGTGGTCTACAGCATCATCGCCAGCGAATGGCCGACGGTGAAGGCGCATCTGACCTATCAACTGAACGAGAAGCCGCGTGCATAGCGTTTTCGAGCGAAAGCCTGCCCCGGACTTGATCCGGGGTGGGTACCGGTTCGCGTTAAGAAAACGCGTCAAAAAGCAAAGACGCCAGGGACGGAAACGATGGATACATTCGACTACGTGATCGTCGGCGCGGGCTCCGCCGGCTCGGTGCTGACCAACCGGCTGAGCGAAGATCCAGCCACCACGATTTGTGTGCTCGAAGCCGGCCCCAGGGATTGGCATCCCTATATCCATCTGCCGGCCGGTTTCATCAAAACCTTTCACATGAAGAGCATCAATTGGGCCTACCAGCAGGAGCCGGGGCCCTGGACCGGCGGCCGCAGCATTTACGCGCCGCGCGGCAAGACGCTCGGCGGCTCTTCTTCGATCAACGGCCACATCTATAACCGCGGCCAGCGCCAGGATTTCGACACCTGGGCGCAGCTCGGCAATCGCGGCTGGGGTTATCCGGACGTGCTGCCCTATTTCAAGCGGCTGGAGCGGCGCGTCGGCGAGGGCGAGGACGCCTACCGCGGGCGCGAGGGCAACCTGACCGTCACCACCATGGACTGGCAGGATCCGCTGTGCGAGGCGTTCATGGCCGGCGCGATCAGCCTCGGCATTCCAAAAAACCCCGATTACAACGGCGCGATCCAGGAGGGCGTATCCTACGCCCAGCGCACCATCCAGAACGGCCGGCGCGTCAGTGCGGCGACCGCGTTCCTGCATCCGGCGCGCAAGCGGCCGAATGTCCATGTGCAGACCCACGCGCACGCCACCGGCATCATTTTCGAAGGCAAGCGCGCGGTCGGCGTGCGCTACGTCAAGGGCGGGAAGGGCGGCACGCCGTTCGAAGTGCGTGCGGCTAAGGAAGTGATCCTCGCGGGCGGCACCTACAACTCGCCGCAGCTGCTGCAATTGTCGGGCATCGGCTCGCCTGATCTGCTGGCTTCGCACGGCATCGAGGTGCGGCACGCGCTCACCGGCGTCGGCGAGGGATTGCAGGACCATTACGCGCCGCGCACGGTGGCGCGGGTCAAGAACATCAAGACCATCAACGAACTCAGGCGCGGCTTGAGCCTGTGGGTCGAGGCGCTGAAATGGGCGACGACGCGGCGCGGCCTGCTGTCGCTGTCGCCGACCATGGTCTATTGCTTCTGGCACTCCGGCGAGACCACCGAGAGTTCCGACCTGCAGTTGACCTTTACACCCGCGAGCTACAAGGAAGGCGTGCAGGGCCAGCTCGAGGACGAGCCGGGCATGACGGTCGCCTCCTGGCAGCAGCGCCCCGAGAGCCGCGGCTATGTCCGTCTCCGCTCGGCCGATCCGTTTGCGCCGCCGATCATCCAGACCAATTATCTCACCGCCGAACTCGACCGCCGCGTCATCGTCGCCGGCATGAAGCTGGCGCGGCGGCTGCTCAAGTCCGCGCCGCTCGCGCCCTATTATGCCTACGAGGATTTCCCCGGACCCGGGGTGGAGAGCGACGACGAATTCCTTGCCGCAGCGACGCAGCGCGGCACCACGACCTTCCATCCCGGTTGTACCTGCATGATGGGCCCGGCCGACGCCAAATGGGCCGTGGTCGACGATCAGCTGCGGGTCCACGGGCTGCAGGGCCTGCGCGTGATCGACGCCTCGATCATGCCGCGGATGATCTCGGCCAATCTCAACGCCTCGACCATGATGATCGCCGACAAGGCGTCGGATTTGATCCGCGGCAAAAGCGCGCCGGTGGCTTAACCTACCGCTATCCAGCGAGCCTGAATCGTCCTTGCAATCCTCGGAAGATCACGCATCACTCAGTTAATGAACAATGATTTCTTTAATCCGATTGGAAAACGAGGATCTATGCTGATGTTTGAGTGAAATCCCGTTCCCTGGCGATTAAGGTACTCGAAATTCAGCGAGGCCATCGTCAGCAAGCCGCCTTTCTGCGAACCCCGAAGCTTGCCGTCCAGCGGGTCGATCCGACTATCGGCAACGAACCTACCGCCAACAGAAATGCGCCGATTTGTGTCTTCCTGGAAAAATTTGATGTAAGCGGCAGTTTGTGGCCCGAAAACGCCGTCAGTTGTTATTGTTTTTTGTCCGGGAGGGGTGAACCCTTGATTTCCTCTGGCATCTGAATCCCGGGCAATGAGGAGGAAAAATTGTACCAGAAGGACATCGTCGCGGCGATTTGCTCCGCCCGAACCGACTGCTTGATCGACGGAATACATAACCGCGATACCGCTTGCTCTTACCGTCGGAAGAAAAACCCTGGCCATATGACGCCCCCCTCCTCTGATGCCCCTCCTCGAAACCAGCGAACGCCGCTCTCTGGGAGAGCCCACATTAAACAGCCTATAATCAAGTTGCGGTCAATGTTGCAGCAGCTGGCTGATATTATTGAGGTTGCGATGGTTTGCAAATGTAACGGAGAGACGTACCGAACTGTTCAAGACGTGAAGCGCTTTTGAACCGATGTTCCTAATTGCCCAAAACCGCATAAGAGACGTCCGTGACCGAATTCAGAAAATCCGTCGTGTTTTTCAAGCCAGTCCCAGGCGGTTATGTTTACCGCGCGCCAAATACTTGGCTGCTCGGCTCCAGAAGGCACTTTCTTGTGACCGAGGCGCAGAAGGCTGCGATTCTCGCAATCGCCTCGTCTACGGTCGGACCCGTACTTTGGATTACCGGCGCAACTTGGATCGCTCTATCGGCTTTGTTGGGGGCGGCCTTGTCGCTCTGGATGTATCGTTATTACCGCCCGGGACTGGTCGGGATAGGCGCGATGATCTCCATGATGCTTTCGATCTATCCGGCTTTTGTACTTTCCCGCCAGCTGTTGTTGCGCCGCTTGCGCCCAATCCTCGCCACCCTGCCGCCAACGAGCGAACGGATTACAAGCCTCGAAGAGCGCCAGGCTATCCAAGCCGTCTCCCAGGCGCCAATTTCACCTATCCGACGAAGAATAGTCAGGGTCGCCGCAGTCGTAGCGATGACAGCGGCTCTTGGTGCGATGATCTCGCGAGCGATCGATATGTATGAGCCGACCCGGTCGGAATTACTCACGCTGTACCTGGCCAACACCAACCTTTCCGGGATACTCAACATTGTGACGATTGTTGCATTCGGACTTGTATTCGTAGCCTTTGGACGCAACTCGAGTCAGGCATGACTTGCCGGACCGCAGTTCGCTTTGGGCCGCGAGGACTTTTCTTCGATTGTCACACCCTCTGCCTCGCGACGCGAAAGCAGTTTTGTCGGTATCACGCGGAGCGTCGTTAGGCGCCCGGCCTCACCGCACCACCTCGCAGCTAACCCGCGCCGACCGGGAGATCGATCCCGCCTTTCCTGTCGTTTACATGACCGGTGCCGCGGCGGACGATTGGGCGTCAAGGGGCGTGCCTAACAATGTCCTCCTAAGCGAGCCGTTCGCACCAGCGCAGCTGGTCACCGCCGTTTCCCAGCTTCTCAACACCAGCCCGCCGACCGCACCAACGGAGTAAGCGCGCCGGCAGGCACATCTCCGATTCGGCTTCATGCCAGCTGTCGCTCTCACGAGAGGTATTTCTTTTTAATCTTGGCTATATCGTCGGCCGACTCGATCCATTCTTCGCTAAAGCCGCAAGAGGCGCAAAGATATCGCGTTACCTTAACGGCACTAAAGATGCTCGCTCCAACAGAGATGTTGTTTCCAGCTCCGAAAGCGCGAACTTCGCCTGGAATGCTAATGATTTCGGTGTTTTTACACTTCGGGCAGGTCTTGGATTTTTGCATCTTGTTCCTCGTTTGCGCGGCGTACGGCTGCCCATGTACCGCCTAAGCTTTGTTGCCGATGCTACTTTGACGACTTCCAAAGCCCCTGAAGTCGACGCCTTGGATGGCGTCTTCGAACACACTCTTAGACCCTGAAAAAGCCTTTCGCCAATATTGCGGCGTGTTCGGGCTTCAGGAACGTCCGATTCACGGCGCCCAACCGGCTGGTTCCGTTTTCAAAGAAAATACTCCATGTTCGGAATCCCGCAGCAGCAGGTCGCAGCATTGCTGGTCGGGACCGTGATCGCCGGTGCGGGGTTTGGATCGACCTTCTCGGGAACGTTTCGCGCATTGCTGCCGACGGCCGAGCCGCACCAGCGGGCCGGGCTGCTTTTCCGCGTTCTACGTGCAGTCCTATCTGGCCTTCAGCCTGCCGGCGGTCGCGGCCGGGCTATCGGTTCCGCTGATCGGGCTTTCCACCGCGGCGTATCTGTACGGCGCCACCATTATCCTGCTTGCCGTCACATCGCTGATGGCTTCGCTCTGGGTGGAGTGCTGATACGCTCGCGTCGCCGTCCCACACCTCAGCGGTGACTGAGCAAGGCCGAACCCGCACGGCGCAATAGCGGACCCGGAGCAGACATTGGGGCGGACGGGAAACATGATCCGTCGCGTCAACGGAAATGGCTGCCGATGATTTCACCAAACAACGTGAGGGGCGGATCTGTTCGTGCCTCCATGCCGCGGCGCACCTGTCGTGCTGTCCACGCTCTTCCCAAGCCGGGTTCCCGAAAAGCTGTTGCATCGGAGCCCTAGACTTTCCATCGTACAGCCTTCCTTTGGTCAAACCGGCGTGGAGTGTGGGCAAGACAGCGTCGACCTGAAAAAATCCGCGACCTTCGCTATGCGGGTAGACTGGTACGGAGCGCTAATGGATACCACGCTGAACCCCGAACAAACCGATACGCGCCATGCCTTGTTCGCGCGCGTCGACGAACAGCTCGCGAACCTTTATGAACAGCTCGCGCGCGCGGATGAACAGATCGCGGGCATGCAGCAGACGCGCGTGGAGACGTTTCGCCCCGGGGGCCCGGTCAAGCGGGTGTCGCGTGGCGGGCGGGCGGTACGCGGCTTCACCGGCCTGATTTTGACAGCGTGCATTTTTGCTGCAGCCATCGTTTGGCAGTCGCCCTACGGCGATACGGCCAAGCGGATCGTCGCGAGGTGGACGCCGCGGCTCGTCGCGACTTCATCGCTGCCGCTCGAAAACCCGGGGTTCTCCGCGCAGCCGGGCCCGCCTGCCGTTCAGGCGGCTGCGCCGCAGACCGCATCGCCACAGCCAGCACCTCCTGCTCGGACCGCAGCGGTAGATGTCGCACCGGCCGCCGCCCTGTCGCCCGAGGTGACACAGTTGCTCCAGTCGATGGCGCGCGATCTCGCAACCGTGGGGCAAGGAATCGAGCAGCTCAAGGCCAGCCAGGAACAAATGACCCGCGACAATGCGAGCATCGCCGAGCAGCTCAAGGCGAGCCAGGAGCAGATCTCCCGCCTCAGTGCCAAGGTCTCCGAGCAGGACCTGCGGCCCAGAATATCAGCACCTCCGCCACGGTTGGCTGCAGCACCGGCGCGCAAGCCGGCGCCCACATCTCCATCGCGGCAAGGCACGGCGCGGCCGCAAGCCACGACGCAGCGGGTCCAGGAACCACAGCTGCCGGCGCGCTAGGCGGCAACAGGAGAGCGCCGATGAGGGGCCCGCAACGGGTGCGGGCCCCGCTATGTGCGTTGCAACCTCAGGCCTTGTGATGGACGCCTTGCAGGCCATAGACCGGCGTCGGGATACCCTCGTAGCGCGCCTTCAACTGCAGGGAAAGGAATTGCGAGTAATGGCGCGACTGGTGCAGATTGCCGCCGTGGAACCATAGGCCTTCCTGTTGCGTCGGCTTCCACATGTTGCGCTGTTCGCCTTCCCAGGGGCCGGGGTCCTTTGTTGTATCCGAGCCGAGCCCCCAGACCTTGCCGACCTTGTCGGCTGTTTCCTGGCTTACCAGATCGGCGACAAAGCCATTCATCGAGCGGTAGCCGGTGGCATAGACGATCACGTCGGCCGGCAATTCCTTGCCGTCGACGAGCCTGACACCGTCGGGCGTGATTTCCTCGACCTGGCCGGTGACCAGCTTGATCTTGCCGTCAATGATTAGTTGCGAGGCGCCGACGTCGATGTAATAGCCCGAGCCGCGGCGCAGATATTTCATGAACAGCCCGGAATCGTCGTCGCCGAAGTCGAGCTTGAAGCCGGCCTTCTCCAGCCCGGCATAGAAAGCGGCGTCATCCTGGCGGATCTTGTCGTAGACCGGCTTCTGGAACTGATTCAGGATCCGGTAGGGCAGGGAGGCAAAGACCAGATCGGCCTTGGCCGTCGTCATGCCGCCGCGGACGGCGCGTTCGGAATAGAGATCGCCGAGGCTCTCCATCAGCGAATCCGAGCGCACGATGTGGGTCGTCGAGCGCTGCACCATCGTCACGTCGACGCCGGCCTCGTAGAGCGCCGCGCAGATGTCATGCGCGGAATTGTTCGAGCCGATTACGACGACCTTCTTGCCCCGGTAGCGGTCGGGACCGGGATGGCGCGAGGAATGATGCTGCTCCCCCTTGAAGGTTGCCATGCCCTTGAATTGCGGCATGTTCGGCTTGGCGGACATGCCAGTCGCGAACACAAGCTGCTTGGGCCGCAGCGTAATCTCCTTGCCATCGCGCTCGACGACGACGGTCCATTCCTTCTTGGCGTCGTCCCAACTGGCGTGCTTCGCTGTGGTGTTCGTCCAGTAGTTCAGCTCCATGACCTTGGCGTACATCTCCAGCCAGTCGCCGATCTTGTCCTTGGGCGAGAAGACAGGCCAGTTCTTGGGGAAATCGATGTAGGGCAGGTGGTCGTACCAGACGGGGTCATGCAGGCAGAGCGACTTGTAGCGGTTGCGCCAGGAATCACCCGCACGTGCATTCTTTTCGACGATGATCGTGGGCACGCCGAGCTGGCGCAGCCGCGCCCCGAGCGCAATACCGCCCTGGCCGCCGCCGATGACGAGCACGTAGGGCTGGGTCTTGAAGCCGAGCTGCTCGACTTCCTCGTCGCGCAATTCCTTCCACGTCTTGGCGCCGGGATTGACGCCGTGCCTGGCACCGAGCGGTCGGGTGAAGCCGGCCTTTTCCTCATGGCCCTTTAGCTCGACCATCGTCGTCAGCAGCGTCCATATCTGGCCGTTCTGCAGCCGGATGAGTCCATATCCGCGCGCGACCTCGGTCTCGAACGAGATCCAGGACTCGGTCACGCCGCCGGCTTCGGTTGCTGTCTCACCCTCGGCGATTTTCCAGTCGCGCGGCTTCACGCGCGCGAGGCAATGCGCGAGCATGTCGCGGACCTGATCGCGGCCTTCCATCGTCTTGATGTTCCAGGTGAACGCAACAAGGTCGCGCCAGTAGCATTCCGGCGCGAACATTCCCGCGGCGGCGTCGAGATCGCCCGCCGCAAGCGCGGCTTCGAATTTGTCGAGAAAAACTTGGACGCGCGCGTCAAGCGTGGTGTCGAGCATCATTTCCTCCCGAATGTCATTTTCAATTGTTCTGCGCAAGTAGCGCAACCTTATCCCAATTGTCGAACGAATCCAGATTTGCGCGCGGTCCGATTTCCCCGTCGGCTCAAGAGTCTCTCAGCGCTCGCCCACAACGACGCCGCTTTTCCCGCCGATGAGGTGGTAAAATAAGAGTTCTATTTGCTGCGGTGCATGAGTCCGGAAGTGGCACCTTTGAGACATCCCGACCGATGCTGACCATGTCTGGTCACAGGGGGTAGAGCGGAAGTGGCTGGCCCAACCCGACGGGCAAATCACCTGCGCGATTTTCGGACCCCTCTGTCCAGCCCCTTTCGAAAAAATATTCTGATTTTCCGAAGGCGCAAATCACCTTATATCCGCAGCCGTCCCGCTCCTTTGGAGGGGCGTTGCGCAACGTCACGAAACGCGGAGCGGGATGCGGTGGACGCTGGGTGCGCGCTTGACGGGCGATGCGGCTGGCGG